>PEVN01000330.1:7129-26479 GCA_002779825.1 Armatimonadetes bacterium CG06_land_8_20_14_3_00_66_21 | reverse complement strand
GGCGGCTTCGTAGCAGGCGATGGCCCGCCCGAGATTCTGCCCCCGGTCGCCCGTCGGCAACTCGGAGTAGGCGCTGCCCAGGTTGTTCTGGGTCCCCGCCCACTGCACGGGGAAGTCGGCTTCGGTATAGACCCGCAGGGCGGCTTCGTAGCAGGCGATGGCCCGCCCCAGATTCTGCCCCCGCTCGCCCGTCGGCAACTGCGCATAGGCGCTGCCCAGGTTGTTCTGGGTCCCCGCCCACTGCACGGGGAAGTCGGCTTCGGTATGGACCCGCAGGGCGGCTTCGTAGCAGGCGATGGCCCGCCCCAGATTCTGCCCCCGGTCGCCAATCGGCAACTGAAGGTAGGCGTTGCCCAGGTTGTTCTGGGTCATGGCCCAATCCACGGGGAAGTCGGCTTCGGTATAGACCCGCAGGGCGGCTTCGTAGCAGGCAATGGCCCGCCGCGGGTTCCCCTCTCGGTCGCCTGTTAGCAGCGCGCAGTAGGCGCCGCCCAGGTTGTTCTGGGTCATGGCCCACTGCATGGGGAAGTCGGCTTCGGTGTAGACTCGCAGCGCGGCTTCGTAGCAGGCGATGGCCCGCCCCAGATTCTGCCCCCGGTCGCCAATCGGCAACTGAAGGTAGGCGCTGCCCAGGTTGTTCTGGGTCCCCGCCCACTGCACGGGGAAGTCGGCTTCGGTGTAGACTCGCAGCGCGGCTTCGTAGCGTGCAATGGCGTGCCGGAGGTTCTGCTCCGGCTCCCCCGTCGGCAACTGTCGGTAGACTGTGCCGAGGTTGTTCTGGGTCAACGCCCACTCAACGGGGAAGTCGGCTTCGGTCACGACCCGGAGGGCGGCTTCGTAGCAGGCGATGGCGCGCAGCAGGTTCTCCCCCCGTTGTCCGGTGAGGAGGTCGCTCAGGACAGCGCCCAAGACGTGTTGCGCCCGGGCCCACTCGCGGGCACTCGTCTCGGGTGAGAGAAGTGCGAGGGCTTCGCGGGCGGCGGCTTCGGCGCGCGTGAGGCGGGCGGCGGTGTCGGCGCCGGCCAGCGCCCACAGCGCCTCCGCCAGCCCGAGGAGCGCTCGGGCGCGCGCGGGCGTCGGCTCGGTCAGTTCGCGCACCTTGTCCTCGTAGAACGCCAGCGCGGCGCGCGAGCCGGCTACATGGCGCTCGATGGCTGAGGCATCCCGCGCCTGAGTCGGCTGCGCCAGCTCCCACCAGCGCGGCGACTCGATCCGGGGCTGGGTGTCGAGGAACGTGAAGAGCCCCGCGTAGCAGTCGAACAGGTCGGGAGCATGCTCCTGGAGCGCCATGTGGGTGAACGGATCGCACCAGAGCAGCAGCGGGCCGTGCAGCCGTTTGCGGAGGGCTTCGCGGTAGTTGTTCAGGAGCGCCAACGCTGGCGGACGCCGCCGCGGCTTGCCCGGTTCGGGGATGATGCCGGGCGTCTCCTCAAGCCCAATGACGGCAAGCGCCTGACCATCGCCGTCCGGCCCGTCAACCTCGATCCAGAGCTTCGGGTCCCACTCGTCTCGGGACAGCTTCACCACGCGCAGTTTCATGCCAGCGGCGCTCAGGTCCCGATTGAGCTGGTCGAAGAGCGCGTCGCGGAGAGAGGGGCGGTAGTCGCTTTCGACCGGGAAGAGCGCGAAGTGCCCGCGGGTCTCGCGAAGCGCGCGAACCAGGCTTCGGTACTCCTGCTCGGTCTGTTCGTCCGCCGGCAATGGGTCAGCCGGTGGCGATTGAACTGTCATGGCCGTAGGCACTGCGGAACTCCTCGGTCTCGACGACCAACGGGTGGACGTCAATCCAGGGCACGTAGTCGGCGTCCCAGTACTCCAAGGCGAATCGCTGGAACAGCAAGCGGCGCGTGAGCGCATCTCTCGGCACTCTGTCTCGGTGAGCAATGGCTGCCAGACGGTCGTAGTCCTCCTGCGCCAGCCGGGTGATGTAGCTGGCTCGCATCCGTCGGATCGCCTTGACGACCGCCTCGGTTGTGATGACTGCGGCGCCGCCGACCTCGTGCCGTGCCAGGGTCACCAGGTGCATCAGATCGCGGATGCAGCCGCCGCTCATCCTCACCAGAAGGTCCGCGTCGTCGGGATGCTCGAACAGCCTGTCCAGGTCCACGCGTGCCGCCAGTGCCTCGCGAAGACCAGCAACCGCCTCCTGTTCGAAGGTGCTGCCGGCCACCGTCTCAGCCCACGACGACGGCTGACGGCGCAAAGGAAGCATGGGCAGCACCAGCAGCACCCCATGGGCGTCCTGGATCGTTCCGCGCGGCTCGTACTCCAGCGCAATGGGGACAGTGAACAGGGCGTGGCAGCCAAGGTGTTGGACCAAGTGGCTGTTGCGGAAAAGCGCGCGGTGGATGCAGTCCGGCTCGTAGCGATCCAGGTTGTCGAACAGAAGGAGCAGACCGTGGGGCCGCCCGGCCTCCGTCAGCAGAGCATTGGCCGTCTCCAGTAGTTGGTTCGTGAGGTCGATGAGCGCGTTGGGGTAGCTGCGAATCTGCGTGCGGACTGTGGTGGCGTGCTGCGTTCCCGCCTTCACCCCGGCGGTGAACTTGGCGAAGAGCTTCCCGAGCCCGAGCGGCAGGCTCCCGCCCACCTGGCCGCCCGCCTCGACCGACAGCTCGGATTGCGCCGTGTCTCTGACCTCGTCAATGCGCTCGGAGAACCACTCGACGACGCCCCGGACCTGTCCATCCGGGAGACGGCTGCCCAAGTCCTCCGCGGCCCTCTCGGCGCCGGTCGCTGCCAGCAGGAACAGATCCGAGAAGTCCAGCTCGATCTGCCCGTAGTGCTCATCCACCTCCATGTGGACCACGGCGAACCCATTCTGGTCCGCCCAGTCCTTCAGCGCCAGCAACTCCGTCGTCTTGCCGCAGCCACGGTGCCCGCAGATGCACCGATGGTGGAACTTCCCGGTGGGTAGCGGGTCGAGCAAGTCGCTCCTGAGACCGCCAAGTCCCTGCCCGTGCCTCAGGGCCGCGAAGTCCACGTAGCGCTCGTCGCCAGGTTCCAGAGGATCGTTCGGCCGGCACGCAAGCACCACGTGCTCCAGCTTCGTGACTGGGAACTGCAGAGGCAGTCCGTTCATCGGGCGACACCATCCATCGTCGTGTCCGTCACCGACTGGAGAGGGGACGGTAAGGGGAAGTATACACCATCGTCCACCCTATCCGCGAGGATGGTGGCGCCCTACGTGTGGCGGAACAGCACCGTGACCGTGACCGGATGTCCGCCGCGTCTCGCCGGGAGGCGCTACAACGGCCTCGGTGGGCAGCCCCCGCCCCGGGCGCTCACCGGGCGGCACTGCTGTTGACCACGGGTCTGGGGTTCCTGCCGTCGGGCGGCTGACCGTCGTGGGACCTCCTCGTCACGTGGACGGCAGTCCGCCCTCACCTCAGCCTCGCCTCGACGATCGCCACGTCGCCGGCTGGAATCCTCAGGTCGATGGCCTTGCTCGGCCGCAGCTTGGTGCTGCTTCGGAGTTCGGTGGCGGAGGCAACCGTGCCGAGGCGCACCGAAAACGTGCCGCGCCAGTCGGCAAACAGGTCGTTGTTGGTCAGCCCGAGCAGCAGTCGCTTCGGATCGTTGTCGTAGCAGCACGTGCGGACGTTGAGGCCCGGCGGGGAGACCTCGACGGGGTTGAGGGAGTCGAAGTACTGCCCAAGCGCGGCTTGGACGCCGCGCAGCAGCCGGTACGGCGGCTCCATGTTCACAATCTCGGGCGTGCGGTAGGTGAGCCGGTCGGTCATCCAGTAGTCGGCGGTGCCGACGATCACACGCCCCTTGCCGACTCGGTTCACGGCGAGCAGCGGGTGACCCTGCTCGTTCACCAGCAGCGGGGAGGCGCCCGACAGCGTGGCGACGGTGTAGGTGTAGGGCTGCTCGTCGAACGTCTCGCCCGTTGGCAGATACCGGGACAGGCAGCCCGTCGCCTCGGCGCCGAGCGTCATGCCGCTGACGTTCGCCGGCAGAGCGCGGGCGTGACGAGCGTCAAGCACCAGATCGCCTCCTGCCTCCACGAACCTGCCGAGGTTCGCCGCCACCTCGGGCGTGAGTTCGACGTCGCCCAGTAGCATGATCGTCCGGTACTGCGCCAGGATCTCGGGGTGGCAGCGGTTGGTGACGACGTCGAACAGGTCCCCGAAGGGCGTCGGGCAGACGAACCCGCGCTCGTTGCGCAGGTAGCTGCAGTCTTCGTAGCCGGGCCAGACCAGGCGGAACAGTGCGTCGGTCAGGTAGTCGCCTTTCTCGTACGGCAGCTTGCCCCACACCTTGTACTTGTCGCTCCGGTACAGGTGGCGCGGCATGTTCCAGCCGTTGTAGAAGTCCAGCATGAAGGCAACGGGCGTGTACAGCACGCCGCGGTCGGGGTGTTGCTTGACCCATTCCCGAATCTGCAGGTGCTGCTTGCCCAACGGGCTCAGCTCGGGCGCGCCGCTCTCCAGGCGGTCGCCGGTGAACTGCCCGGTCTCGGAGCCGACGATGCTGTCGCCGCCGGTGTAGCTGGACAGGAACAGCCGCTTGTGCAGGCTGAGCGAGCACCCCTTGTGGGGGCCGAAGCCGTAGCCGTTGGCGCCGTTGGTCTTCCGGTCGTTGTAGAGGTTGTAGCCGAAGCGGTTCCAGACGGAGGTCGCCTGAGTGGTGAGCCGGCCGTACTGCTTGGAGGCGCCGCGCAGGAAGGCGAACATCAGCGTGTCGCTGGGCAAGCCTTGCGCGGTCTCCAGCCCGAGGGTGCGGGCGCCGCGCTCGCCGTAGTAGTGGGAGTAGTTGAGCGAGCCGGTGGCGTTCATGTAGTCCATGCTGTCGTTGCAGATGCCCTGATCCCACTTGGCGAAGCATGTCCAACCTTCCTTGCGGTTGGTGATCGGGTCGCGGTCGGCGTAACTGCCGATGTACCGGCCATCCTGCTCGCCGTTGTCGTAGCCGAGGAAGCGGTCGCCGCAGACGCGCTTGAGGATCTCGTCATGCTCCGGCGCCACCTTCCACGGGAACTGCGCGTTGTCGGGGACGTACCCCCAGAGGTCCCACAAGAAGAGACCGCGGTCGCGGACGTCCTTCAGGCGCTCCTCCAGTTCCTTCAGCGCGCGCTGGTAGTCCTCGTCGGTCTTGTAGTTTGCGCGGAGCGGCAGAATGCCGATGTGCGGCCAGCAGATATCGCCGAAGTCGTAGGACTTGTGGAAGTCGTCCAGCGTGTTGGCAGCGTCGCCGCGGGCGCCGGTCAAATGCAGGTCGTAGCCCAGCGTCTTGCGGGTGACCGGCTTGGGGTCGGTGGTGGCGAAGAGCGGGTGGTCTTCCGGCACCATCGGCTCCGTCCACGGGCGGAAACCCGACGAGCGGAGCGGTGCAACCTTCTTGGGCAGCTTGGGCAACAGTGCTTTGAGCGCCTGCTTGGCGCGTGCCAGCAGTTGCGCGTAGCCTTCCGGGAGCGCCAGGTCGTCGCGACGTTCGAGCCGTGGGTTGGTGAGCGCAACCGCGAACTGGTTCGCCTGCGCGGCGTGCTGGTTGCCCTCGTCAAGCTCGACGCACACGGCGACGACGTGCGCCGGATTGAAGACGCTGTTGCCCTCGAAGGAAACAGGAACGGCGACATCTTGCGGACCCGGTTCGCTGTCGCGCGTTCGCCAGAGCAGCTTCTCGTCTCCCTTCACATCGACAAGCCAAAGGGACACCACGTGCCCCGTTCCCTGCCCCTCGAAACGGAAGCTCAGGCGACCGAACGGTTCCAGGTCGAACCGTCCGCGGTGCTCGAAGCGGACGCAATCACCGGCGAACAAGTTGGCGGTGTCGGTGTTGGTGAAGGAGGCGGAGAACCGCAGCGCCGGCTCGGCACCGCCGGTGTCCGTTGCAGCCTTGGCGCCTGTCGGTACACCGACGAGCGGCTGAGCATCCCACGCCTTCGCCGCGCACAGGAATCCCGCCTCCGGCACCGCGTATCGATCCCACGGAACCGCGACCGGCTTCGACGCTGCAATCGGCTCCAGCCGCAAAGCAACCACGTCGGGAAGCACATCCTGTAGACGCAGCCAGTGCACGCCGGGCTTAAGGGTGACGGTGCCCTGATACTCCCACAGCGCGTCTGCAGGGCGGCGACCGAGAGAGCGGTTGACAGCGCACATGTCGTATGCGTTCAGGTCGTCGCCGTCGATCACCAGGTCGCACGGGCGCAGGCCCGCGGCGGCGTAGCGAAGATACACTCGGTATGTCGTCTCCGCGGCTTGGCTGAGCCACCACTCCGCATACCCGTCCCCTGCAAGCACGGGAGGGCTGTCGGGATCCTCGCTGTCGAGCTCGAGGTCGCCCCACCTTCGGTCAACCTCCGTCGGCAGCAGAACGATCCGGGCGGGCTTGCTGTGCTCGGCGGCCGCGCCGACCTGAAGCGGCACAAGCACGGGCGGCTGGAAGGTCCGCCGCGACCTCACCTCGCCGGTCCACTGGGCGACCACCTTTTCGCCCACGACCAGCTTGGCCGCAGTGGCTGCCAAGTACGCGCCGGTGTCCTCTGGCTCCAGCGCCAGCACGTAGGGGCCATCGGACTGGTCGGACATGTCGGACTCGTCTGAGACGTCGAGGGATAGCTTGGTCTCCGCTCCGTCCTGCATGTCAGTCAACGCGTACTGCCCCACGATCGCGGCCTTCCTCCCCGGCGGCTTGAGGGAGACCCACCCGGAGGCATTGCCGCCGTACAGCTTCTTCAGCGTCACCTCGAGATGCGCCGCACCCGTCGTCTTCGGCGCGCGGACCTGCTTCACCGGCTTGGGCTTGATTGGCATGTCGAAGACCTCTCCACCTGGACTGAGCGCACGATCAGGGTCGTAGCGAACGCAGTCCGACACCCGCACTTCGTCGATCCGCCCGCTGAACCAGAAGTCAGTTCCTACGTAGCAGCCGACCCAGAAGCCCCGCGAGGCCACGCCGAGCAAGAAGTCCTTCGCGGCCTCCAGCCGAGCCTTGAGCACGCCATCGTGAAAGAAGCTGAGGTACCGGCCGGCATACGTCGCCGCGTTGTGATGCCACTTCCCCGCGCGCACCGACCCAAGCCCGACGCCCAGGTGTTGATGCGGCAATCCGTCGGCGTTCTTCACTCCGCCGCCCTGGTTGTAGATGGACAGCGACATTGCTTGACCGTTGGACAGATCGAAGTGGAACCCCACATCCTGCCCGACCAGGAACTGCCTGCCCGACGGATCATCCTGACTGAACCAGCACTCGACGGTGAACTGTTTCAGACCCCGGATCGCCTCGGTCATTTGCCGGAAGACGCAGTCGTCCTTCCCGTCGAACCGAAGCGCCTTGCCGAACTTCCCCGCCGCCCACTCGGCCCCGCTGATCTCGCCGTCGTAGCCGTGGGGTCCCGCGTCGTGGGCCACAGTGCCCTCGCCCTCGTCGAAGTGATAGAGCAGGAGGGTGTGGGCGTCCGCCGAGAAGAACCGCAGGGGCGATTGCGGAGCGGGCTCGGCGAGGCAGAAGGAGGCGAGGGCGAGGAGTAGGGGCAACGAGGGGTGGAGTGTCATCGCGAGGGGGCTCCTTCGGGAACGCGTCTCCCCCTGTGGGGCAAGCCGGACAGGGAACCGTTGGCACCAGCGCCGGCCGCGCCCGCGGATCACGGAAAGCAGCAGTCCTCAATCACTGCGCACAACGTTTCGATGTTCGCCAGCGGCACATCTGCGCCCCACACGCTGCCGCTGATCATCAGCCCGCCCTTGGGGTCGGCCATCACGTCGACGACCTCCGTCACCTGGTCGCGAATCTCTTGGGGCGTCAGGAACGCGAAGCTCTGGCGGTCGAGGTCGACGGTGGTGCACACTTTGCCTTTGTACGCCCGGGCGATGCCTGTTAGCGTGTTGGCGCGGAGCTGCGGGTCGTGCATCGAGATGCCGCACTCGATCAGGTCGTCCACGACCTCCAGCAGGTGGCCGTCGGACGACAGGCAGACGTGAGTGCCGGCCTGGCGACACGCCTGGAACAGCGTCGTGAACATCGGCTTGAGGTAGCGGCGGAAGTTCTCGGGGCTAATCATCAGCGCGTTCTGAGTGCCGATGTCGGTGTGGAACCCGATCGTGTCCACGCCGATGTCGAGCCACTTGTTGACCAGGGCCAACTCGTAGTCCGTCAGCATCGCGATCAGCCGCGGCAGGTGCGGGTCTTCGGTGGCGAAGTCCAGCATCAGGTTCTCGAAGCCGCGCAGGAAGTACATCCGGTCGAACAGCCGCTCGCCGTTGCCGCCGGTGAGGTGGCCGTTCTTTCGGCCTTCCTCGATTTGCCGCCGGGTCTCGTCCCAGTTCCGGTCGCCCCGCTCGTCTTTGGTGAGCAGGTCCGGCGGGCTGAAGGTGTCAAGCGCGCTCCAGTCGGCAAGCGGATGCTCCACAACCATGCCCTCCAGCCCTTCCTGCACGTTGTGCCAGAGGCAGCCCCAGTTGTCGCGGAAGTACTCGCCCTCCCGGTAGACCACCGGCATCTCGTCATAGAAGTTGGAGTGCCCCGCCTGGAAGCCGGGGAAGAGTTTGGGGTGATCCAGCAGGATCTTCTCCAGCTCTTCCCGGTAGGTCTTCCAGGTGATCGGCGCGAAGCCGACGCTGGCCGGAATCCACTCCGGGCTGCGGAACTCGATGGCGCGTAGCCAGTTTTCGCGATGGGTCATCGGCGGTCCCTCCATGTTCGCTTCACGTGGTGTCGGGGTCAGCGTCAGCACGGGCTCGCGACGCTGTGGTCCGGTCTCCCGACCGGAACACCCGTCTGACCGAAGGTCTCCAGCCGCTGCAGGCGTGTCGAGGAGACCTCCGGTCCGGTGACGTGCGCGGTCAGGAGACCTGCGCACAGCGGTGTGCCTCCGTGGTGGTGGCAAAGCTGAGTGCGGCCCGGGTGGAGTAGGCCCGGCACGACAGCGCTCTACCCGTCGCCCTCAATCGCCGCAGGCGCGCCGAAGTACTGCCGCAGGCGCGCCGCGTCGAACTTGGGTTTCCGGTCGTAGGTGTAGACGCCGTTCTGCTCCTGCTCTACGTCGGTCAACTGGGTGTAGCAGTAGCCGGCAATGTGTGGGTGGCTGGTGAGCACCTTGGTGAGTTCCTCGATTCGGGGGTACACCTCTTCGAGCGATTCGGGCGTCTTCCCGTAGCCCCAGCTCTGGTTGCGTTCGCCGGCGTTGGTGTCGGCGTTCTGGGCTGCCATCTCCTCGTTCCACCACGTGCCGCCATACTCGTCCACCACAAAGGGCTGCCCGGCGTAGCCCACGTCGAGGTCGGGCACGTTGAGGTAGAACCCCTCGCGGGCATCGGGAGCCACAGCGGCGAAGTTCTCGCGGAGCTTCGCCGGGTCCTGCTCGTAGCAGTGAACCGTGTAGAGGTCGGTGTCCACGTGCACGTAGCCGCTGGTGTCGTTGATCGGCCGCGTCGGGTCGAGCGCGCGGGTCAGGTCGACGGTCTCCTGCACGGCCCGTCGGTGCGCTTCGGTGTTGGCTCGGGCGCCGCCCGCCGTCTCATTGAACGGCGTCCACGCAACGATGGACGGGTGGTTGAGGTCGCGCATAACCACCTCGCGCCATTCGCGCTGGTAGTTGTGGATCCCCTGCGGGCTGCCGAAGCTGTGGGAGCCGCCCCAGTCGGCGAACTCGCCCCACGTCAGGTACCCGAGCTTGTCGGCCCAGTAGTGGAAGCGCTCCTCGAAGACCTTCTGGTGCAGTCGCGCGCCGTTGAAGCCGACGGCCAGCGACCGCTCCACATCGGCCCGCAACTCGGCATCGCTGGGCGCCGTCCAGAGGCCGTCCGGGTAGAAGCCCTGGTCCAGCACGAATCGGGCGAAGAACGGCTCGCAATTGAGGAAGAGCCGGTTGCCCTCGACGTGGAACTTGCGCAAACCGGCATAGCTGCTGACGGAGTCGATCACGGTGTCGTCCTCAAGCAACTCGAAGCGCAAGTCGTACAGGAAGGGGTCAGCGGGCGACCACGCCCGCGGGGTATCAAGCGCCAGGCAGAACGCAACGCCGCTTGTCGCGGGTCGCGTGAGGCAGCGCACCTCAGCGCCCTCGGCCAGAACCGTCGCGCGGAACTGCAGCCCCCGACCGCCGCCGCGGATCGTCGGCGTCGCCACGAACCGTTCCCCGTCAAGGTCCGGCACCACGCGGACCGACTCCAGGTGTGTCGCCGGCCGCGCCTCCAGCCACACTGTCTGCCAGATGCCGGTGACGCGGGTATAGAGGCACCCGTGCGAGTTGAGCGCCGGGCACTGCTTGCCGGAGGCTTGCACGCTGGAGCGCACGTCGTCCAGGGCGCAGACCACGAGGTCGTTTGCTCCATCGCGCAGCGCAGGCGTGATGTCGAAGCAGAACGACGAGCTGCCGCCGTAGTGCCGCCCCACGAGCTTGCCGTTGACCCACGCGCGGCAGTCGTAGTCGACCCCGCCGAAGTGCAGAAACACGCGCTGCCCGCCCCATTCGGCCGGCACGCAGAACGCTCGATGGTACCAGACCGCCGGGATGAAGTCGGTGTACTGAACACCCGACAGTTTGCTCTCCGGGCAAAACGGCACGACGATCTCCCGGTCCAGTCCGGTGGGATCAGCCGACCAGCCTTTCTCGACGCCCGACGCGCCGAAGTCGAGCGCGAAGCGCCAAGTGTCGTTGAGGTTCAGCCAGTTCGCGCGCTGGAACTGCGGCTTTGGGTGTTCAGGTCTGGGGGTGTCCGTCATGCTCGTGCCTCCGAAAGAAGCCGCGATGCCTCAATGGCCCGCGGTGCTTCTTCAGTTCCGCACGGCCAGCCGTTTCCCTGCCACTGGCACGAGGCGAGTCCGGCCCGGCCGGCTATGCCCGGTCGCGGCGGCCGGAGTAGAAGTCTGGTCGGACTGCATCGTCTCGCTCACACGTGCGCGCCCGGCATTTCAGTTCGCTGTCGCAACAAAGATCAGCTCCCCCGGATACCTGGCGCCGAAGGGGCTGCGGTCGAAGCCGCCGTACACCGCTTCCACCTCAAAGCCTGTCCGAATCAGCAGGTGCTCCATTTCGTAGCGGAAGGTGTAGCGCATGGGGAAGCACTCGACCAAACGCTCTTCGCGGCCGTCGGGGTAGGTCACTTCGTGGATGATCTCGCAGTAGCGCACCTGGCGGAATAAGTCTTGCGAGGCGATGCGCGCCTTCCGCTGCACGCGGCGACCGTCGGGCAGTTCGAAGGGCCGGCCGTCGCGCTGCTCGGCCAGCAGTGACTCGTCGACAATGTGCTCCAGCCACGGGTTGAACAGGTCGAAAATGAGGCGGCCGCCGTTGTCGAGGTGCTGCCGAACGCACGCGAGGCAGGCAAGCTGCTCCTCGACCTCTTCCAGATGCTGGAACGGCCGGAACGGGAGCGTGATGAGCCTGAAGGTTGCGCCAAGCGAGAAGTCGCGCATGTCCCCTCTGCGCAACGTGACGCGCCGCTGCACCTCTTCCGGCTCGGCGGTCAGAACCTGTCCGCACCGCTCCAGCATCGCTGCTGAGCGATCGAGACCGGTGATCGTGATTCCCGCCCGCGCTGTCGGGAGCAGCACCCGGCCGGTGCCGCAACCGACTTCGAGCACCGGCCCGCCGAGCCGCACCGCCTCCTCGACGTAGAATGCCACGTCGGGGCGTTCACCATACGCGGGGAAGCCGTCGTAGAATTCGGCGGAGTAGACGTACCGATATAGCTCCTGATCACTCATGGCGGTCTCCTCAGTTCGGGTGCGTGAGTTTGTTCCTATCGACTGGCGGGCGCCACGTGCTCAACTGCCCTCCGCTCAGCGGCCCAGTCTACGGGGGCGGCGGTTGGTACAATGCCCGGTCGGATGTATCCGCTAACTGCCGGTGACTGCTAACCGGCCGGCACACGTACGCCCTCCTTTGGACCCGCCGCGAGGCTCAGCACCGGAGACTGGCACGTGTCTCCGTGCATGTCCCAGATTCTCCCAATCTGGGCGACAGCCTGCCGAGAGGTGCATGAACACAATGGTCGAATTGGCTGCCCTCATTCTCCCACTGCTCGCGAGCAGCCACGCGTGGAGTGTCGAGATCCAGTTCACCGGCAATCCGCCGTTGCCTGTCGCCAACCTCGTGCGGAACCCGGGCATCGAGAGCGGTCTGGGCGCGACCCCGGAAGGCTGGTCGTTCGCCACGGCGACACCCGACAACTTCGAGACAGGCTGGCGGGACGACGGGCGCTCCGGCAAGTGCCTCTGGCTCAAGGCAAAGACCGGGGCGATGTCGGGGTACTGGGGGCAGGTGGTGCCTGTGGCGCCGGGCAAGTCGTACCTGTTCAAGGGCTACTACCGCCTGGGCGGCGGGAAGATCCTCTGCTATGCGCATAGCAGTGTCGCGCTGCCCGACGGGCGCAAGGCTGGCATCGATGAGCGCTTCTACCGCGGCACCATGCGCGGGCACTGGCTGGTGCCGGTGTTCCTGTCGCCCGATTCGCTGGGCGGCCCGGACCCACAGCAGTGGTACCCGTTTCGGCTGGTGGCGCGCATTCCCGACCCCATGCAGGCCGTCGCGTTGAGCCTGGGCATGTACTTCACCGCGGGAGATTCCGCGTTCGATGACCTGTGGGCGGGGGAGGCGGAGACCGAGTTGGCACTCACGGTGAAGGCGGCCGAGGGCGAGACGCTCCGGCGGGTGGTCGTGACGCAGGTAGGAAGCGCGAAGCCGGTACTCGATTCTCAGCCGCTGGCCGCCGGAAGCGGCGCATATGAGGCCAAGCTTGAGCACCAGCCGACTGACGCCGTGCACGAAGTGGCGGTGACACTGGGGAACGGCGAGATCGTCAAGGCCCGCTACCCCGACGTGCAGGAGGCGAAGTGAATGAACCGGCGCGAAGTGTTCGCCGCGGGCACAGTGACCTTGTTGCTCGCCACAATCGCCGCCCAGGCCCAGCAGACCCTCCGGGCGGGCAGCCTCGAACTGACGGTAAGCGGCGGAGGGGACTTGCAGGCTCGCACTGCCCTATCCCCTCAACTGCTGCAAGCAGCCGAACTCCACGTGTTCGACGGCAAGGCAAAAAGGCCAGTTGCACTGGGTGCGCCGACAGTCGCCGCGCAAGGCGACGGGAGGGGCTTGACCTTCCGGGGCGACTCGCCGTTGACCGTTGTGCTTGCGCTGTCGCTAGTCGGCCGCTGCCTCGTGTGGGACGCGCGGTGCGCGAACACCGGCGGCGAGCAGCTTTGGCTCGAAGTCGGCCCGCGACTTGAGTTCAGGCGCGCCGGGAAGCTGCGCTTCTTCGACGGCTGGGACGAGCTTGACGCGGCCGACAAGCCGCTGACCTCTGATCGGATGGCCGGGAACATGCCCCTCACAGTTGCGTGGACCGACGAGGCGTCGCTGGCTGTCGGGCTGGAGCCCTCGCAGGTTGTGTCGTACTTCCGCAACGAGTACGAACCGACCGGCACCGACACGGCACGGCTGGGGTGTGTCGCCCGGATCGTCGTCGATCCGGGGAAGACGGTACAGGTGAAGTTCGTCACCTGCGCCGCCCCCGGGGAGTGGGGCAAGGGCGAAGCGCTGGAAGCGTACTACGACAGCTTCCCTGAGTGGTTCACCCCGCGTCCCGACGTGGACCCGCGAGTCAGCATGGGCAGCACGCAGTACCGCGCTTGGCCCGCCGGCGGCTGGTCACCGGAGGTCTGCCGACGGCTGTTCGGCGGCTGGGAGTGGTGCTACGCGCCGTTCCGCCGGACCGGCGACATCGCCTGCCGCGCGGACCTCTGGGACTACGAGCCGGCGCGTCCGTTTGGCAATCCGCGCGGCAAGTCCCGCGATGAGTACCTGGCGTGGCGGCGGCAGTCGTTCACCGCCGGTGAGACCCACTGCGACACGGCGATGATGTTCTACATCCCGGCGCAGGTCTGGTGCGAGGAGCGACTGGCGCGTGAACGTTACGCCGACGCGCTGGTTACCGACCGCCGGGTGAAGACCTACTTCGACACCCCGTGGTGCACCGGGCACGACAACGAGTTGATGGTCTTCCCCTACGGCACGACGTTCGAGGCGCAGAGCCACCGGGATCTGCGGCAGGTCGCCGCCGAGCTGGACCTCAGCGGCTTCGCCTTCGACACCGCCGGCGGCGTCGCCCGGTACGCCGGGCCGGCACTGCTGAAGCTGGACGGCCGCGCGTGGGACGAAGACGTCGGGGTCTACTGCTCCGAGCTGGTCTCCACCGCGCGGCTGATGGACTTCGTCCACACGCTGAGCAAGGACGGCCGGAAGCTGGCAGTCGTCGCCAACCCGATGTCGTCCGGCTCATACGCGTCGTGCTTCCACTGCGACAGCGCGATGCTCGAAGCCAACCCGTGGACCAACGAGCGAACCTCCTCGGATCGTCTCCGCTGGAAGATGGGGCACAAGACCCTCGTCTGGTGGGAAGGCTACGACGTCAACGACTTCGTCGATCCGAAAACCGTCAAGCCCGACCAGTTGGCGACGGTGTACGAGGGGCTGGCCGACTTCACCCTCCTCCAGAGCCTGCGCGTGGGCTACATTCCCACCCCCAACTTCACCCAGGGCGTCGCGCGCCTGGTTCGCTGGCTACCCGCAATCGTCGAGTGCGTGCGGACCGGGTGGGAACCCGTTCCTGCCGCTCGGGCGCCGGAGCCGCTGTGGACTTCCCGCTACGGGCGCGGGCTGCAGACACTCATTGCCGTCGCCCACGAAACCGGCACGCCGGTGACCGCCGACGTGTCAGTCGAGAACCAGCGCCTGGCTGAGGGGGCTTTGCTCTTTGCTTCGTACGACGGGGCCGCACTGCGCAACCGACTCGACGCCGGCGAGACGTGCGTGCACGTGAAAGTGCCGGTGCGGATACCCGTCTTGCTCCGGGCGCTGCTGGAAGTGCAGCCGGCGGCCGCTGTGACCGTTGGCGAGGTGCGCGAAGAGATCGGCACGGCAGGTGGGAGACTCCAAGCAACGCTCGACGGCTCTGGCGAGGCAACGGTTGCCCTCCGGGTACCTCCCGGCATGAAACTGACGACGGTCACGTGGAACGGCGCCCCAGCGAAGGCAGCCGGGGCCGCCGGCACCGCAAGGGTGCAGGTGACCGTCGGCAGAGGCAGCCGACTGGTGGCGCAGTTCGCCGCGGAGCTGTTCAAGCTGAGCGACAACCAGCTCCTCGACTTCCCCTTCGTCAAGGACGGCAAGCCCAACTGCGTCATTGCCGTCGAGCCGGGCGCCGACGCGGCAACACAGTTGGCCGCGTTCCGCCTGCAGGAGTACTTCCGCTACGGGTACGGGCGAGCCGTTGAGCCCGGTGCCGAAGGCGTGATTCCCATTGCGGACGCGGCAGCGGCAGCAGGGGGCCCGGTCGTCAGGCTCCGCGCAAAGTCGGGCTTGAGGCCGGCGGTGAGCGCCGACGGTGGGAACTTGATGATCGTGGCGCCCGACGGCAAGCAACTCCATGCGACCGTATTGAAGGTGCTCCGGGCGCTCGACTTGAAGTACTGGACGCCCGACGCATTCCCGATAGCGGCGGTCCGAGACCGACTCGCCAAGTAGAGCGCGGTTGTAGCCCACCGACCACTCACCACTCACCACTCACCACTCACCACTCACCGTCCAGTCTCCGGAGGAACACCACCATGACGATGGCAAGACGAGCTACCTTCGCATTGGCACTGGCAGCCCTGGCGACCTGCGCCCACGCCGAGGAGGGATTGGTTGGCTACTGGCGTTTCGACAGCGAAGGCGGCACGGTGGCCGACCTCTCCGGCAGCGGCCATGCGGCGACGCTGACCGGTGGCGCGGTCGTCACCGAAGAGGGCAAGACGGCCTTGCGGATGGACGGCGAGACGCAGATTGAGGTCCCTTCCGCCGCAGACCTGAACCTGAAGCGCGGCTTCAGCATCGAGGCGAGGGTCAAGCTCACCGACCTCGCCGACGGCCGAACAATCGTCTTCAAGGACAAGGAGTACATGCTCCGCCTCGACTGGCCGGTGGAGACCAGCCGGCTGTCGTTCTTCGTGTACTCGGACAACCAGTGGGAGCCGCGCGTCAGTGCCTTCAAGCCCGTCGCCGGGAGCTGGTACCACTTGGTGGCGGTGTGGAGCGGCAGCCAGTCGTTTCTGTGGGTGAACGGCCAACCCTTCGAGGTCACCCGCCACGGCGAGCTGCCGCCTGCGACCGACAACCCCGTCCAGATCGGCTCGCCCCTTGGCTACGGCGCGGGGTTCGTCGGCAGTGTGGAGTACGTCAAGCTCTACGCGCGGGCGCTGACTTCGGCGGAGATCATGCGGAAGGCGTACGATATTCCCGAGGGCACTCCTGCGGCCGGTTCCGCCTCAACGGTGTTTGAGTTTGGCAAAGGCCCCCAAGGCTGGCAGGCGAAGGAGGGAGCGTCGGTTGCCGCCGACAAGGGTGGGCTCACCGTCCGGAGCGCCTTCCCGCGGTCGCTGATCATGAACACCAACCTGGCCGCCAACGTGGACAAGAGGGACTACCTCAGTCTCCGTATGTCGGTCGACAAAGGCTCGCGGGCATACGCGGTGTTTGCGACCACCTGGGGCGCCGGACGGATTCCGTTCCAGACCTTCGCCGACGGCCGCAAGCATACGTACGTGCTGGAGCCGTGGCAGTGGGTCGGCTGGGGTGGGAACCTGATCGCGTTGGGGTTGGTGCCCGCCGACGCGGAGGGCGCGACGGCGCACGTGGAGTACGTCCGCGTCACCCCGCAGGTGCAGGCGGAGCCGGAGGCTTGCCTCGTCGGCCTCTGGACCGAGTCCACGCTTCCGCGCGCGAAGAGAGCCGAGACGATCATCGCGAAGATCCGCAACGACGGCGGGCCCGCCGCGAAGCTCACCGTCACTCTCACGCCGCCAGAGGGCGTCGCGCTCAAAGGCGCCGCCTCCCAGAAGATAGCGCGTTTGGGCTACCAGGAGGCGAAGGAGCTGTCGTGGCGGGTAGTCGCGACGGGGCCGCTGACGGGGGAGTTCCGGGTCCAGGTCGGCGGCGCCCAGGTCGCTACCATCGCCCGCACGCAACGGCTCACGTTCTCGCCGCCTCTTCAGCTCCCGAAGGCCGACTACGTCCCGGAGCCTGTGCCGGCCAAGACCGGAAAGTACACCGTGTGGACCCACTACTGTCCGCTGTGGAAGCAAGGCACCCACACGGGCTGGAAGGCCATCGAGCCGTGGCCCGAGCGCAAGCCGGTGCTCGGCTGGTACAACGAAGGGACGCCGGCAGTCGCCGACTGGCACATCAAGTATTGGTTGGAGCACGGCATCTCCGCGGCCGTCTACTGCTGGTATCGGTCGAACCTGGACGGGCCGGTGAAGCAGTCGTTAGGTCACGCCATTCACGATGGTCTGCTGAAGGCGCGGTACCTGCCCAAGATCAAGTTCGGCATCATGTGGGAGAACGGGTGCGGCAAAGGCGTGGGCTCCAAGCAGGACTTGATGGACAACGTCCTGCCGTTCTGGATCGACAACTACTTCGGCAATCCCTCCTACCTGAAAGTCGACGGCAAGCCCGTGCTCTACGTGTGGGTGCCGCCCAACGTGACCCGCGACCTGGGCGGCAGCGAGAACGTCCGCCAGACCTTCGACGAGATGCGGGCGACGTGCAAGGCGCGCGGGCTCGGTGGCCTGTACCTGGTGGGATGCGTCGGCACCGCCAACAAGGAAATACTGGGGACCATGGCAAAGGAGGGCTGGGACGCAAGCTCGGCCTACGGGAGCGGGTGGACCCCGCCGCAGGAAGTGAAGACCGTCGGCAGCTTCGTGTGCGCGCCGTACGAGGGGTTCGTCGATCAACAGGAGAAGATCTGGAAGGCCAAGAACGAGCTGAACCTGCTCCCGGACCTCACCGCGGCGATGATGGGCTGGGACTCGCGACCGTGGAACGAGACCAGCTTCTTCTGGTCGGACAACACCCCGGAGAAGTTCCGCGACCTGTGCCTGCGCGCGAAGGCGGTCATGGATGCGAAGCCGACCACGGGACCGGACAAGCGCACTGCGATCCTCTGCTGCTGGAACGAGTTTGGCGAAGGGCACTACATCGAGCCGACCCGCGGCTCTGGCTTCTCCTACCTCGATGCCATCCGCGACGTGTTCACCGACGCCCCCAAGCAACATACCGACCTGGCGCCCGGAGATGTCGGCTTGGGACCCTATGACTCGTGGTATCGCGAGGCCCGCAAGCTCGCGCCCCTCGCGGAAACCACCAGCGACACGCTCTGGACCGGCCCGAAGCTGGCCGCGTGGACCGGCGCCATGGGACTGGAGAAGGTGGAAACGAGAGGCGGCGTGCTGCACGCAGTCTCCAGCACCAGCGATCCGGCGTTTGGCTCACCGGCGCTCAAGGTCCGGGCGAACCGCTTCACCAAAGTGGTTGTGGAGATGCGCGTCAGCCAGTCCGGCGGCGCCCAGCTCTTCTGGTGCACGTCTTCCACAGGAACCAGCGAGGCCTCGAGCGCACGCGTGACCACGGTGGCCGACGGCCAGTTCCACCGGTACACGTTCGCCGTGGGCGAGAACGAGTACTGGGGCGGCTGCGTCACCAGCCTCCGCCTCGACCCGACGGCGCTGGAAGGGGTGACGGTTGAGATCCGGTCGATTGGGTTGGAGTGAGGGTGCGCCCGGGTGCAGCCCCGCTGTCCCCCTCACACCACCGCGTTCCGCGCAATCACCTCGCGGTAGAACTTGGCGCTGAGCTTGGGGAGCCGCTCCTGGGTCGTGTAGTTCACGTACACGATGCCGAACCGCTTGGTGTAGCCGTGGCACCACTCGAAGTTGTCCATGAGGCTCCAGACGAAGTACCCCTTGAGCGGCCAGCCCTCGCTCACTGCCCGGTGGGCAGCGATGAAGTGGTTGCGCAGGTACATGACGCGGTCGGTGTCGTAGGTTTCATTGTCGGGCGTCAGCGTGTCCTGGCTCGCGCAGCCGTTCTCGGTGATCCGCACGTCGTCTACGTCCCAGATCTCCTTGGCCCACCGCGGCCCCCAGTAGGCGATCTGCGGGCCCAGGTAGAGCCAGGGCAGCTCCATGCGCGGGTAGCTCTCCGGGTGGGGCACTACGGCGAATCCCGACGGGCAGTCGGCCGCTCGGATGTACGTCGGCGCGTACATGTTCAAGCCGACGAAGTCGAGCGGACCGCCAATGGCCGCCATGTCGCCCTCGCGTACCTCCGGCGCGTTGGCGCCTTCGGCTTTCAGGTACGCTTCGTGGTAGTGCCCCTCAAGCACGGCGGTGAGAAACGGCGCGTTCAGTTCGCGCATGGCCTTCTTCGTTGCCCGCACCTGCTCGGGGGTCTCGATCACCGGCACGCAGATCTGCGCGTTCTCGGCCAGACCGACCTTCACCTGCTGCCGCGCGTTGGCGCGGATCGCTTGAACGGCCAACCCATGGGCTAACACTACAACCGTACTTAGCTCGGGGCAGGTC
>PEVN01000330.1:0-7120 GCA_002779825.1 Armatimonadetes bacterium CG06_land_8_20_14_3_00_66_21 | reverse complement strand
ATCCACGGGATTCGAGGAGACCTGTCGGTCCGGGGAGCGGCGGGGTCAGGAGACCCTCGCCGAGCACATTCGCGCTAAGTACGGTTGTAGTACTAACACGCCGTGGTGGCGAACCTGGTTCCGTTCCTTCGCGGGGAGCTGCTTCCCCGGTGGGAACGTGCCCGAGCCGTAGCCGGCATCGGTGAAGCAGGCGAACTCGTTGATGGTGAAGAAGCGGGTCACCCGGTCGGAGAGGTGCGCCGTCACCTGACCGACGTACTCGCCGAAGTACTCCGCCGTCTCCCGCCCCTCCCAGCCGCCAAATCGATCCTGCAGAACCTGCGGCAGGTCCCAATGGAAGAACGTGAGCCACGGCTCGATCCCGTTGGCCAGCAGCTCGTCGGCCAGCCGGTCATAGTAGGCGAGCCCCTTGCGGTTTAGCTTGCCTCGGCCGTCGGGGAAGACCCGCGGCCAAGATACCGAGAAGCGGTACGCCTTGAGCCCCAACCACTTCATGAGCTGCACATCGTCTTTGTACCGGTGGTACTGGTCCACAGCCACGTCGCCGGTGTGGTCCATGGCGATGCGCCCCGGCGTCTGGCAGAACGTATCCCAGATCGACGGCCCGCGGCCGTCTTCGTGCGCCGCGCCTTCCACCTGGTAGGACGCTGTGGCGCAGCCCCACTCGAAGGCTTTCGGGAACTTGTAGTAGGGTTTCATGACCGGGTCTCCTCAGCGATCAGTACACAGGCCAGCGGCGGCAGCGCAATGGAGTAGCCGCCTGCGGTCGAGGCTGCAGTCGCTCGGCTGACTTCTCGCCCGGACGTGTCAACCGTGACCCGCTCCCCAAGCGTCGCCGCGCACACGACTGCAGCCTGCGCCTTCGTGGTCCAGTTCGCCAGCACCACCCCGTGTCGGCCATCGGGCGCCTGCCAGGCGGCGTGCGCCACTGCCGGCACGGCGTAGTGGCGACCGTTGTGGTCCCACTCAACGGGCTTGATGCCGGTCACCTCGGCGGGGCGCTGCATTCGGCCGTACACGAGGAAATCGCGACCGGGGCCGCGCCGCAACGCGGTGACGGTGCGGATCATCTCCAGCGAGTCGTCGTTGCTGCCGACCTTCGGCTCCCAGTTGGCCCAGTTGAAGGTCTCCCGGTTGAGCAGCGTGCCGTCGCCGGTGAGCACAGCGCCGGGAATCTCGCCGAGGACGCCATTCCAGGCGTTGCGGATGGGCAAGGCGTACGGCTCGCCGCCGGTGCTCATCATCCCGTGCAAGATCGTGCACTCGTGGAACAGGTAGTGATACACGGGCACGAAGCCGCCTTCACCGCTGCCGGGCGGGCTGACGCGCACGTCGCTCTGCTGGAAGAGCGGCAGGCAATACTCATTGCAGGCGCACTCGGTCGACTGGATGACCTCGGTCTCGCCTGCGTCCGCCGCAACCCGACGGAACGCCGCGATCATCTCTTCCATCGCCGCCGCCATCCACTTGCCGGGGATCGGCGGATGCCCGTGGTCCGCAGCAAAGCAGGCGAATGTCGCCGCGTTGCAGTTCTGGTCGAAGTACTGGATCGACTCCATGCCCCAGCCGACAAGCCGCTTCACGAAGTCGACAGCGGTCTCCTTCGTCAACTCCTGCGCCATGCAGCAGATGTAACTGGGCCGCCAGCTTTGGTCCCAGTGCTCGGCCCACAGCTCGCCGTCGTGCCGCCGGCAGACGCTCTGCTCGCCCTGGTTCTCGGCAAAGTAGTCGGTGCCGTCGTAGTCGTTGAACAGGTGCTTCATGACCCAGCGGGTGCCATTGCAGAAGGAGCCCACGCGCCAGCCGCGCTCGCGGCTCAGCCGGCAGAACGTCGTCAACGACTCGTCGCCGCCCACCGGCGGGAAGCAATCGGGATATACCCACGGGCCGCCGCGCTCCCACGACATGAGCACCGCCACCAACGGCGCCTCGACCCGCTCAGCAACTCCCTGCAGCAGCGGCACGCACTTCTCGTACGGCAGGAACTCCTCGATGGCCGGCGCCGGGCCGTCGTCCAGGTAGCCCTGCAACCGAATGGTGATATGCGGCGGCGAGTCCAGCAACCACTCGGGCACATCGGTCCGCTTGGTCAGCGGCGTCGCCCATTTCTGCTGCAAGCTCCACTCCCGGTAGAGGTCCGCCGCCGCGTACCAGTTGCCGGCGAAGCTCCCCAAAACGACCTCGTACTCCAGCGTCCGCTCCCCTTCGCTCGGCCAGTCGCCGACGTGGGCCAGACCGAGTCGAATGGCCGGCTCGCGGCGCACCGGCTTGAGGAGCTTCACATTCCCTTCGGTGTCCTCGCACGCCAGGTACACCCCCGCGCGTTCCCCGTACCACGCCAGGAACTGCGCGAACACGCGGCCCGGGTAGTGCGGCGAGTTGCCGCGTTCCGGCAGAAGCTGCCACTGCCGCGGCTCATCGGTGGGGAGCCCGGCCAGCGCCTCGCCCTCGAGGAGGTGCCCCGCGTGCCCCGCCGGCACGACCACCGTCCCTTCCGTCACCGAGGGAACTACCACGAAGGGGAACTGCACGTCCACGATTCGGAGGCCTGCGCCGTTGCGCACGGTGCAGGTCCAGCGGCTGAACCGTTCCTCCGTGGAAGCGCGGACCGTCAGTTCCACCTCGAGGTCCCTGCCGCCGACCCCGGTGAAGCGGGCCGTCAGCACCTGCTCGCCGGCGGACCCGGCGCACGCAACGGCGATGGCTCCGGCGGAGTGTGAGTCGAGGTGCTGGAACGCGCCGTCGCTGAGGTACTGCATCGCGAACACCGGATGGTCAGGCGCCGAGGCAATCAGCTCCACGTCTGGCGCGTGCTTCGCCCGGAGCGAGACGAGTCGGCCGAAGTCGCGGTCGAAGGTGAGTTGGTCGCAGGAGGTCTGTAGTGTTACCGTATCCATGGTGGGTGTCTGTTCCTTTCGCACCGACTGTTCCGCGCCGCCTACAGCGGATGACGTGAGGCGACGTAGGGGCAGACCGGTGTGTCTGGCCCCGCCGTTGACAGCGGGGCGGGCACGCAGGCGTTGCTCCTACGCCGTGCGACCGGCGTCTTCGCAGGAAGACGGGATTCTGACAGTCAGCAACACGGAGCGCCCCGGCGCTACCTCGCGGACGACTGCGCCGGGTAAGGCGTGTAGCGGTCGGTGAGCGCCCGTACGCGGAGGTTGCGGAACGTGACTGCGCCGCCTTCGGCGAACAGCTTGACGCGCCCGCCACCGGGGCCTCAGAACCGGGTGCACGTCGCTCGGAACCGGGCGATCTCGGCGTCGAGGATGTCGTGGCGGCAGATGAGGTCCAAGGTGAATGGCTTGTCCAGGTTGCGGACGCCGGTGATTGCCGGTCCGGGTTCGACCCGACCGGCGCTGTCGGTTCGTTTCGAGTAGGTGACTGTGCCGCGCGTGAGGTCGCAGGCCAAGTCGCAGCCGTCGGCATCGCCCGGCCCCGCGCGGAGGGTGAGCCCGACGGAGCGAACACCCGGCTCCGGGACGACCTCAAGCTCGAGGCGACAGTCGTTGGGAACATGGGGGATGGTCGCCTCGGCGCGCTCGCCGGCAACAGGTGCGAGGTGGATCGTCTTGCTGCCGACGGGGATCTCCTCGCCGCAGGCCGGGATCATCTCGGGCACGAAGCGCGTACCCAACCAACCGTCCTTGTCCTGCACCAACTCGCGCAGGACTTCATTCCCGCCCCAGCCGCCATCCCGGAGGAAGCCAGCGTAGAGACGGCGAGACTCGCCGAACTTGGCTGTCTTGGGCACGTACAGGTCGCACAGGTGGCGCGGTTCGGGGGGCGTCCACGGGCCGAACTCGTT
This sequence comes from Armatimonadetes bacterium CG06_land_8_20_14_3_00_66_21, assembly GCA_002779825.1. Lineage (GTDB taxonomy): Bacteria > Armatimonadota > Abditibacteriia > CG2-30-66-41 > CG2-30-66-41 > CG2-30-66-41. The sequence continues at coordinate 3,312 of PEVN01000330.1, read as the reverse complement.
TCGCGAGCGGAACCACTGCGTGCCGCCGATGAAGTAGTACCAGCCGCCGAACTTGAACAGGTGTGGGCACATGGCGACATTGCGCACGTCGGTCTCGATGAACGGCTCCGGCACCGGCGTCCGGTCGGTCAGGTTGCTGGAGGTCAACCGGCTGAGCGTCGTCACCGAACCGAGGGACCGGAAGTAGCCGTCTTCGTCGACGTGCAGCGAGCCGTTGTCCACGCGCGCGGAGCCGTCGAGGGTGCCCTCCGGGAAGGCGCCGGTCCGGTCGCGCAGGCCGTTGTTGGCGAAGTCGAACCAGACCCCCGGCTTGGGTCCACCCTCGGCGTTAGGAAGCAAGGCGGCCAACTGCTCGCCGGACAGCGGTTCGCCATAGACCCGGGCGTCCAGCACGTCGCCGTGGAAGCGCGAGTTGCCTGCTGACGCCGCCATGTGCCGCAACCCGAGGATGACCGACGAGCCCGACGGGAATACGGCCGGCTGGTTGACTTCCGCCGTCGCGTAGACCGCCCCGTTCCGGTAGAGTGTGACCTGCTTGCCTTGGTAGACCGCCGCGAGCTGGACGACTTCGTCGGGCGAGGCGGCTTCCGCCGGCCAACTCTCCTGCACCTGCGGCGGCGGCGTCCGCTGGAACATGTCGCTGCCGGGCATCCACCGCCGCGGCACCCGCTCGCCGAAGACAATGCCGTCGAACTGCAGCCCTTCGGGTCGCTCCGTACCGCAGGCATCCTGCCTGCCCGCCTGAGCGGTCTCTGCGAACGGCTCAAACATCTGCGGCGCGGTGAAAGCTGCATTCTCCTTGGGGCTGAAGACCGACTCGCCGCCAATGATCCGGTCCAGTTCGCCATCGATCCCTCGATACACGTCGGCGTCGAGGTCGGGGTGCTGCTTGGCAACGAAGCACCCGGCAATCACGGCGGCGCCGAGATGCCCCGACATCGGGTTGACGCGGGGAGCGCGGGCCATGGCGTTCAGACCTGCCGCGAGATAGTGAGAGTCGATCATGGTTTGGCCTCTGGAACGGTTGCTGGTCACAAGACGGCGCAGGCTGCACAGCGTGTCGTGCGTGGGGCCAACGCAGGGACGCGTCTTCCTGATCTCCGACCTCTGCCGAGCAGGGACCGCGGCCTGAAACCGAGGCCCCACCGCGTCAGGGATGGATCGTGTCATTCGCGCGACGCCCGCTCATTGTATTGTCGATGCCGAGCACCGGCAACGGTTCCTGGAGCGCAACTGATGAGGGGCGCGTTCCGCGAGCCCCGCTTCCTCAAGCCAAGCCTCAAAGGCGGGGTCGCCTTGGTATTGGTACGCAGCTCCCCCCAGCGGCTCGAAATACCGGTCCGAGCACACCGTGCCCGCGAAGTCCAAGATCACGACGTTGATCTGTTCTGGGTGGAGCCTCGTTCGCAGGACGGAAAGGCACATGCATGAGCGCCCAGGGCTTCGGGTAGGGCTGCCTGGCCAGCCCAAGGCCAGACCCTTTCACTTTCTCTCGCGGTACCTTCTCAAGACGCACGCCACAGCCCCTCCGCCTGCTCCGCCGGGCACGCCGAAGACCAGGCCCACACTGATTGCGGTGCCCAAGTCTCTGGCCGCTAGCGGGATCAGGACCAGCAAGAACCCACCAAGTGCACCGAGCGCGATGTCCCGGAGGTCTCTCTTCTCGATTCTCAGCCTGCTTCGTTGCATTCTGTGTTCCTCGGTTCAGCGTCTTCCGGGTTTCTGAACGGACTTGATGAAGCGTCCGAAGTCCCTGTCTTTATGCCGCTTTTCGACGTACGAGAGATCGTGGTACTCGGCTTCCTTCTTGAGCTTGAGGTATACCCGCGAAGGTTAAGAACACACCGAAGTGGAAGTTCGCGGAACTTCCCCGGCAGGCGTGCAGCAGACGTAGGACAGAGGGTATTCTCCCAGACGGAGCCGAAGTCGCACCGGGACTTCGGTGTGTTCCCAACCTTCGCGGGTAAAGCTGTCATGCCGCCCTTCGCTGAGGTCGCCGGTCTCGATAGCCCTCAGAACGGCACAACCGGGCTCCTGCGTATGCGTGCAATCGGGAAAGCGGCAGTCGACGGCAAGCTCGTGAATATCCGTGAAGCTGTCCTCGAGCCCGCCACTTGTGCCGAGGAGACCCAGCTCGCGCATGCTCGGTGTGTCCACCAGCAGGGCACCGTTGTCGAGCACAAGCAGTTGCCGGCGCGCTGTCGTGTGAACGCCTTCTCCCGTTTTGCTGACGGTCTTCGTGTCAAGTGCCTCCTGACCAAGCAGCCGGTTGATGAGGCTGGTCTTGCCGACGCCGGAGGACCCCAGCAGGTTGACCGCAATCATCTGGAAATCCACAGTCTTCCCCGGGCACTTGCGGCGCAGGAGTGTCTTCCTGGGCAAGACGGCATGGATGATCGCGAGCGTTGGCGAAGCCTGTTCGACGCAGACCCAGTCGCCCACGCACGGGAGGTCAGGGCTGGATTCAACCGCAAAACGGAACTTCCCCGAAAGCTCCGCCAGGACCTCTCCGCCCTCATGTCGCACAAGGTAGGCGCCCCGGTCGACGGTCATGACCCGCGCCAGGCTCTGCCCCGGTTGGAGCCTGTCGCCGGCATGCTCAGAGAACCAATCGCCAAAGCCCAGTGCACGCAGGTTCATTTCTGCCACACAGAACGGCGAGCCGAGCGGCAACCGTGGGAGTAGGGCGGTGGCGAATGCGGAGCGTCCGCCACTGGAGTCGCCTCCCCGTCCCGCCTCAGCTACCGGACGCCCCTACCGCCAATCACCCTAGTGCGTCTTGGCACGGAGAATGTCTTTCAGCTTCCCTTGCAGGCTAGCTCCAAAACAAGCGTATTGCGAGCGCCTGAGCACTTTGGGGTAGCGTCGGCGGGTTTTTGGTGTCTCTGGCGTGTCGAGGGGAGCAAGCAAGGGCGCTGGTGAGGGCTTCCGAGGCGCTATTCCGCGCCCGGGCCCTCAATGTCGACAAAGGCTGCCTTCAGGAAGTCCTTTCCCTGTCCGGCCCAGAGCCGTTCGCGCACGCGATTGATGCATTCCATCAACGTCAACAACGAGCTCTCGTCGAAGCGACGCGTGAAGTCGCCTGCCGTCGTGGGATCCGGAATCCGCTGGGCACCGAACGCGTCCAAGTACACCTCGTCATTCCGCCGGAGCTCGAGGTCCTCCAGACACGTCCCGCCCACCAACGCATTGAACGCCAGGTTCAGCACATGATTCGACTCGGGGTACGGAAGGTGCACTTTGAGCAGAGGCAGAGGCTCATCGATCTCGTCCGCCAGCCCCGTTCGGTGCGCTACCTCCAGGAACGCCCCG
>PEVN01000430.1:497-23331 GCA_002779825.1 Armatimonadetes bacterium CG06_land_8_20_14_3_00_66_21 | reverse complement strand
GAGGTCGCGCAGGATCCGCTTCGAGAGCTGCAGTTCGGCGCCGTGTTGGATCCAGCGGTCGCGTCAGCCGTTGCGGTCGATCTCCTCCCTGAGCTGTGCGCAGATCCCGGCCAGCAGCGCGTTGCCCTCGACCGACGTGCCGCGGGTCTGCGTGAGCGACAGGTCGAAGGACTTGGCGTTCCAGTGGCCGCCGGTGCGGTGCGCCACGTGACCACCCTCGATGTATACCCGCGAAGGTTGGGAACACACCGAAGTGGAAGTTCGCGGAACTTCCTCGGCAGGCGTGCAGCAGACGTAGGACAGAGGGTATTCTCCCAGACGGAGCCGAAGTCGCGCCGGGACTTCGGTGTGTTCCCAACCTTCGCGGGTATAGAAGGAACTCCGTGGAACGTCAATGTCGTGGCTGTTGGCGTACAATCGGGACATTCGAGCGAATCCGTGTGAGGTGAGAGGAGATGCATCGCCATTGCTCTCTGGGAAGCACCGTCTTCGTGTGCATGTGCGCAGCGCTTGCGCCGGGGCTGTGTGCGCCGGTTGACCGGCTGAACCTGATCGATGATCCGGGCCAGTGGACTGTCGGCATCGACAGGGGCGGCACGAAGATGACGCTTGCCGGACAAGACGGCTCATTGTCGGTCGACGTCGCGGCGGATGGCGTCGAGGAAGACTACCCGAAAGCGCGCCGGGCGTTTGCCGACCCGCAGGACTGGCGGCCCTATGCTCGGATGCGCGCGCGACTGCGCGTGGTCTGCGAAGACAAGACCGTCCGGCGCAAGCAGATTGCGTTCGTCTTCTACGACGAACAGACCCGACTGCCCGACTACCCCGGCAACCCGATGCGGCAGCAGAGCGTCGCCCATTCGGTGCCCGTGAACCGGTGGGTAGACGTCAGTGGTTGGCTGATGACGATCCACCGCGCCACCATTCGGCAGTTGGACTTGTACCTCTACGAGGTGCCCCCCGTGAACCCGCACCAGTACCGTTGGGAGCTGGCCAAGCTCGAACTGGAGAAGGTCACTGGTGAAGGGGTGGTCTTCGACACACAGGTGTTTGGCTCGGATGAACTGAAGGGCGGCGTCGGCAAACCAGTGGGCAGCGTGCGCACGGAGGACGGGCTGGCGCTGACGCTGGGCAGCAGAGGGGAGGTTGCGGGCGTGGCACTGGACGGCAAGCTCGCCGGAGCAGCCAACGATGCCTACCCGACGGGCCTGTTGGTGCGCGACGTGGCCAAAGGCGGCCCGCCCGTGATGGTAGGCGGCGAAGTGAAGCAAACCGGTGACGGACTGGAGCACGCGGCCGACATCAAGACCCTCGGCTTGGGCGTCCATGCGACTTACAGGACCTATCCGACCCATGTGGAGATCGCTGGCACGGTGGCCGACACGCGTGGCGAAGATCGGGCGGTGACCGTGTACTTCGCCTTGCCGGTGGCGGAGGGCGGTTGGCAATGGTGGGACAGCATGTCCTCCGCCCGGACGGAAGCGGGTGAGGTGGGCGAGTTGAGCTGCGTCGAGACCGGCGTGGGCTACGGACTGGAGGGATGCCACTCCAAGTACCCGCTGGGCGCGGTGACGCTCCCTGGCAGCTTCGGTCTGGCGCTGGCGATCCGCATGGACGAGCCGGTAGTGCCCCGGATCGTGTACAACCCGAAGCTGCGGCTGTTCTATCTCGCGCTGGACTTCGGTCTCGTTCCCGAGCGCCGCGTCGATGGTCGCCCGCTCTCGGAAGCGCCTTTCCGCATTCTGCTCTACCGGCACGACCCGGCGTGGGGGTTCCGGTCGGCGCTGCAGCGGTACTACGCTCTGTTCCCGGAGTTCTTCACCAAGCGCACGACCAAGGACGGCGGGTGGTACGTGTGGGGAGACATGAGCAAGACCGAAGGCGTGCTGGAGGCCGGGTTCGGTTTCCACTGGGGTCCTGTTGGGGCGGACGCCATCAAGTGGGACAACGCCAACGGCCCGCTGGCGCTGTTCTACATTGAGCCGGAAACGTATCAGCAGACAATGGAGGACTTCGACCGCGCTCCCACCTTCGACGAGGTGGTCGCGCGGCTGCGCAAGCTCGCGGCCGGCGACGAGCAGGAGTTGACGCAGGTGGAAGCCCAGCCCTACCGCGTCTACCCCCTGAGTCCGACAGGGGACGTCCTGCGCAGCCGCATTGAGGAGACCTGCCAGACAGTGCTGAAGTCGCTCAGTTACGACGAGACCGGCCAGCCCTACTGCACGCCAGGTCAGTTCGGTTGGATGGGCAAGAGCAAGTGGGGCGCCATCCTCGCGAACAACCTGGCGCCGGGCATCCCCAAAGGGAAGGGCTGGCTCAACCGTGACCGGATCATCGAGCCATCGCTTCAGCAGATGGAGGAGGCGGGCGCGCACTTCGACGGGATTGGGCTGGACTCGTTCGGCGGCTACGGCCAAGCGAACCGCGTCAACTACCGTCGTGAGCACTTCCAGTACGCCGACTACCCGCTCAGCTTCTCGGCCCTTGATCACCAGCCGGTGCAGGTGGCGGCGTTCGGGGCCGTGGAGTGGGTCCGCGACCTCGCCAAGGACATGCACGGCCGCGGCAAGGTGCTGATGGCGAACTGCTCATGGGGCACGACGCCGGCCTGGCTCACCTTCGCCGCACCGTACCTGGATATCTTCGGCGCCGAGGCGACCCAGTTTGCCGATCCGGACTTCATCCGCGCAATCGCCTATCGCAAGGCGTGTACCGATCTGCCGTACGACCCGCGTCCCGAATGGGAAGTCCCCTGGCACTGGCTCCACGGCATCTACCCCGGGCACGGCAATGACGTGAAGGAGATGCAGCGCTGCGACGGACTGCTGCGGGAGTTGACCACCGCCGGCTGGGAGCCGATCACCGGTGCCCGGGTGCAGCCGGACCAGGTGCGCGTCGAGCGTTTTGGCGGCGGCGACCATGTCTACCTTGTCCTCCACAACCCAGCCGAACAGGCGGTGAGTGCACAGGTGGAGTTGGACAGAGCGGTCCTCGGCGCGCAGGCCCGCACCGCCGTGGTGCAGCCCGGCGGCGAGACTGCCGACATTGGCGGAGACGGGGCGAGTGTGCAACTCGGTGCTCGGGCAACTGTTGCTGTTGTTCTCAGCCGCAAGTAGCGCCACCGGAGCCCGGGCAGGCAAGTCAGTTGAAGTACCACCGGAGGCTGTGCGCGTCGCACCGGCCGCGAGAGGCTGCGCCTCGACCGTCAGGAGACAGCATGAATCAGACAGGCATCCGGTGGGGGTTCACCTTTCTGGTGACCGACAACCGACTTGGCAAGGACGCCCGCCTCAAGCTGCTGGTCAGCGCCACCGAGATGTACCTGACCGGAGAGAAAGAGCGGCCCGTCGAGAGCGAGGCCTACGAAGGGCGGCTGTTCACGAACGGGGAGTTCGGGCTGATTGGCACGGTGGGCGGCATGAAGTTCCGGGCAGAGATCGACACCGATGACGGCCGTGCGGTGCTGAGTTTCCTGGTCAACGAGCAGACTCCGAGCCGGCAACTGGCGGCGGACTCACTGAACTGAGGGGTGCTGGCCTATCCGCGCCGCGACGGTGACGGAGCGCATGACACGCTGGGTCTGTCTCCGAAGCCGACGACTCACGCGCTCCGTTACCGTCGCGGCGCGGATGGGCACACGAGACCATGTAGGAGGCTCGCGTCCGGCCGGATCGTTTGCCTGACAGACCCCGACCAAGGAAGATACAATGGGCGTGCGGTGCCTGCGGGAAGCGGTAGAAGTCAAGGCCGTTGGTCCCACGCCGGTCCTCAACAGCGATCCCTTTCTTTCCCCGCGCACGGATGCTGTGCATCCGCGAATGACTCAAAGCGACGGCCGATGCTGCCGTCGGGAGATGATCCGATGGTTGCGACACAAGCCCCCTTGCCAGCCGAGATCGCTGTCTTGAGCGCGGCTGAGGTGGATGACCGGTTGGGCGAAGCCAAGCGCACGCTGGGGACCTCGACGCTCATCCTGGGCCATCACTACCAGCAGGACGACGTCATCAAGTTCGCCGACTACACCGGCGACAGCCTGAAGCTGTCGCAGCTCGCGGCTGGCCGGAGGGAATGCGCCTACCTTGTCTTCTGCGGGGTGCACTTCATGGCGGAGTCGGCCGACATCCTGAGCGCGCCGCACCAACAGGTGATTCTCCCCGACCTGTCGGCCGGGTGCTCCATGGCCGACATGGCCCACCTCGACGAAGTCGAGCACTGCTGGCGAATCCTCTCGGAGCACATTGCCGAGACGATCATCCCCATCACGTATGTCAACTCGGCGGCTACGCTAAAGGCGTTCTGCGGCCGGAACGGTGGCGCGGTGTGCACCTCCAGCAATGCGGACAAGGTGCTTCGCTGGGCATTGGAGCAGGGCCAGCGGGTGCTGTTCTTCCCGGACCAGCACTTGGGCCGCAACACCGGGCTCAAGCTCGGGTTCGGGCACGATCAGATGGCGCTGTGGTCCCCCGACCGGGATGGTGTGGAGCCCGACGTGGAAGCACTCCAACGCGCCACACTGGTCTTGTGGGACGGCTACTGCTCGGTGCACCAGATGTTCACGGTCGACCACGTGCGGACCATGCGCGCGAGTGACCCCACCGTTCGCGTGATCGTGCACCCAGAGTGCCCGTACCAAGTTGTGGAAGCAGCCGACGAAGCCGGCTCGACGGAGTACCTCATCAGGCGCGTGCAGGAGTCTGCGCCCGGCAGCAAATGGGCTGTCGGCACCGAGATCAACCTGGTCCACCGCCTTGCCGGGCAGCATCCGGACAAAGAGATCGTCTCGCTCAGCCCAAACGTCTGCGTCTGCTCGACCATGTACCGGATCGACCCGCACCACCTCCTGTGGGTGCTGGAATCTCTGGTGCGCGGCGAAGTGGTCAACCGGATTGTCGTGCCGCCGGAGGACAAGGAATGGGCGCTGGTTGCGCTGAACCGAATGCTGGAGATTGCGTAGGAACTGAGGAATGGTGAATCAGATGGCGAAGGCCAATGTGATCCAGGGGCTGGCGTTCTTCTCCGAGCGGCAAGTCATGGACGAGCTGCAGGAGTCGCTGGGGGAGGCAGGCGTTCAGTGCTACGACCTGAACGAACCCGGAAGCTACGAAGACTTGCGGCACCGCTTCGCGGTGGCGGTGATCGTGTCGGAGGCAGCTTTGCGGGCCGCCGATCACGAGCAGTTGCGCGCGACCTTCCGGGCGATTTCGCCCGAAGCCCCACCCCAAGTCGTGGTTACGGACGCTACCGATTCCGAGGACACGTACGGGCTGCCCGAGAACGAGCTGTTCGTGCAGTTGATGCCTGCGACCACCCGCAAGGCTCTGGTGCGCACCATCTGCAACGCCGTTAGGCAGATGGCGGTGCTGCTCAAGAACCAGCGCCTCGAGGGCGACCTGCAGGATCTGAACCGGATTGGGGCCGCATTGTCGGCTGAGCGGGATCTCGACAACCTCCTCGGCATGATCTTGCACCAAAGCCGCGACATCACGGCGGCCGATGCGGGAAGCCTGTACATCATCGAGTACCCCGAGGGAGACGACGGCCCAGCGCAACTGCGTTTCCGCCTGTCGCAGAACGATTCGCTCGACGTTAGCTACAAGCAGTTCGTCATGCCGCTGACCACGGAGAGCATGGCCGGCTACGTGGGGATCACCGGCCGGGCGCTGCGGATCGATGACTGCTACCACCTGCCGGAGGATGCTCCCTACGGCTTCAACAAGCGCTTCGACGAGGAACATGGGTACCGGACGACCTCCATGCTGGTCGTGCCGATGAAGAACATCAACGGCGAGATCCTCGGCGTCATCCAGCTCATCAACCGTAAACGCAACCCGTACGCCAAGCTTCTCGACCCCGCGACCGTGGAGCGCGAGGTCATCCCGTTCACCGGCTACTCGGAGGACCTGGTCGGCTCGCTTGCGAGCCAGGCGGCTGTCGCCTTGGAGAACAGCAGGCTTTATGAAGAACGGGAAAAGCTCTTCGAGGGGTTCGTCAGCGCCGCCGCCCTGGCCGTGGAACAGCGCGATCCGACCACCGCGGGGCATTCTCATCGCGTGGCAACGCTGTCGGTGGCCACCGCCGAAAGGGTGCATCGGGAGGGTGGACCGCTCGCTGACCTGCACTTCGACGACCGTCAGCTTAAAGAGCTGCGCTACGCCTCGCTGCTGCACGACTTCGGGAAGATCGGCGTCCGGGAGAGCGTCTTGGTCAAGGCGAAGAAGCTCTACGACGAACGCCTGGCGCTGGTCCGCGAGCGATTCGATTTCGCGAAGCGGACGCTCGACGCCGAGACCTCGCGGCGCAAGATCGAGCTGGTCAGCCGGCAGTCCGAAGACGAGTACCGGCGCGGCTTCAAGGCGCTGGATCAGGAGTACGCGGCCGAACTGACCCGGCTGGACCAGTACTACAACATCATCCTCATGGCCAACGAACCCACCGTGCTGGAGCAGGAGAGCGCGCGGCGGATCGCCGACATTGCCGCGCACACCTATCACGATATCACGGGCGGAGAGGAGCGGCTCCTTGACGAGGCGGAGGTTAGGGCACTTTCAATCCCGAAGGGAAGCCTGACGGAGCACGAGCGTCTACAGATCGAGTCGCACGTGACCCACACCTTCCAGTTCCTGAGCAGGATTCCGTGGACGAAGGAGCTGCGCGGGGTGCCCGGCATTGCCTATGCGCACCACGAGAAGCTGGATGGGACCGGCTATCCGCGGAAGATCGCGTCCGACCAGATCCCGCCGCAGTCGAAGATCATGACCATCGCCGACATCTTTGACGCCCTCACAGCCTCGGATCGCCCCTACAAGAAGGCGGTCCCCCTCGAGCGCGCGCTCACCATACTGGGGTACGAGGTCAACGACGGACACGTCGATCCTGAGCTGTTCCGGGTATTCACGGAAGCGAAGGTGTATGAGCTGGTGCTGTGAGGGGGAACGCCGGCCGACGCGATTGGCGCCGGTGCCGGGCCGCTACCGCTGTACCCGCCCAGCTCCGCCACCCGCCATCAGCGCCTCGACTTCCGCGACCGAGGCCATGTTGAAGTCGCCGAAGACGGTGTGTTTGAGGCAGGAAGCGGCCGCGGCAAAGTCCAACGCCTTCTGCCGGTCGTCGCCGTACGACTTGAGCCCGTAGATCAGCCCGCCCATGAAGGCGTCACCGCCGCCCACCCGGTCCACGATGTGGGTGAGGTCGTAGGTTGGTGCCTGGTAGAGGGTCTCGCCGTCGAAGAGCACGCCGGACCACGTGTTGTGGCTGGCCGACAGGCTGCCGCGGAGCGTGATCGCCACCAGCTTGAGGGAAGGGAACCGCTGGCGAAGCTGTTCGCACACGGACCGGTACGCCTCGCCGGAGACGCTGCCGGCTTCCACGTCGGCGTCCTCGGCCTTGATCCCGAAGACCTTCTCCGCGTCTTCCTCGTTGCCCAGGGCAATGTCGCAGAGCGCGACCATCTCGGGCATGACCTCACCGGCTCGTTTGCCCCACTTCCAGAGCTTGCTGCGGTAGTTGAGGTCGCAGGAGATCGTGAGTCCGGCGTCCCTTGCGGCCTTGAGGCCCTCCAGACACGTCGCCGCCAGACTCTCACTGATGGAGGGTGTGATGCCGGTCCAGTGGAACCAATCGGCGTCGGCGAAGGCTGCGCTCCAGTCGATCATCCCCGGTTCGCACGAAGCAAGGGAAGAGCCCGCTCGGTCATAGACCACCTTGCTGCCGCGCTGCACGGCTCCCATCTCCAGGAAGTAGATCCCCAACCGGTCGCCGCCGCGCGCGATCTTGCTGGTGCCGACGCCCCACGCCGCCAGGTAGCCGAGGCAGGCGTCGCCCAGTTCGTTTGCCGGCAAGCGAGTGACGAAGTCGGCCGGCACCCCGAACTGTGCCAGGGCTGCCGCCACGTTGGCTTCACCGCCGCCGTAGATCACGTCGAAGCTCCGCGCTTGGCCGAACCGCTGGAACCCGGGGGGCGACAACCTCATCATGATCTCGCCGAACGTCACGACCTTCTTGCGCATCTCAGTGTCCCTGTGTCTGTTCGTGGTTGCAGGCGGGGAGCACCCTCCCGCTCAACTGAAGATTCCGTCTTCGCTCGCCAGCGGCAACTCCACCGGCTGTCCCAGCTTGGCCGACAGGTACATGCCCAGCGCCATCTCCAGCGTCGGCCGCACAGTGTCCGCTGGGATGGCCGGGCTGTAACCGTGCCGGATGGAATCCGCCATGTCGTCGATGACGACTTGGTGGTCAAAGAAGGCGAAGTCCGTCGGGCCGGTCGCAGCGGTACCCACTGAGGCGCTGCCATACTGGCGGATCTCGTCGTCTTCCGGACGGTCGTCCCGAAACCGCCAGGTATCCATCCGCTCGCCGACCATGATCGCCGTTCCATACTCGCCGCTGACCTCGACACGCAGGTCAGTGCCCGGCCAGAGCGCGGTCGAGGCATCGACAACGCCAAGGGCGCCATTGGCCCAGTCCACGCGAGCCAGCAGCGTGTCCTCCAACTCGACCTTGGGGTGGGCGAGGTTCTCCATTCGGGCATCGACGCGCTTCGCTGGACCCATCAGGTACTGGCACAGGTCGAGGTAGTGGAAGGCATGCTGAATGGTCACGCCGGCACCGGACTTGCGGGAACTCCGCCAGGCATCGCTGAAGTAGTACGCCTCCGAGCGGAACCACTTCATGTACGTGGAGCACATCAACAGTTTGCCGAATCGGCCAGCGGCAATCGCCTGCTTGATCGCCTGAATTGGTTTGCGCACCCGACACTGCAGCACGACGCCGAACCGGACGCCGTGCTGCGCGCATGTCTCGACCATGCGGTCCGTCTCGCGGAGCGACATCGCCGGAGGCTTCTCGACCAGGACGTGCCTGCCCGCAACAGCCGCGGCAACGACGGCCTCGAAGTGGTACGCGTTGGGCGTCAGGACGTTGACGCATTCGACTTCCGGATTGGCCAACAACTCGTCCAGCGTCCGGTAGACGGCACACCCGAACTCACCACCGAACTTGCCGCCGCGGGCTTCATCGAGGTCGGCAACGGCAACAAGCTGCGCCTTCTCAGAAGCCCTCAGCGCCTTGCCGTGGAACGGCGCCACCAGACCGGCCCCGAGCAAGCCGAACCCCACTGGTTTGTCTGCCATGGCTGTCTCCCTGTGCGTTGCAGTCAAGATCGAAGGAGACCATTATACCCGCCATTGGGGTCCCCATGGGTTGCCAAGAAGGAAGCGTCGCGACAGGGCAGGTGAGGACGGGGAGCGTCCCCACGCTGCTGGAAGCCGGCGCGTGCAGTCGGGTTGGGACGCGGGGGTGTCCCCTCACCGCACCCACATATCATGGTGCCGCTGCATCGCCCGGACACCCGCCTCGATGCTGTCGAGGGGGTTGCCGGGATAGACACCCCAAACCAGGCTCAGCCCACCTTCCGGTGAGCCCAGCGTGCGGATGCAGCGCTCGATGTGCGCGTCGATTTCCTCGCACGTGCCGAAGACCATCGTCTTCTGCCTGTCAATGTCGAGCGACAGGTGCACTTTGCCCTTTGCCAAACGCGCCAGATTGTCGAGTCCGTTCACCAGATCCTGGGGGTTGAGGGTGGTCGCCCCGACCTCGATCAGGTCGGGGATGATGTCCACGATGTAGCCGTCTGTGTGCAGAGACACGGTGGCGCCGCGCTCGCGTGCCAGCCCAAAGATCCTGGCGTAGGCAGGCTTGAGCAGCCGCCTCCAGGTTGCCGGGCTGACGGGCAGGCTGTGCTGCAGACCGAGGTCGTCGGCGGCACTGACACTTGTCGCTCCGCGGTCGAGGTGGGCCTTGATTAGGTCGTACCAGTAGTCGGCCACGAGATCGCGCAGTTCGTAGAGCTTCGGGTTGCCTTCGCCGGCGTCGATCATGAAGTTGTCGAAGCCGCGCAGGTAGGTCAGTCGAAGGAAGATGAACCCGTGCTCCGTGCCTACGCTCCGCGGGCTCTGGTCTGCTGGCAGCTCCTGGAGCGCCGCGATCCGCCGCGCCGGCGATGGCGGTTCCCAAGCGCCGAGCTTGTCCCACGCGTCCAGTGGGTGCTCAATCACTACCCCGTCCAGGCCCCTGCCCGGGAAGTGCCACAGGCAACCCCATTCATCGCGCGACTTGTGCGCAACGGCCCGAGGCGTGTTGCCGCCGTCCTTGCCGCCGATGGAGATCGCGGGGCACTCCTGCTGGAGCTTGTCGAGCCGGTCGTCATGGCGTTCCCAGATCGTGTAGTTGATGCCTACCCAGCAGGGGACGAGACCGGGTTGGCTGGCGGGGGCTTTGTTGGCTGGCACAGTTGGGCGGCTCCTTTGGGTTGAGCGGGCAAAGACGCAAACGACGGCAAGGGCCCGAGGACGGCCGGTGAGGGCTGGCCCCAGCGTGGTCAGGGGGCGTTGAGGGCGGCGAAGGCTCTGAGTTTCCAGAAGAGGTCGGAGGAGTTTGCGAGCAGCGAGGCGAGGTCGCCCTCCGCCTTCCAGTCGCGCGCGTCGGCTTGTCCCTTGAGCGCCTCAACGCGCGTCAGAAGGTCCTCAACCTTGGGCTGAAAGGTCTGCGCGTCGTCGCCCGCGTCAGCGAGGAGCTTCTCGGCTTCGGACCGGAGCGTCTCGACCTGGAGCGTGCGGCCGGGTGCCGGGCGGAAGTCCGTTGCGGTCAACTCCTTCAGGTCCCCGCCGGCGTGCTGTTTCAGGTAGGCTTCCGCTTCCGCGTTCGTGCGGCCGGTGAAGTCGTAGAACGCCAGGCGGGCTTCCCCCGCTTCGGGCGTGAGGGTCAGGTCGGTTGTTTCCGCATAGTCGCCGATCTGCACTCGACCGCCCGCGACGCCGGCGGGAGCTACCAGTGCGGCGCACGGGCCGCCCCCCTCGCCTTTGGCAACGTCGAAGGTGGTGTCGTAGTAGTACAGCCACGTGTCCTCCGCGGAGACCAGTTCCAGCACCTGAGGCTGGGGTAGGTCTGTGCGCGGCGTCTGGCAGTGCCGTGCGCCGGCGCGGTGCCGCGAAGCAGTGAAGAAGCTGGGATAGCAGGTCAGGCGAACGGCGACGGTTTTCGGCGACGCGCCTGGGGGGGGATTCCAGACCAAGTCAGCCAGCACGTGGTTGCCCCCGGGAAGCATCAGCAGCCGCAGCCCGACCTCTGCGTCAGGATGCGCCCAGACGATCTGGAAGGCACCGCGAGCACCGGTCTCGATCACCCGCATGTCGCTGATTCGGTAGGCGGTAGCGTTCTTCCCGTTCACGAGCACCTGCAAGAAGCCGCCCCAGTACCAGTTGGCGACGGTGGGGTCGGGCATGCCGAAGTTGCCCTCGGAGCACGGTCGTTCGTCGCCATGGGACGGGTCGACGCACCCTGACGCCAGGAAGGTGTAGCGCGAGGTTCCCGAGTCCAGCGTGATCCGGCGCTTCTCGATCTTGTGTCCGGCAGTGCACTCCCACGTGGCAGCATTGGTCTGCGGACCGGTGTCAGCAGCCGAGACTTGGGCGGCCGGCTCCTCGGCCGACGTGGGAACGGCGAGGGCGAAGGCGGCGAGCAGGCAGAACGGCGCGTAGCGGGCGGAAGTTCTCATGGGGTTGCTCCGTGTCAGCGCTCCGCGTCTGCGTCCCGCTGTTCTGCCTGTTCGATCAGGTCGGCAACGCCTACGCTGGCCAACCATTGGTGTCGCTCCGCCGTGTAGTCGGCGATACTGCTGTCGCACAGGCGGATGAACTGGATGGCACGCACTGGACCGAGGCGGTCCATCAGCGCGCCGATGCCCTCGGAAGCGAGGGTCTCGAGATCTGCCTGGGGGGCGGTCATGTCGGGTTCTCCTTTCTCGCGAGGACAATTGGGCGCACAACCTGGGCTCGAACAGCAGGCATAGAGGCAACGGCCTTGAGCAGCCGGTCGTCAGTGGTGACGAAGTAGTCTGCCCCCGCGCTTTCGACCAAGCTGACGTGGAGCGCATCGAATGCCGACAAGCCACGCCGGCTCAACTCCACTGCTCGCAGCGCCGCGCGTTCATCAATCTGACGGAACTCAGCAGCCAACTCCCGTAGCTGCCTCACCTGCCCTCGTCGCCACCGGTCGGGACACGCCCTTCCTTCATCACGAAGTGCAGAGGAGTCGACCATCGTGTCGCGGCCGCTGCGCACCCGGTCCAGCAACACGGACACAGCGCGAGCCTCGTCGGCTACCCGCTGCTGACGGAGGTCATCGAACGGGCGATTGAGGGCGCAGTTGTCGAGGTAGAGTTTCATTCGGGAACGTTTGATGGCCCGCTGTCGGCCAGCGGTCCGCTCCGCAGCAGTCTATCCCAGCAGCTCGACGGCCGCCAACCAACTGAGCTGCCGCCGCGCCGCAGGGCGGTCCCTCACCTGGCGATCGCCCAAGACGCCTCGGCCGCCTGCCCGCTGAACAGCTCAGTCGCCTTCACGCGCCACTTGCCGGCCGGGTCGTTCAGCGCGGTGTGGAACTGCACCTGACCCTTGCCGCCTTGCAGCACGACGACTTGCTGGCCCCAGAGCGGGCGCCGGCCGGACGGGTCGCTGACTTCCACCCACAGGGAGTGCCGCTCCTTGGTCCCGGCCGGGATGTCGAGGCTGAGGGAGGCGGTGAGGGTCTGGCCGCGCGCTGGGGTCTGTGCAGACAGTGCGATCTTCGGCGCGCCGAGCTTGTAGGGCGACGCCAGGAAGAAGCTGGCGCGTCCCCAGCGGAGCTGCGTGTCAAGGCGGTTCACACTACCCAGGTACTTGTGAGCGCGCAGGTCATACAGGTGTCGGGCAGCGGGGAGCGTGACGCGGGCCGACACCGGCTTGCCGGCGGCGGTCCCGCCTTTGGGGCTGAACCAGGCGTTCTCCATCTGCCGCCACAGGCCGAACACCAGGGCGTCGCCGTCCTGCCAGACGCGGGTCTCGGTCAGCGGCAGGGGCTCGCCTTTGGGCGACGCGACGCTGACGGCACCGCGGACCCCGGCGGCGTCATACAGGAACCGGAGCAATCGCCGCGCGCGAGCGGTCGACGTATCCTCCGGCTTGTCGGTGAGGAGCTGGAAGTTGAGCAGGATCGCCCGGCCTTTGCCGACCGTGTTGACAATCAGCGCCGGCGTCTTGTCTGCCGTAGCCAGGGCCTGTCCGGCTGCGGCCTCCACCTCCGCATCCAGCTTGACTTTGGCCAGTTGCAGGTCCAGCTTCCGCTGGCCGAGCGATGCGGTTAGCGTGACCGGCGCGTCCAGGGCCTTCCCGCGGCCTGTCCGGCGGATGCCGAACAGGTCGTCGAGCAGGCCAGGCGTTGCCGGCTTGCAGTGCTCGTCGAACATGCCGGGACGGACGTCGGCGATCACCGTGCCGCCTTGCTCCGCAAACCGGCGGATGGTGGCCGCCTCCTCGGCGCTGAGGGCTTGGGTCATCGGTAAGATGATCGCCTTGAACTGCGCGTTGGTGAGGGCGCCCTGCTCGAGTAGGCCACTGGTGAGGTAGCGGAAGTCCAGTCCGAGGTCATACGTGAGCTGCGTCCACCGCTCGTGTACGGTCTGCGCGTTGAGGAACTCCTTGCTGTGCTCAAGCTGGCACGACAGCGCCGAAGGCAGCGAGTAGAAGACGGCGATTCCGCTGTGTGCCATGTCAGCCTGCATGAGCAGGTCGCCAAGCCCCTCCTTGACGGGGCACATCTCTTGCGTCAGGTCGTCGATGGCGGGCCAGAAGTCCAGCGTCGGCCGCAGGTAGCCACGCCAGTTGCCGATGCCCGACCACATCCAGTACCAGATGCTGTTTTTCCCCTTCATGACCATGCGCCAGGCGGCATCGGACAGGGCGTCGCCGGTCTTGCTGTAGCCCATCCAGTTTGAGCTGACGAGCTGTTTCGGGGCGACTGACCGGAGGATGTCGTCGCCGATATCCGGGTACGGGCCGTAGAACTCGTTCGTTCCGAGAATGGCGTCGTAATCGTCGCCAAAGCCGCCAGTGCCCTCAAAGCCGGTGAGTGCCTGCGGATCGAGACCCTGGTACGTCCGGACGAAGCGACCGACGAACTGCATCAGGTTGTAGCGCGCAAACGCCTGTCGGTCGTACCACCGGGGGGAGCAGGTAGTGGCGGCGGCGTTCTCCATGTTGTCGCTGTGGTCGAGCAGGTCGACCTCGTCGAACGCCTTGTAGGTGGTGCCCCACGAGGCGTTGAGCCTGTCGATTGTCTCGTACTGGGCAGCGAGGTACTTCCGGTAGGCGGCAATACAGGCGGGGCTCACGCAGCATCCCTTGGTGACGCCCTCGTCGCCCAGTGAGTAGACGAACACGCCCTGCTCGCGCAGGAACTTCTGGTTGCCGACGATGCCCTGCACGTAGGTCGTGGCTGCCGGATCGTCGTTCCAGCAGACGGGCTGCATCTGCCCCTGCTCATCCTTCGGGTCGAGGATGCGGGTGCTGTAGGGCGCGATTGAGGCATCGCAGGCACGCAGCACTGCGGGCTGCTTGCGCTGTGCGCCGAGGCTGCCGAGGAGACAGACGTTGTAGCCCGCCTCCTGCATCTGCCTCCAGGCGTAGTAGCCCAGCGCGTCCATCCCCGCATCCCACATCACGAAGTTGAACTGGTTCTGTCGGCGTTTCGGCACCGTGAACAGGGCCTCCTTCAGCTCAACTTCCTGCCCCCCCGCAAGCAGCACTGCCTGAGCGCGCATCTCGAGGGTGGCGAAGGCGTCCGGGCGGTACTCGAAGGGGTACTCCGATTGGCCCGCTGCAGGCTTGAACTCCTGCTGACTCAGTACGCGGTCGTAGGAGTCGCGGAAGCGAATCCTGAGGACGGCATCCGCCGGTGAGGTACCCCGCAGCGCAGCCGCACCCTTGAGGGCTTCCCCGCGCTCGACGAAGCTCTGGGCCACGGTAACGCTCTCGACCCCGAAGTCGCTCTCCACGGCGAAGGCTGCCGCACCGCAAGCCTCCATCCCGCGTTTGCTCTTGACGACGGCGTCGAGGAAGTACTCGCCAGCGCGGAGTCGGGGCAGGTTGACCGCGACGGGGCAGGCTTGCCCGGCGACAAGGTCCACCGCGCGGTCGGGCAAGCTGGTCTTTAGCCCGTCGGAGGCCCGGCAAAGGGCCAGGGACACGGTCGCCTGGAGAGGTTTGGTTCCGGTGTTGGTCACCACGACGTCGCCGGCAGTCTGCGCGTCGGCCTGGCGCGCGACGAACGGCGTGTCTCCGAGGACAGTGGTGACAGATACCTCGCCTTCCCGCGAAGCGGCCCAGAGGGCCGCGCGGCCGACCAGGAGCATTCGGTAGTCGAGTTCCCTCAACCCAACCCGGCTGAACTCGGGCGCTGGAACAAGGGACTGCGTGTCGTACTTCAGCCAGACGCCGCGGCCTTTGCCGAGCCGGTAGGCGGAAACGGTCTGGGCGGGCGCCTTCGCGTCAAGGGCGGGGACGCCCTGAACCAGTGGGGCCGGCGTCGGGTCGATCAGCCGCTTCGGGGCCAGGTAGTCGCTGGCGCCGGGCCCGCAGCAGAGGAGACCAGCGCCCTGGGCGACTTGCTTCAGGATCAGGTACTGGAACTCCGCCGGCAGCTTGTCCATGCCGAAGCCAGCGAGGACGTAGAGTTGGTACGGCTTGGCCAGCAGGCGCCGCGCCCGGTCTTCGCCGAGCTTCAGCCCGTGGAAGACCCACTTGTTGCCTGTGCCGCAGAACAGCACGGCGTCGGACTGCAGGTCGAACCGCTGGCCGAGTTCGACCACTTGGCGCACGCGGGTGCCGGTATCTTCCCAGGTTCCGTCGTAGGCCCCGGTGTAGACGAAGAACAGCGCCCGGACGGGCCCATTCACGTAGCCTTTCGCCCACTCCTTGTGCGGAGTGATCAGAGTGGAGGCGAGCGAGTTGTCCTCCTCCACCTCCTTCGCGTTGGTGTCAGCGCGTACCAGCGGCGCCAGCGCCATCAGTGCCGTGAGAAGACACCTCGTCAAGTAGGACTGCCGTCTGTTCATGGGGCCGTCTCCTTCGGGGACCTGTGTATGAGCTGCTGCTGGCGGGCAGTGGCCCTACTGATCGGGAAACAGCTTTGCGATCAGGTAGGCGTACTTCACGTCGTAGGATGCCTTCGCGAGGGCGTCCGCGCCGACGATCGTCCGGCGGAGCTCAGGGAGCGGAGCGCTGCCCGCCTGACGGATCAACGCTTCCATCTCGCGCCATCGCGCGCGGAGGGCTGCCGCGTCCGCACCGAACTGCTGGTCGCGAGACGCCTCGTCCAGCGCCCCGAAGTACTCCTTGCCTTGCGCAACGGCCGAGACGAGCCTGCCGAGCAAGTGCTTCCGGTAGGCGCCGTTCAACTGCTCGCCGATCCGGGTCGCCGTAGCAGCCTCGGGAGCCGGGCCGCGGAAGGAAAGGACCGCGTAGTTCTCCGGCTCGAGGAACCGCGTCTTGAGGGGCGCCCAGCAGGTGAACTTGTCGCCACCTGAGGCAGTCGTATAGGTGTTCCGGCAGAAGTTGCCCCGCCATCGGTCGCCAACTTGCGGAGTGGCGCGGAGGACGTCGAACGGTATGCGCGCCTCCAAGCTGTAGGCGTCCTTACCAATGCTGGCGCCGACGTGGAGCTTGGTGAAATCGGGGAAGCCCTCGAAGCCACCCTTAGCACCGCCGGCAGTGACGCCGAGCTGCGAGACCGGCTTGTCGGCGTCCGGTTGCACAAAAATCTCCGCCCCGTCCTCTTCCCAGAAGGGCCCGCCGTCTCTCACGGTGGGCTTCAGTTGGGCGGCGTCGGGGTCTTCGCACACCATTGCCACATAGAGGGCCTGGTCATCCCAGCACGCCTGAACCACCGTCTGTTTGGCGACGGCATAGCCGCCACCCAACTTCGCGAAGCCGGTGACGCGGGGGATGTTCGTCCAGGCTGGATCACTCTCGACGTTGCCATCGATGACCGGTGCCGCGGTGGGTTGGTAGCAGGGGTAGGTAGCGGGAGCCGCCGCAAGGGGAAGAACCAGCAACAGCGCCATCAGCCACGCAGGGGCGAGTCGGGTCAGCATTGGTCTGCACCTCTCGGGGTACGTCTGGGGCTAAGTTCGCACTGTAGCCGTGGATTCCCTGCCTGCCAATGCGAACTGGCTGCAGGTGCATGGGTTGGGCGCCGACGTGGGCCTTTCCATTCCTTCGGGGTCGGTGTACACTTCACGGCGCCGCGGTGGCTCGAGGGCCCCTCCGCCCCGCAGTGAGTGCGGGAGTCTACAACGAAGGCAGCGAAGATGACCTCAATCACACCCGCCGACGGGATCCAAGCCCTCGTGCCGCGCGAGACGATGTCCGACGGAGCGCGCAAGTTGCGCGACACGTATGCGATCACCCCAGGGGCGCCGCTGTTCCGAACCGAGTTCGGCTACTTCTGCCTGGAGCGCTGGAAGGAGCAGGGGATGCCGGAAGGCGTCCCGCTGGCGGAGCTGTTCTCGGATGACCCCGGTGGCACTCACGGGCTCGGGGAGCTCGGCTGGTGCGAGGCAGCGCTGGCGCCGGCCTTCGAGACCAAGGTACTCGCCGACTGCGGCGACCACGAGTTGGTGCAGGACTATGCCGGGCGGCACGTGCTGTTCTTCAAAGGGCGGCGCAACGGCTTCATGCCCGAGTACGTCGACCATCCCGTCAAGGACCAGAAGACTTGGGAAGAGGACGTCAAGTGGCGACTTGACCCGACGACGGCGGAACGGTACGCCGACCTCGACCAGCGGATGGAACACGCCCGGACCGCCGCTGGGCAGGGCATGATGGTCGTACAGAGCTTGATCGGCGGCTACATGTACCTCCGCAGCCTCATCGGTCCCGAAGCGCTGCCGTATGCGTGGTACGACATGCCCGAGGTGATCCACGACTGCATGCAGACGTGGTTGGCGCTGGCGGAAGCAGTCATCACGCGGCATCAGCGACACGTCGCGTTTGACGAGGTCTTCCTCGCAGAAGACATCTGCTACAACCACGGGCCGCTGATGTCGCCGGAGATGATGCGGGAGTTCCTGTTGCCGTACTACCAGCAACTGCTGGCTGGCGTGAAGGAGCGGCAGCTCGACAAGCAACGCCCCCTCTTCGTGCAC
The DNA here is from genome assembly GCA_002779825.1 of Armatimonadetes bacterium CG06_land_8_20_14_3_00_66_21. GTDB lineage: Bacteria > Armatimonadota > Abditibacteriia > CG2-30-66-41 > CG2-30-66-41 > CG2-30-66-41. The sequence continues at coordinate 5,315 of PEVN01000430.1, read as the reverse complement.
GTCGACACCGATGGCTTCGCGAACCCGACGATCCCGTTCTACCAGGAGATCGGCATGAACGTCATGAGCCCGTTTGAGGTTGCCTCGAACTGCGACGTGGTGGAGGTCGGCAGGCAGTACCCGAACCTGGTGATCAAGGGCGGCATCGACAAGCGCGTGCTGGCGAAGAGCAAAGACGCCATCGACCGGATGGTCGAGTACATTCTGCCCGCCATGCGAGAGCGGGGCGGGTACGTCCCCACGTGCGACCACGGGGTGCCGGAGGAAGTGCCATACGAGAATTACCTGCACTACCGGAAACGCTGCGTGGAGTTGGGCGGGTGACGTCGGGTGCGAAGCAGCTCGGCGTGGCGGCGGATGCTTCCTGGCCGCGAGACAGGACGGATGGCGTTGGTTTCGCGTCTGGCACGGGTGCATCCCAGGATTACGGGGGGCTTCTGTATTTGTGCAGTTTCCTGTAGGATAAAGCTCCAGTTTTGTCCCAGGAATGGCACTTGCTCTCGTCTCCCATGCATCCCGACACTGGGACAAGGCTGGAGCTTTATCCTACGGAGACGCGCACGAGTGCCCCGTGACTCTGGGATGCGCCCGTATGGCACAGCCCGACAGGACACACGGGCATGCCCTCACCCCGCCCGCTCCTTCGCCGCTGTGGCCAGGTCCATCTGGTTCACGTAGCGGATGCTGGGGATCTGGGAGAGAAGCACGACGCCGAGGATGCCGAGGACGGCCAGGGCGTAGGTGCGCGGGTGGATCACGAACCAGAGGGTGAGCACCTCGTTGGAGTAGATCTGGGAGAAGTACTCGGCTAACTGGTAGCCGAGGGGGAGACCAAGCGCGACGCCGAGCAGGGCGGTCGCCACGTTCTCGAGGGTGAGGATCTGGGCGAGGGTCCGGCGGCGCATGCCGAGGGTACGGAGGGTGGCGACCTCGCGACTGCGCTCCAGCACGTTGATCGTCATCGTGTTGAACACAATGGCGAAGGCCAGCGCCGTCCCAAAAACGAACAGTGCGCCGGTGAAGAGGTAGTTGAAGTCCATCATCTCGTCGAGGTTCCGGCGGAGTTGTTCTGTTTCGTCCACAGACGCCGCGTGGGGGAGACCGTAGAGAAGTTGGCGCACTTTCTCGCGGTACTCCGGCGCGACCAGCAGGCTCACGCCGGACACGGCCTTCGGGGGCAGCCGCATTGCTTCGCGGAACATGCGCCGAACCTTGTCTCGGTGCATGAACACCAGCGTGCCCACCGGTTGGTGGACGACGCCGACGACCGGCACGCGGTACGTTGCCTTGAGGTTCTCGCTAGTCTTCGGGTACGAGACAGTCACGAGGTCGCCGATCTCCAGACCGAGCCTCTCTTTGACCACTTGACCGATGAGGATCCCGTCCCGCGGGGTCTGCCACACGCCGCCGTCCAGCCTGTTGAGGCGGTAGGTCGTTTCGCTGTGGGTCGGGAGCCCGGCCAGCATCGTCGGGTACACCCGGTCTCCGTTGCTCAGCTCCACCAGCGCCTGTAGTCCAGATTGGACGAACTCCACGCCGTCCCACTTCGCGATCTCGAACTGCACGTCTTCGGACACCTCGGGCAGGAAGCTGACGCGCAAGTCGTAGAGCTGGGTCTTGTTGACGTACAAGTCGGTGGTGGCGTGCATCGAGTCCATCATGCTGGCGGGGACCATGATCAGCGCCACCGCGGAAGCCACTCCGAAGACAGTGTAGACAGTGCGAGGCAGGTTCCGCAGCAGGCTCCGGACAGGCAACTTGATCAGCGGTGGGCTGTTCCGCAGAATGCTGAGCCGGCGTCGCTGACCGCGCGTCTGCGCCAGTGGGATTTCGTCTCGCATCGCGATGGCCGGGTGTAGCCGCGCGGCGGCGCGGGCAGGCACGCTGCCGGCGACGAGGCAGACGACCAGCGCGAGGGCGAACCCGAAGAGCAGCGTGCCCCACCGGGGGGTGAGGTCCACGACGGGGACATGGAGCGTCCGCACGTATGCTTCCGTGGCGACGGTGGTCAGCAGATGCCCGAACAGGCTGCCCAGCACGCCGCCGGCCGCGCCGATCAACAGCGCGAACGCCCAGTAGTGGTGGAGCACCTGTCGGGTCGTGAACCCGGCAGCCCGCAGGAAGCCGATCTGCTGACGCTGCGCGTGAACGAGGCGGGTGAGCAATGTGTAGATGGTCAGCCCGGCGATGGCCATGAACAGCGCCGGGAACATGACTGCCAACTCCCGAAACGCGTCCAGGTCCATCTTCAGCAGCCGGTGGCTGGGCCACTGCTCCTTGGGCACCGGCTCCTCCGCGCCGTATGGCTTTAGCCGCTCATACGCCTGCCACATCGCGGTATCGCGGTACTGCGACTCGGCGGTTGCGCAGATCTCGTTGATCCGGCCGCGCATGCCCAGCAGGCGCTCCGCTTGCTGCTGCGGCATGAACAGGACGGTGAACGAGGTGAGCATGGGGATCAGGTAGGTCTTGTTGCGGACCATCATGATGTACTCCGGGCTGGCCGCAATGCCGGCGACCCGAAACCGCTCCTCGCGGCCGCGCACCCGGGGGTACACGTAGTCGCCGATCTTGAGCCCGTGGTACCGCGCGAACCCTTGAGGCAGCAGGACCTCCCGCCGCGAGTTGTGCCCAAAGTACTCGCCCTCAAGCATCAGGAGATTGTTGACCTCGGGCCGGTCCCCTTCCGGGCACGAGACGATCCGGCCGATGACCTCCGGGGATTCGCAGCCCGTGAGGTGCAGGGCGATCTCCTCCGTCAGCCGGCCGGTGACAGCCGTGACCCCGTCAAGCTGGCGGATCCGGTCCACGATGTCTTCCGGCGCAGAGTCGAAGCGAATCGTGAAGTCCGCAAAGTGCTGCTCCCGGTAGTAGCGCTCATAGGAACCGTAGAGGTTCTGGTAGGCGCTGTACGAGGCATTGAAGAACGTACCACCCAGCACGACCACCGAAGTGACAGCAACGAACTGCCGCCGACCGGCGGCGAAGTCGCGGAGGAGCTTGCGGGTGATGAGAGACATTGGGGAGCCGCCCCGGATGGCGAGTCTGTGTAGGAGTGGAACCGGCGTGGTGCAGTGCGTTCCTCCCCTGCAGGTCACGTTCCCCGTTCGGGGGCACCAGTCACCCAACCTCACTCCGGTCCGTCGCCGGCGGCGGCTCTGGCGACAGCGCCGAGATCTCCTCTCGCCACTCCGGCGTCATCGGCACTTCGATCGCCTGCAGCGAGGCTTCGAGCTGCTCCACGTTTCGGGCGCCAATGATGGGGGCGGTGACTGCGGGGTGGGACATGACCCAGGCGACGGCGAGGGAGACCGGGTGCACGCCGCGCTCGTTCGCATGGGAGGTGAATCGCTCGGCCACTTCGTAGTAGGTCTCGAAGCGGTAGCGGCTGTTGTACATCGCGTTCTCGACGAGGCGGCCTTGGGCCGGCCGCCTGCCGACGCCGTACTTGCCGGTCAGCAGGCCGCCGCCCAACGGGCTATACGGAATGACGCCCAGGTTCTCGGCTTGCGCCAATGGAAGCAGCTCCACCTCGGCTTGGCGCTTGACAAGGCTGTACATGGGCTGCATCAGCCGGAAGCGGGCGAGCCGCTCCTGCTCGGCAATCCCGAGGGCTTTGGCGGTCTGCCACGCGGACCAGTTGCTGACGGCGGGGTAGAGGATCTTGCCTTGGCGGACGAGGTGGTCGAGGGTGGCGAGGGTCTCGTCGATGGGCACGGTCGGGTCCCACTGGTGGACGAAGTAGAAGTCCAGGCGGTCGGTTTGCAGCCGGCGCAGGCTGTTCTCGACCTCTCGCATGATATGCCTCCGGTTCAGCCCGCGGTCGTTCAGCCCTGCGCCCATGGGGCCGTGAACCTTGGACGTGAGGACCAGTTCGTCGCGGCAGTCGGCGGTGAGGCGTCCCAGGATCTCCTCGGCGCGTCCTTGTTGGTAGACGTTGGCCGTGTCGAAGAAGTTGATGCCGACCTCGCGGCAGCGGTGGAACAGCGCGCCTGAGGCTTCCTCGTCGGCGTCGCCGCCGAAGGACATGGTGCCGAAGCACAGCCGGGAGACCTGGATACCGGTGTTGCCGAGGTAGGTGTATTGCATGGTGTTTGCTCCTGTGACGACGGGTGTCAGGTGTCAAGTGCCAGGTGTCGAGCGACCGCCGTTTTCATTCTCAAACCCACGGGGTTTGACGTGGTGTCCACCCAACGGGCGAACATGAACGAGTCCTATGAAAGCGAGCTTTCGGTCGCTGGAAGTCAGGCGGCAGCCGGTCCGTCAACGCACAGCGCAGCACCGTCCGAACCGGCTTCCGCCTAACTTCCAGCACCACCCGTTCTCAGCGGACGCGGAGGGACTCCTCGCGCCCTGTTGGGCGCGCCGGCGCCGTCATGGGGCCGCTCTCTGACGTTCGCGGCTCGGTCGTGACTTGACGGGGTGACTGGGAGACGGTACCGTGTCCGCCGCATCCGTCCCCCGAGGTACTGATCCATGAGACAGTCTTCCCACGTTTTCTTCACCTCAGCGGCGATTCCTGCCATCCGGGCAAGGACCGCGGTGGGGTGGGTTGCCTTCGCGGTGGCAGCTTTGCCGCTCACGCCTGCGTTTGCCCAGCGAACGCTTCTTCGCGAGTCGTTTGAGACCACTTCGCAGGTGCGATGGGCCCACACCTGGGGTTCGGCCGAGGTCACGAGCGAACAGGCGCACACGGGTGAGCGGTCGCTCAAGTGCAGCGTGGAAAACAAGTACGGCATGTCCGTTCACCACTGTGACTTCCGGGCGCGGGCCGGCGCAACCTACGTGCTCGCGGCGTGGCTGTTCGTTCCCAAGCAA
>PEVN01000430.1:0-367 GCA_002779825.1 Armatimonadetes bacterium CG06_land_8_20_14_3_00_66_21 | reverse complement strand
AACGCGCCCTGGAAGGAAGGGCTGGAAGGGGCGGTGTACTACTGGGACGACATCGTGCTGACCGAGGAAGGTGGAGCAGTGGAACAGCCGGGAGCGAGAGGCAGGAACCCGAACGTCATCGAAGGCGCAGCCGTGACGCCCGCGGGTGGCATGAAGGTGTCGGTTGCGGCCGGGAAGGTGCGGGTGTTTGGGAAGGCCGTGGAAGTCGTCCCCCTCACGTTAGAGGTGCCCCCGGAGCGGGTGCTGCAGATCCACGATGAGCAACTGCGCCTCACAGAGGAAGAGCCGCAGGGCTACGGCAAGGGGACGGCACTGCAACACTGCCTCGGGACAGGCGTGTCGCTTTGCGGGTGTCTGGAGCCGGGGT
>PEVN01000143.1 GCA_002779825.1 Armatimonadetes bacterium CG06_land_8_20_14_3_00_66_21 | reverse complement strand
ATGTGCTGTTTTGAGCACCCAGCGCGAGCCGCGCTGCTCCTGCTCGCCGCTGTCCCGCTCCTCGCCTGCGGTTGCAAGGATCCAGTTCCCCGGACGTCGGTCGCTGTCGTTTGCGTTGTGGATCTCACCGGCTGGTGGGACAACTATGGCGAAGCCGCGCAGGAGTGGCTGAACGACCGCCTGCTGCCCTGGCTCCGCGGGGGCGACACGCTGGGCATCGCCACCATCGGCAATCGCGTCGGCGACGACCGTGCGGTGGGCTGGCTGGAGAAGCTGAGAGGCGAGGGGCTCTACGATCAGCTATTCCTTAGCGATAGAGCAGCGGCCGCTGAGTTCATCGACAAACTGGCCCCGGCGGCCGAGCCGCAGCCGGGAACCGCGGTCTGGGAGACGGTCGATCAAGCCGCGTCCACGCTGTCCGCGATGGAAGAGGACGCACACAAGGTCATTTTCTTTTTGAGTGACCTGCAACCCGATGCCGGGGCTTCGCTCCAGCCCCGCGACCATCCCGAGACGCCCTTCCCAGACGGCACGAAAGGCGTCGTGCTGTTCCTGGCGCGCCGGGGTGTCCCCGAAAGCGAGTACGGCCAGACGAAGAACGATATCACCGCCAAGCTCGCCGCCGTCAACGTCAGCCTTGCTGTTCCACCGCTGGCGCCGGCGGAGTCCGCCCAGTTCGATCCGAACCGCGTCATCAAGCGCTCGGACTCGCTGTTCTGATCGAAGTCAGGCGCAGGTCGGGTGGCTTGCCCCGCGGGGCGGGCAAGCCACCCAAGTCAAGGAGTGATCCAGAGATGATTGCGCATTCACCAGTTGCGCGCACAATGACTCCACTCATCGTCCTGGCCGGTCTCGGGCTCGCCGTGTTCCACGTCAAGACTCGGCGGGCGCGCGTCACACCTCCCACCCCTGAGGCCGTGTACCTCGAACGTTCGCTCGCCTTCCTCAAGGACCAGCGGATTGGCGCCCGCATCATGAAGGGCAAGGACTTCAGCGGCCTCTATCAGAGCTACAAACATACCCCTCGCAACCCCAACTCCCAATATGTGGCGGCCTATGGGCGCAGCTGGGTGTACGATTGCGCGCTGGGGATCTACGCCGATCTCAAATCCGGCAAGACGGAGCAAGCACGTAGAGGAGTCGACGCCCTCGTACGGCTCGCCGAGCACGAAGACAAGCTGGGCTTCCGGGGCCTATGGCACTTCTCCTATAACACGATGGCCGATGACTTCATCGATCCCCGAGGTCCTCTGGGCGCCAACCTGTGGTGCCTGAATGCGATCTATGCCTACATGCTTCAGACGGGAGATTCGCGCCCCCTCGCGTGGACCAATGAGAAGGTGGCAGGCTTTGTCTTCACCCAGCAGGTCTTGGACGGCAAGGACCCGCGCTACGGCCTCTTTCGCGCCGGGCTGGAGAACCCCGTTGACCTCGCCCGCGGCGATGCCATGGGCTACCACGTGTACGAAGGCATCCCGTCCGACTTCGACGAGTTGCTGCGTGAGAGCCAGCGACTCTCTCAAGAGATCCTGGGTCTGGTGCTCCCGCATCCGCTCAACAAGCCCGTTGCCTCCGCTCTGGAGGCCCTGCGCTTGGCCAGACCTACGGATGAGGTCATCAACTCACAGGTCGAGTTCTGCTCGATCGAGCACAACGCCGACGCCGTCGCGACCCTTCGCTTGGCGGCACGCGCAGCCTATCGCTTCCTGCCGGTTGAGAGGGAGTTCCTGGACGAGCTGAAGCGACGTCACGACCTCACACTGGACGCCCTTGACCGCATGTGGGTGCGCGAGGCAGACGGCGCCGGCCACTTCGTCACGGCCATGGAGGCTGACGGCACGCTCAACACAAGCGTGGCGGTGGACAACAACACCTGGGTGCCCGCGGTCCTCCTCGACTACGACGAGGAACGCGTGTGGGAGTCCATCCAGTTCACCCGCACGCGGTTCTTCGTCGAAGATGTCGGCTGCAAGGGGCTGTTCTTCTTCAGCAGCGACTTCACCGACCGCTACGTGAACCTCACGGAAGCCGAGCGGGAGGAGATGGAGCGACTCATCCAACCGGAAGCAACCTGGGGCTTCGTCCAGTTGCTGTGGGAGTATGCCCGCAAGACCAAGCATTCCCCGCGGCGCAAGGAGGCGCTCGCCCTCGCCCGCGAGCTCGCCGAGAACATGATCGCCTTCCAGGCACTGTACGCGGCGACTGGAGACCCGTATGAACGCGGATTCGCCAGCTACGCCGACGTGAGCACGCAGGTGGGCCTGAGTACGCTGAAAGCCGTGGCCGGCGAACCTCGCGCCCTGCTCAACAAACTGGTTGAGGAAAGCACCGCCGCCGCGAACCGGCATCGGCGCTTCGGCACGCCGTACGCCAGCCGGAACATCCGGAACTACTTCAACACCTTGGAAAGCGCGGCGGCGACTGCCACCGGCGTCGCGGTCATGCAAGTGATGCGTGGTGCCAACGGCGACGACTTCATCACCGTTGCTCCGCCGCGTCAGTGGCTTCCCGTGGAATCCACGCGCTGACACGCGCAGACACGATCGCATACGGCGCCGGGGAATTCACACAACCCCGCGCTGTTGCTTATTCTCCCTCAGCGGGGCAGTAAGCCGTCGCAGCAGCGACATCGTCAAAACGAGGTGACAGAAGTGACATCCGGAATCCGTGACGCCAACTGCCCGGAGTGCCTGGACAGCTTCCAACTCGGCAGCCTGACCGTGTGGATCTCGCGGCCGCAGCAACCCCGGGCGGAGGACTACCTTCGCCGCCCGGAGGTGGAAACGCCTCTCGCTGCTTGTCTCAGCCGGGACGAATTCGGACCGCCGCTGGCGCCCCTGCTCGTGGGGCCGCCCGGCTCGGGCAAGACCACCTTGGCGCAAGTCGTCGCGCGGCGCCAGGAACGCCCCTTCTTCCGGTTCCAAGGCAACTCGAGCGTGACAGCGGAGGACTTCCTCTGCGTCGGTCGCATCGCGCCCACCGGCGTGGAGTACGTCCTCCAACCGGTCGCCGCCGCCATGGTCCTCGGTGCGCTGGTACTGGTGGACGACATTGACAAAGTCGACAGCAAAGCGCTGTCTCTCTTCCTGCCGATTTTGGACGGGGCGACCACGATCGAGAGCACGTTGCTCGGCGGGGTGGTGCAGGTCAGCCCCGATTTTCGGCTGGTGTTTGCCTCCAACGAACTCGAGTCGCTGCCCCTCTTTCTGCGCACCCGAGTGGTCACGTTCCGAGTCGACTACCCAGACGTCGGCGAAGTCGTCCGTATGGCAGAGCTCCACGTCCCTGACACGGGCGCGTCTCTCACCAGAGCCTTCCTCCACGCCTGGAAGAGGCGGAACGGCTCGAACGGCTCGCTGGCGCCCCGAGAAGCGGTGCGCATCTTCCAGTTGGCGGGCAAGTTTGGCAAAACCGGACAGCCGGTGCGCGGGGCCGTCCAGGCGGCAATGGACGCGGTGCTCGGTAGTGGAGCCGGCGGCGCCGAGAGGAGGGGATAGGCCATGGATATCCGCCGGTTGCCCACGGTGAAACTCCCCTCGGGCGCCAGCATCACGGGCGTGCCCGGGGCGCACTACCGACTCGCCACGGCGCAAGCCGCCATCGTAGCCTTAGACCGACTTCGGCCGGCGGCGGTCACCGTGGAACTGCACGCTTCCGCCCTTGCCGGCGTCCGCAGCGCGCTGTCTGACTGCTACCCGGCGCCCTGCGGCGTGTGCTGGACGAACCCAGTTGTTGACCGCGCCGGGCATGTGGTCATCGTCAGCCCTTCCGACTCTATCGCTCAGGCTAGTCGGTGGGCGACGGAAACGAGCACGCCTCTCTTCGGGGTCGACCTGCTCACACACCGAGAACCGGATGACGCCCGGGATTCCAGAACCGTTCCCGAACCGGCCGACGACTGGATCTGGTATGGCCCCGCGACCCCGGAGCAGTTGCGTCCCTGGCGTGCTACGCACCACAACCTGCGGAAGACGCCCGCAGACCTGCGTCGCGAGGAGTTCATGGCCGTCCAGCTTCGCCGCCTGGCGGAGAAGTATGGCCGGATCGTGTGGGTCGGCGGCGCGGCGCATTGGGCGCGTATCGCCGACCTGCTCCTGACGGTGACGGACAAGCTCTGCCCGGAGGCTCCCTTCTCGCCCGAACTCGCGTTCGAGTTGGCATACCTCGACCCAGCCATGGCGCTGGCTCGGTACTTGGACGACCTGCCAAACGCGACCTATCAGTTCCACTGCGCGACCCGGGAGGCGGGCGACCTGTCGAGGTTCGACAAGTGGCGGGCCTTCGAGGGCGGCATCCTGCCGTCTGCCCTCAGCCACTACACGCAGGCGTTCGCCGGAATGTCCCCTCGCGCGGTGCGCAGCTTCAACGCGCTCCTTCGCCGCCTGGTGGGCGCCGACGGGCTCGTCGCGCCCCGCCTCTCGCATCTATACGCGGCCGGCGCGGCGGCGGTGGACGAGCATTTCGCCCGGCTGGTGGTGGAGAAGGCGCTGGAGTTCCCGGTTCCGAACCTCACAGACGTCGCGCCAGGCCAAGGCGGGCGGCCGCTCCTGACCCAGGCGGCGCCGGACGATGGCCGGCTGTATCGGAGCAATCAGGGAGACGGGACTGGCTATCAGCCTGTCTTTCCACCCCCCACGGCGGTGGACTCGAGCGGCCGCCAACCGCAGGAAACAACGAGCGAGATCCGGCGCCAAGTACGGCGCACGGCACGCCGCGCCTCGGATTCGGCGAGCGGCAGTCGGTGGGAGGCCTCCCTGCCCGAAGACCATTTCGCCCAACGCATGCACCAGCAGGCGCGACGACTCGCGAGGGAAGCCGTTCGGCGCACCGAGACCATCAGCTTGCCCTTCTCGCGCACCCTGTCGCTGGGCGAAGGGGTGGACGTGCGCGCCACGGTCCGCGGCTATGTCCGGCGTCAACCGGAACCGTTCGTCATGAACCGCCGGCGTTCCGACGCCAGCCTGGTGGAGGACCACGAACCGGTGGTCTGGGAGCTGAAGGACCCAGGGCACTACTCCACGAACACGATGCTCTACGGCTGGCACAAGACCGCCGACGCCCCCGTAGGGCAATCGCTGTACTTCAGCTACTTCTGGGCGACGCAGACCCGGGTCGGCCGCGACCTGCTCCGCTGGGACTGGGGCGTCAGCGTCAACTTCTGCGATCCCACCTCGCAGACGCGGGCCCGTCAGTTCGCCACAGCGAATCCCGGCCGGGTGCCCACGACCGACCTGCCCGCCGGCACTCACGCCGGGAACGTGGTCGAGAAGATTGGAGCGGCGGCCGTGAAACACGCTCGCCTGGCCGTGGTCTGGGTGTCGCCGACACCCGCTGCCATCCCCGCCTCGGTCCGTGCGCTGGCGCAGTCGACACGAAAACGGTTGATCCACGTCAGTACCGCACGCCTGCCGCCCGAGGATCTCGACCGCCTTACGTACTACCATCTGTGGCGGACGGACGACTGGGACGCTGATGAAATGGTCCCACCTGAGCCGGTGCTGGCCAAGATCGAGCAGTACCGACGCGAACGGCTGAAAGCCCCGTAGGACAGGTTGCCAAACCTGTCACGCCCGCGCGACCCACACAGACAGGCGTCTCACAGTTGTCCCCACCAAAGGAGTGAAGAGAATGCCCGAAGTCACCCACGTACACATTGTTGAATCGGAAGAAGATGGAGCACGACTCGTTGCCAACCTCGTGCAGGAGGTGGTGGACAGCAACCCCGCGGCAAGGCTGGACACCGCCACCGGCGGCACCATGGAGCCAGTTTGTCGCCAGCTCGCGAGCCGATACGCCGAGGGGCTCCTGTCTCTCGCCGGAGTCGAGACGTTCCAGCTCGACGAGTACTATCCCATCGACCCCTGGCACCTGCAAAGCTACCGGGTTTTCATCCGGAAGCACTTGGTCGAGGTCACCGACCTCCCGTTGGCCAGCGCCCACGTCCTTCGCAGGCCCCCAGAAGGGTTCTGACCTCACGGCAACCCGTAGCGTAGCCCCTCATGGGCGTCTTGTGGGCGTCCCCGATGCGCAACGCTCACTGCGGTTGGCAGCGGAAACTCACTCCAACTTCAACGTTCACCGTAGATTGTCAAGGAGCACACAAGGAGCATTCCCCTCAGTATATGAGGGGCTACGCTACGGGCCTGTCGCTGTCGCGCGCCAGCTCTTCCACTCCGCATACGCCTCGCCGACGTGCCAACCCCCGTACTGGTCGATTCCCCCGGACCACAGGTATTCCTGCGGCTCCTCTGCCATTCCTTGGCGGAGCGGGTTCTCCAGGATGTACGTTGCCACGGCCCCGAACTCCTCCTCGGCCCGCAGCGCGTGGTCGTAGTTCCGCGGCTGCCACAACTTCCCCGACCAGCCGGTCTTCCAGCCTCGATTCGTGCTCTTCCCCTTGAACTGATCGGCGAACGTCAGCATGGAGCGCCCGCGCAGCCGTGGGGTGAGCAACAAGTGCAGGTGGTCGGGCATCAGGCAGTACACCAGCACCCCAAGCCTCAGGCGATCCTCCGTCGGCGTCTTGATGACGGTGGCGTTACGGACGGGATCGGTGAACGGCTTTTGCTGCCGGTGTGCCCGGATTGTGAGGAAGCAGAATGTCCCCGGCTCCTCGTACCTCTCGTCCGGCAGGCGTTGGTTCCCCCGCGGACGGAACGGTCCAGTCGGGTAACGAACGCGGTGCATCGTCAGGTCCTCCTCTTGGCGGCATCGCGGTTCCTCCCTCCACGCGCCTATTCCTCCGCGAAACCGAGATCCCCCTACCCGGCCGACCAGGGGGCTGCGCCCCCTGCCCCCCCAACTTGCCCTCCGGGCAAGGGGTAAAGGCGTAAAGGGTCAAGGCGTAAGAGTCCGGGCAAGACGAAAACCGCGGCAGCTGCGGCGATCCGTCGGGCCGCGGCGGTCGCGGAAGGCACAACGGAAGTAGGCGGTATCGTCGAAGCCCCAGGAGCCGCCGCGCAACACACGGGACCCCTTGGCTTCCAGGTTTTCGCGGCCGTCATTGGCCGAGTACGGGTACGACTGGTAGAGGCTGCTGCACCATTCCCACACATTCCCCGCCAACTCGTCGATTCCTTCCGGCGTGCGCCCAAGCGGATAGATGCCGACGGGGGTGGTGCTCGCGGCGTAGTTGTCGCCGATCCAGGCGTTGCACCGAGTGGCGACATTCTCCGCGATGAGAGGCGGATCGTCGCCCCACGGCCAGAGCCGCCGGCCTTCGCCGCGGGCGGCGTATTCCCACTCCGCTTCCGTGGGCAGCCGATAACGCCCACGAGGGGCTACGCTACGGAGCTTGTCGGTGAGCCAGTTGCAGTACGCTACCGCCTCGTACCACTTGACGTGGACCAGCGGACGGTTGGGCTGGCGCAAACGCGGATCGTTCCAGTAGTCTGGCTGCGTGCGTGGATCGTCTTCCGTGCCGCCATCCAGCCACTCGCGCCCCGCCGCCGTCCACCATTCGGGGTTCTCGTAACCGCGGTCGTTGACGAACCGGGCGTACTCCCGCACCGTGACGGGGTACTTGCCGATCCGGAAGGCGTTGAGAGCTACGCCGTCGCCCCGGGCGTGCTTGTCGCCGTAGTCCCGGAACTCCTCGCCCAACCGCTGTTCGTAGCGTTTGCGATCCTTGTCGGTGGACGCCATCAGGAAGCTGTCGGTCCCCGGCAGCTCGATCATCTCGGGCATGATCGGGTCGGTCAGGCTCGGGTCGTCCCAGCGGCGCGGCCAGTCCAGCAGGTGACCCAGGGCGTCGCCGGCGGCGATGCGGACGCGGAGGGCGAGGTCGTGTTCCGTGTCCTGGATGATCTCCAGGAGTCCCTGGATCGCCTCTCGTCGCACGGTCTCCTCCACTTGCGCCCGGCCTTCGTGGATGCACCGCGCCGCCATGACAGGGTTGACGGGCAGCAGGGAGCGCACGAAGTCGTCGGGGCGCGGATGAAACCCGGCGAGGAGCAGGAGGACCTCTTCCCAGCCCGTGGGCGGTGGCGGAGGCAAGGGGTCCCAACTGCCGACACCCGACTGCTGCCGGTTGGGCATCTCGGACTCGAACCAGAACCGGACCAGGAACCGGCGCCAGTCGGCGTCGGTGAAGGGCGTGCCAGCAGGCGTGTGTTCGCGCGCTATCTGCAGCGCCGCCCAGAGTTCCTGCCAGCGATGGTGGGTGAAGCGGATGCGGTCATAGGTGGGGAAGTCGCGGGCGGCGGCGAGCACCGCGTCAGGTCCAGGGGAGGGCAAGGCTCCTGCCGAGCCGCCCAAGGCAGGCGACATCATCCGCTCGGCATCGACGCGGGAGAGGTCGGTAAGACCGCCGGCGGCCGCTCCGTCACCGTCGCGGTTCGGATTGGACTGGAGACGCTCGTCGAGCACCGAGAAACCCAGGGACTTGAGGGCGGCTTCCATTGTGTCGCGCGGGATGCCGTTGCCTCCCGGTTTGGCAGCCTCGCGCTCGAAAAGCAGGTCGCGCATGGCGCGGAACAGCTCGCCGACGTTGCGTGGCGTCGGCCGATTCTCGACCCGCAGGGCCAGGAACATGCTCAGTTGCATGGGGTTGTGGCAGAGGTCCCACACCTCCAGGGTGCGGAGATTCCCCAGGAACGCGGGCCGGTCGGGTTCGCGTCCGCAGGCGGCGAGGTACCGCCGCGACATCTCTTCGATGCCCTCGTCATCCAAGGGCGACACATCGACCCGGCGGGCGGGGAGGCTGGTCTGGTAGTTCTCGGTGCGGCAGGAGAAGAAGAAGCGGCACTTGGGTTGTTGGGGCGATCCGTCGGATCGGTCGGATCGGTCCGATCGGTCGGATCCGTCAGCTTCTGCTTCGCCGTACTCCTCGATCCACTGCCGCAGAAGCGCCACCTGCCGGCTGTCGGCGTGGTACTCGGGCATTTCGTTGAGGGCGTCGAACAGGAAGAGGAAGCGGCCGGCGTCGAGGTAGGCGTCGAAGACCGGCTCCAACTCCCGCGCCTGGGCGCAGACGAACCCCTTAAGTGCCTCCCGCGACTGCCCCACGGCCAACTCCCACCGCGCCAACGGCAGGAACACCGGCAGCCGGGGCGAGCGGCCTTCCTGTTCCTGATGGTCTCGCAAGGCAAGGCGCTCGATCTCCTCCAGCGTCACCGTCTTCCCCCCGCCCGGTGCGCCGACGATCACGAAGCTGCCCCGGCGCTCCAGCAACTGCCGCACGTCGTCCAAGCGCTCGCGTTGCAGCTCCTGTTCGCGCTGCGCCTCGCCCAACCGGCCCAAGGTCAGCCACATGTTGAGCTTCTGCGTCAGCTCCGCCGCCGACACGCGCTCGGCGGCGAAGCCTGCCAGCGGGGTGTAGAGAAGGGAGTGGGCGCGGAGGTCGTCGGTCCGGCGCTGGAGGTAGCGCCCGATGTCCCCGGCAGCCTTCTCGTGGGCTTCCTCGAGTGTCGAAGCGCCCTCGACCCGGTTCCGGTAGTCGGCATGCGATGTCGCGATAGTCGCGCTATCGGCGGCGGGAGCGACGAGGCGCGCCTCTTTGCACCTGTCAAGGACGCCGAGCTTGTAGTCGTAGCCGCTGACCGAGCCGACGTACCCGCCCCGGTCCAAGGTGCCGGTCACCAGGCAGAATGGGTCTGGGCGCGGCTGGGCCAGCAGCAGGCAGCGCAGCCCGATGCCGAAGGCCACGCCGTGCGACTCCCCGGCCACGCGGTGCTCCCTCCAAAGCTCGGTCTCCTTCCTGCCGAACCGGCGGAAGTGCCAGCGCACGTCGGCAGTGCCATTCTCGGAGCTGGCATTGGGTCTGACGCAGGTCACTGCCTGCCGGATCGCCTCCTCGTAGTCCTTGTCCCAGCGCAGGAAGAAGAGGCTGGCCGGGTGCGGGTAGCACTCGCCGAAGTCGCCGCCGACGCGCTCCATTGCAAGGCGAGCGCCGACGCCGTCTTCTCCGTCAGAAAAGGGCACCGCGACCGCGGCTGACGGCTCGACCTCAGGCCAGAGCGCTGACTCGTCACCTTCGGCCGGTGGCTTGAGCAGGTAGTCAAGGAGGTCCCGCACCGGGCCGAGGGTCCAGTTGCCGCAGGACGAGTTCCCCTTCAGATCCCGCAGGATGGCAATCGGATCCTGGTCGACCCACCGGGGTCCGAAGGGCGGCGCCTTTGCGCCGTTGTACACGGCGGCGGCATGAACAATGGCTGCGGCACGGCGCTGATGGAACGCCTCGGCGCTCTCTCCATCGATCGCCCCTGGTTGCCAGGTCGCCGCCGCCTGCGCTGCCGCCAGTACCGCTCGCAGGGCGTGGAGAGCATGCGGCGTGGGCGGGTTCGAGGCGCCCGTCTTTGAGCCATTCGACCGGCACAGTGGGCACGCACAGGGAAGCGCCTGGTTCCCGGCGTCGACGTTTGTCGCCCAGTGCAGCACCCACCGGGGCAGCGACAGCTCCCACGTGGCGGACGCGGGTTCGGCCGCCGCCGCGACCCAGTCCTCAAGTACCTTCTGGGCATTCCGGGCCTGCGTGCCCCCTTGCGCGATCTCTGCCACCGCGACGCGGAGAAGCGGGAACAAGTGACCGCGGACCAGGCACGTCTCGCGGGCATCTTCGGCGGCGCCGCTGCCGGAGAGCGAGAGCGCCTGCCCCAACGCCTTCATGGCATCTTCTGCCTGGACCGGCGATTCCATAGCCTTGGTTCCCTCGCGTTGTTCGGCGTTAGGCTGGCAGTTTGAGAAGGACCGCGTCCCACGTTCCGCGGAACTCCGGCTTGAAAGCGTCCTTGTGCTGACCGCACCATCCTTCCAGCATCGCCCGCGTCGGTCTGAACGTCGCCTGCAGCATCTCCGGGAGAATGCGTTCCGGATCGACGGTCCGGGGGATGAGGGGCGCCCACGCCGGCGCCGACAGGAGCCGCGGACATGGTCCGGACACGATGCCGTCGTAGCATTCGTCATAGGGCTCGGTGCTCAACCGGACGAAGCCGGAGACGGGTCCCTCCTCCATGGCTTCCCGGGCGGGCCAGAAGAAGTGGAGAAGCGCGCCTCTCCACTGCTCGCCATGCCCCCGGAAGTGGAGCTTCATGGCTACTCCCGGCTTCTCGTCAAGCTTGAGCCGCATGCCCCTCTCCTCCCAGCTATGCGTCTGGGGCAATTGCCCCAGGTGCTCCGCACTTAGGGAAGTCTGGGCCAACCGTCCGCGCCGCGCCCTCGCCGCCGTGGCCCACGCTTCCAGCAGTGCTTTTACCTCGTGTTCTGCAAACTCCATCGTGTCGTCACATCCTTGCTGGCTACGGCAGCTCCAGGTTCTCTTTCAGACAGTCCCGGAAGGATTCTGTACGAGCGGCCTTGCTCAGCCTCTGGCCGACGTTCTCGCGCGTGATGCCGAGCACCGTCGCCGCTTCGTGCTGCTTCAAGCCGTGAACGCAGGTGAGCCAGAAGACCTCTCTCGTCGTCGGATCCTTCGGGAAGTGCGTCTCGAGGCAGTGCCACAGCGCCTGGCAGTTGTGCGGATTGTCGAAGAGGCTGGCGACCACAGCAGGATCGATGGCCACCTCCTGCGGCAGGCGCCACCACTAAGCGCCCATGCCTTTGACCTTCATGGCGAGGTAGATAGACGCGTCAGGCGTCCATCCCCGTTCGGCGCATCGCGTCGAGAGCTTGGTCAGCCCCCGCATCGCGGGCTCTACAACGCGCTTCGCCACCCAGTGCACCCCCTCCTCGGGGAGAGGTTGGCGGTTCTTTGGGCTGCGGTATCGCCTGGCGTGCTCTTCGGCGTGGAGAATGAACCACTTTCTGATCTGCCTATGGGTGGACCGATCCCACTGCGAGACGAAGCGCTCAAGAAGGAGGGGGAAGACCCCCGTCGGCCAGGGCGGGCAAGAGAGGCACTCGCGAATCGGTTCCGACGTTGACTCCATGGTCTCTGCTCCGATCTGCGGCGGTCTACCGCCGCTTGACACGGAAGGTGGGAAAAGCCGGTGCGGAGAACGGATTCGCCGCCACCTCTTCATTTCCTGCCGCAGACAAAAAGGGGAAGGGGACGCAATAGCGCGACAGCAGCGCCGCAACGCCGCGCTGCCATTCACGCAGCGTCGCCCTGGCCGAGTGTAGCGCACAGGGGGCAATCGGCTCCTCTCTGTGGCGAGACTCGATGAACAGCCGGGAGGCCGTCGGCATCGAATTCTACTCGCAGCCAAGTGCTGCCGGCGACGCGGCCGGACAGGAAGCCGAAGAGCAGAGCCAGCCCGTGCCCGACGGCCATCTCGGCCAAGAACCGGAGGCTGCCGGCACGCTCCTGGCGCCAGACGCGCTCCTCCTGGGAGCGGCGCTCGTCGCCGGCGCTACGGAACAGGGCAGCCACCTGCTGGGGATTCGCGACCCCGCCGAAACACGCCAGGCACGGGCCGGCTTCGCTTCCCGGCACAATCAGCCGCACCTCGGCCCCCATCGACGGGCCGTCGGTTGCAGGGGACGAAAGCGGGGAGAAGACCCCCACGCCCACGTCCAACAGCACCTTCAGGTAGCGCGCCGACAGCAGCCCGCAAGCCCACCGGGCGCCGTCGTTGTCGGCGGCGCAGACGAGGAGGTCGGCGCGCTTCACGGCGGCCAGTGCCGCGAGCGAGGTGACCGAGTTGGCGCACGGCGTCACCGTCACCCCGGGGCTGACGACGCGCAGGTAGTTGCCCAAGGTTTCCGCCTTCGGAGACCCCAGCTGCGGCAGGAAGTAGCCGGCGCCGTCCAGCGTGCTGGCTTCCACGGTATCGGGGTCGATGAGCGCCAGGTCGCGGACGCCCATGCGAATCAGCGTGGTGGCTAACAGGCTTCCCGTCCGGCCGCAACCGACGAGGGCGAACCGGAGCGCGAGCAGCCGCTGCCAGAGCGGATCCCCCAGTGCGCCGGCAACGCGGCTGAAGCGTTCCGAGACGGGGAGCGCCTGCGAATGCGTCAACGCGCCGGCTTGCGTTTCCGCCAATCCGGGTGCCATGATCCGCAGGACGCCGCGGTCCAGGGCACCGTCGCCGTCGGCCATTCGCACCCGCGGCCTGCCCCGGCGCGGGAGATGCACCAACGCCACTGGCGCGCTGCTGAGAAGGGGCTGGATAGCGGGTTGCGCCGTCAGGAGAACCGCCGGCCCGACGGGCGCGTCGCCGACGTTCGCCTGGCCTCGAACCAGCCACTCGCAGCAGTCCTCGGTGACGTTGAGGCCTGCCGGGTGCAGCAGCACTTGGGCCGGTTCGCGCAGGAACCGGCCCAGCGCTGCCCGCAGGAGCGGTTCGGGGAGCACAACCCGCTGGAGTGTGGAACTGCGCTCAGTCATAGCTGTAGCGCACGCGCTCCTCGCCTCCGACAGCCGGCGCGGACCGAACCGGCGCCGCGGGCACAGAGCGTCCGACCTCTTCCCAGAGCTGAGCCAGGAAGTCGACAGCGGGGTCCGGCGCCCGGGCCTCCTGCACCAGGAACGGGCTGGGCAACGATTGGCGGGCTGACTTGGCGAACGGGTAGGACATGACTGGTACCTCCTTCGAGTGCGTGGTGGTCAATCAAGGAGGTATAGAGTGATCGTCGCTCGGGTGTGATTGCTGGTAGCAAGACCACCAGGGCTCCAGCCAGGGAGCAGACGCCTCGGCGCACCTCGCCCGGCTCAGGAGAGACCCGACAGCAAGCCACGGCGACGCGGAACCGGCAGTGTAGGCGGCACTCGGCGCCGTGAGTTCGCATCCCGGGTCCGCTGGCGGCCGTTCAGTCAGCCACCTCCAGCAGCGCACCCAACAGCGTTCCCACGCCATCCGTCGCCTCGTAGTACGGCTTGCCGGCGTGGCCCTTCAGCCAGCCGTTCTCGGAGAGTTTGTCGAGGGCTTCGTCCGCCAGTTGCTGTGCGGTGGCCAGGTCGGCTGGGTCATGCGTCGCCTGGTGGAGGT
The DNA here is from genome assembly GCA_002779825.1 of Armatimonadetes bacterium CG06_land_8_20_14_3_00_66_21. GTDB lineage: Bacteria > Armatimonadota > Abditibacteriia > CG2-30-66-41 > CG2-30-66-41 > CG2-30-66-41. The sequence goes on along the minus strand of PEVN01000143.1, from coordinate 13,832 downwards.
GGGTGAAGAACGAGATCGCGCGGCCGTAGCCGTCGGCGTAGGCGCCGCCTCGCTGCTCGGCTTCGGGCATGGCGGCGTAGAGCTCCTTCCGCCAGCGGCGGCCGATGGTGGGTGGGAGGCTTGCCCGGATGTGCCGCGCCCACTTTTTCGCGCCGTCCAGCAACTCCGAGTCGCCCGTCAGCTCATAGGCGTACAGGCACGCCTGCGCCGCCGCCAGTGGGAATTCGTAGCCGTACATCGTGGTCGGCCAGGTGTCGGCGTAGCCGGTGGGCATCCAGGCGTCGTAGCCGGCGCCCTTGGCCTGGTTGGGGACGGGAGTGCCGTCGAGCTTCAGCGCGGCGTGGAACAGCCCGGCCTGCTCGTCCCAGGCGTACTTCAGCCACGCCTTCACGTAGGCGACGGCAACGTCGCGAAAGAACGGGTCCTTGGTGATCTCGAAGCATCGCAGCAGCGCGGCGGCGTGCGGGCCCGCTACCGTTGTGAAGCAGTGGGTGGCGTCGTAGCGGTCGCCGGTCGACGGCGCGTCCGGGGCGAGGTTGGTCTCCGGGTTGCGGTGGCTCCAGTGCCAGTTCGCCACCAACTTGGAGTGGTCGAGCCAGGTGCGGTCACCGGTCTTGCTGTACAGGAACGCGAAGGCGTGGGCGAACGACCCGCCGGAGAAGGCGAAGTCGCAGCCCGGCGCGGCGTCGTCGTGGCGGTTGTGCTGCCCGGTCTCCTTGTTCACGACATGCCACTTCCAGACGCCCTCGATCTCCTGCCGCACAGTCTCCGGGTCAACCTCCCACATGGCGTCCCACTCGGCCAGGTGGATGAGGATCTCGTGCGGGTTGCCGTGGCGATCGTCGTCGAGCTGGTCGGTGTAGGCGTTGTAGAACAGGTGCGAGCCCCAGGCGAGCAGGCCGTTCGGCTTCCGGGCGCGCTCGAAGAACGAGCGGGTGTAGGCGTCGGCAGCTTGCGCGTAGCGCGCGTCACCCGAGAGCGCACCGTAGCCGTAGAGCGCGTGGAGCAGCGGCTGATCCTCCCACAGATCGCACCCGCCCGGGTTGCGCCGGCCGGGCCGCTCTTCGCTGCGAATCCAGCCATCGAGCAGCAGCGGCTCCTGCGGCGCCTGATTTGTGCGCACGTCGATCACGCTCATGAGCATGGGTGTCTGCACCGGCCCGTAGCGGTCGGTGCCGTGCGCGAGCAGATTGTCGAGGCACGAGCGGACAGACTCGCGGTAGCGGGCCACAGGCGCCTGGTCGGCCGAGGACGCGACCGCAACTGCGCTCAAAGTCGCCATGGAAGCAATGAACCTCATCGTTATGTGTGCGCTACCGACCTCTCAGGTCGCTGCCCCGCTGTCAGACCGCACCGGTGCCCCGTTGGCGGCGGACCCACGACATGAAGTGCCCTCCTCGCTCCTTCCCTCCGTCTCCCCGTCTCCCTGTCTCCCCGTCCCTGCCTCACCCCTTCACCGCCCCCAACTGAATCCCCTTCACCATCCACGGCACTGCCGAGGCGTAGCCGATCTGGAACTCGGTGAACGCCTTGTTGTAGATGTAGTGGCTCAGCGTGGTCGTGGTGCCGGCGGGGCCGCCCCCGGTCATGATCCGGGCTTGCTCGAAGCCCCCCTGCAAGCCGCCGATCATGCTCATGATGACGATGAAAAAAGTGGTGGGCGCGAGCTGCGGCCACGTGACGTGGCGGAAGACCTGCCACTTGCCGGCGCCATCGAGCTCTGCCGCCTCGGTCAGCTCTGGTGGCACATTGCTGAGCGAAGCGAGGTAGAGCAGCATGTTGTTGCCGCCGATGGCAGTCCAGACGCCCATGAAGATGATGGCGTCGCGGGCGCCCAGGCCGAAAAACTTGGCGGTGAACTTCACGTGCTCGGGGTCCAGCCCGAACAGGTTCTGCATCGAGCCCAGCCAGCGTGGCAGTTCGGCGTGACCCAGGCCCAGCAAGTGCATCACCGAACCCAACGCCGCATTGATGGGCCCGAAGTCGGGGTTGTAGAGCGCCTTCCACAGGATCATCAGTGCGACGCCGCTGGTGAAGCTGGGCAGATAGAAGAGCGTCCGGTAGGCGATGATTCCGCGGAGCTTCTGGTTCATCAGCACGGCGAGGAACAGCGACCCGGCGAGGGCAAACGGGATCCCGATCATCAGGTACAGCGTGTTGAGGAAGTACAGCCAGAACCGGTCATCGGTCAGCAGTTCGCGGAAGTTCTCCAGCCCGATCCAGCCGAAGGGCTCGGTCTTCTGGAGGTTCCAGTTAGAGAAGCTGACGATCAGCGAGAACAGCACCGGCCCCGCGGTGAAAATCAGGAACCCGAGGAAGTTGGGCGCGAGGAAGCACAGCGCTGCGGCGGTCTGGTGGGTGTGCCTGCGCGCGCCAGCGCGTGGAGCGTGCCGGTTGGTGGGTCCGGTTCCCGTGTCTGTCCCGTGTGCCTGCGCGCGCCAGCGCGTGGAGCGTGCCGGTTGGTGGGTCCGGTTCCCGTGTCTGTCCCGTGTGCCTGCGCGCGCCAGCGCGTGGAGCGTGTGTCGGGTCCGCCCCGCTGCCGACGCCGGCTACGCGGGGAGCAGGCTCCGGGGTCATGGGGCGACTCCTTCGCGGTTGTTTGCGTTGGTCAGCTTCTCCCACTGCCTTCGCAGTGCCGGGTTGCGGCGCAGGTTCTTGGTCATCTCTTCATTGACTTGCTCGGCGGCGGTCTTCATGGCGGCCGCGGCACTCTTTGCATCCCGCCGGACCAGGTCCAACTGAATGCTGATGAGCTGCTCGGCGGCGGCGGCGTTCACGAAGGGGCTGATCTGCTCGGGCTCGCCCAGTGGCATCACCTCGCGGAACACACGGTGGTAGTCTTCCTGGGGGAAGTGTGGGTTGAATAGCGTTTTGTCGGTGCAGTAGCGGATCATCGGGGCAAGGCCGTCGGCCTGTTGGTTGATCAGCCGGTTGTAGGGCAAACCGGTCATGTAGCGGAGGAACCGAAGTGCCTGCCGCCGCCGCGGGCTGTTGCAGTTGATGACGGTGCTCTTGCCGTACCCCCAGAAGCGCCGAAGCGGGCCGTGGGGCGACTCCACTGCGCCCAGTCGCAGCCCTTTGTAGTCGCGCAGGGTGCACAGCCACCACCGCCCGCCCACCGCGGTGGCGAGCCGGCCGGCGCCCAGAAACTTGATGGACGCGGAGCCCCACCCGCCCTGCTGGGCCAGCGCCTCCTCGTCGGCAGGCGACGGCATCGCCTTGTGCTTGTAGATCAGGTCGTGCAGGAACTGCACCGCCCCGACGGCCTGCGGCGAGTCCAGCACGCAGCGGGTGCCGTCGTCGCTGTAGACTCGCCCCCCCCACTGGTAGAGAAAGAACTTCCACGCCCAGGGGTCGAACGACAGCCCGAAGTGCTGGATGCGGCCATCGGCGTCGCGCCGGGTGAGCTTCTTGGCCAGCGGGAGGAACGCCTCCCAGGTTCGCGGTCGGTTCTCCAGGTACGGGAGACCGAGCTTGTCGAACACGTCTTTGTTGAACCACAACACGTCGACAGCGGTATTGGCCGGGAAGCCGTAGGTGCGCCCCTCGTAAAGGACATAGGGGAGGGTGGCACCCCAGACATCGTGCTGAATGTCGACGCCGTCCTTGCGGAGTTCCTCCGTCACGTCCCAGGCAATCCCCGCTTTGACGTACGCCGCAAGCTGCGCCGCACCGTAGCAGTCGAACAAGTCGGGCCCCACCCCGGCCAGCGACTGGACGATGACCTTCTCCATGCCGCCGTTGTCGGGATCCAGTCGAATCTGGAGGTCGGGATTCAGCCGGTTGAACTGCTCGATATGCGCCCGCCGTGCCGGGTTGTCGTCACTGACCCAGATCAACGGCGTGATCCCCGGCGGCGCCGGCGCGGGCTGGATCTTCCAGGCGATCAGCGACGCACCCACCAGCACCAGCAGAAGAGCGCCGAAGACTCTCATCCGCCTACCTGCCCGCCGCCGGTGCGTCCACCACGTCGTATACTCGCACGTAGTCCACCAGGAACGAGTCGGGCAGCTCGGCCTTGGCGATGTCGCCGGCCCACGTGCCGATCTCATCGCTGAGCTTCACGTAGAGCGGGACCTGACACACCCCGCCGGCGTTGCTGCGCCAAGTCTCCTTGCCATCCACGTAGAAGACGTACTCTTCCGGTGCCCACCACAGGGAGAAGGTGTGCCAGCCGTCCATGATGCCGGGCACTTCCACCTTCTTCCCCTCCGACTTGTGCTCCTTGCCATAGCCGTCCCAGTGGAGCGCGTGCTGCACGCGGTCGTCCAGCCACGGCTTCTCGTAGATGTCGATCTCCGTGCCGTCGCGCCCTTCATTGCCCACCTTGCCGACGCAGTTGTTGTAGAGCCAGAACGCCGACCAGTGGCCGGCCTGCTTCTGCAGTTGGACGCGCGCGACGTAGTAGCCGAAGGCGTGCTCGAACTTGCCGCGGGTGCGGGCACACCCGTCGAGGTAGCGATCACCCTCCTTCAGCACGCTGAGGGCCAGGTTGCCCTTGCCGTCCAACGCAACGGCCTTGCGCATCCACCAGCCGTCCCGGCGCTTCGCGTCGGGCGGCGTCTCCCACTTCGACTCGTCCAACTCGGTGCCGTCGAACTCGTCGTGCCAGGCGAGCGTCCACTGCTTGCCCCCCGGCAACTCGGGCAGGGCGTCCGGCGGCGAGGGCGCCTCCTCAGCCGAGACGACACAGGTCGCGACGATTCCCACAAGGACGAGACAGAGAGCAGTCAGGGCTTCCTCCCGAGAGAGGGCGGGCCCACCGGTGCGGCACCGGTGTCAAGCGTTCAGTGCGGCCAAGTGTTCGGCTTCGCGACGGGATGTCCTGCTTCCGGCAGTTCCTCCCGCGGCGTCGCGCCAGGACCAACGGAGCGGTACCAACGCCCCAGTGCAGTCACGCGGCGTCAGAGGGGTCCTCTCCCGCCACCAGGTCCGGCGCACGAACGGGGGAGCGAGGCACCCCCACACACTTCCTCCTCAATTCGTTGTCGCCCTGAATTCGTTGGGAATATGTCCCCTGGGCCGCCCAACGGATTCAGGGCGACAACGGATTGGGGAGGACCGGTCCGAGGCGAACAGGCTGTCCCCTTTTGCAGGATCGGCTTCCGCCTTCGACGGCGTGAAGGAGTTGCTGGTGAGCCGCGGGATCCCGCTCCGTCTCAGGCCGGACAGTGAACAGAAAGCCCGAGAAGGGATTGCCGATCTGGAGCGGATGTTGGCGGCTTCCGAGTCGGGGTGAAACTCCTCGCCGCCGCCGCCGTCCTCGGTCTGGCTGCCCGGGGAGGTAGCATTGCAGGAAGCACACCCGATAGCGCATCCCGGAGTGAGCCAGTGTGGGGCAGACACCCGTGGCACGCGAGCGCCCACGCTCAGCACCGCGGGCGACGCTTCTGAGACTTGGCGGGTCCTTGACGCTTGGGTTGTCTGCCCGAAATGGCGCGGGGATACTCGAACCCCAGGTGTCGGACCCGGTACGCGTCCGCAGGCAGTCCGCTACTTCGGTTGAGGACAAGTGCCCGTTGGTGCCTCAGATATCGCTCGCTCTCGCCAGCACGCCCCGACTAGGATGGCCGTGCCGGCACGCTGGCGTGCCGATTGCTCGCAGCCAGAGCGAGGGCAGAAGCTACCCCAGAGAGGCAGAAGTCCGATGATGGATCCAATTGACGTGATTGCCCAGGACAGTGAGCCGCCAGGAACTTGGGCATAGAGAATCACCGCAGTACAAGGGTAAGCTCCACCCCCCTGTCGGCCCCGCGTTGCACACGTACTTCTCGGAAGACTTCGCCGATGACTGCTCGGCGGCGGGCGGGGTCCATGGTCTCGTCGGTCAGCGCCTCCAGCACCAGCTTCGCCACGCGCCGGAGGGTTGTCTCGTTGGGTGGCGTTGGTTTCCTCTCGCGCGCCTTCTGCGACAGCCGCTCAAGCTCTTTGTCGACCGCCTGCCGCTCGCGCTTGAGTTCCTCGACAGAGATGGCCTCGGCTTTGTAGGCTTCCAGCAACCGGCCGCGCTGCCGCTTCAGCCGGTCTACCTCCGCCTTGCGGTCTACCTCGGAACCGTCCTCCACCTTCGGCACGGGCACCGACACCTTACGGTCAGAGACGCCGAGGAGTCCTTCGAGGTCTTGGCGGAGGCGTCGGTGCAGCTTGCGCTCGGAGACCATGACTTGGCACGGCTCGCTGTGGGTGGACGGGGTGCGGTGGGTCGGGCAGAGGTATGAGCGCGTCAGGTACGGCTCGCTTCGGGTCACATGCCGGCGCAGCAGCTTGCCGCACTTGCCGCAGGTCGCGATTCCCTGGAGCAGAAGCAGTTCGTGCTCTGCCTTGGGGGACCGGCGGCGCCGCGATAGCTGCTCCTGCAGCCGCTCGAACTCCCAGGGCTCGACCAGCTTCGGGAGCGCCCCCTCCACCGTCGTGCCCTTCATGGACAGCCGACCGCAGTACGCCGGATTCCGCAGGATGCGGAACACGAGGCTCGCGTGCAGGTAGTTGCCCGTCACTCGCTGGTACTCCGGCGACAGCCGCCCGGCGATCACGTGACACCCGAAGCCCTCCATGCCGAGGGTGAGCACCTGCTGCACAATCGGCTTGAGCTTGGGGTCGAACCGCAGCTTGCCCTCTGCCACCACGTACCCGCTCGGCGGGTCGCCCGTCCACAGACCCCGCTCCGCCCTTGTCTTCCGCGCGTCGGCGATGGCCGGCCCCAACTGCGCCGACCGGAACCACGCGAAGGTCTGGAGGATCCGCTCCAGCAGCACGCCCTCTGCTCTGCTTGTGTCGATCTGCTCCGTCACCGAGAACACGTCGCTGCCGACCGACCGAAGAAGCTCGATCATCACCGGCGCGTCCGTGCTCCGACTGAACCGGTCCAGCCGCATCACCCAGATGGGCAGCTTGTCGCGCTTGGCCCTGGCGATGGCAGCGCGCAAGCCCAGGCGTCGGGTGAGTTCGGCGAGGTCCTCGGGCTTGTCGTGGAACGCCGACCGGCCCGCGTCCTCGAACCACTCCACGATGTAGTAGTCCCGCCGTCCCGCCGTCCCTTCGATCAGGCGGCGTTGCCGAGGGAGCGACAGGTCTGTCTCGACCTGCTCCTTGTCGCTCACCCGCACATAGCCGAGAGCCGCGTTCATCTTCTGCATCCTCCGGGCACCCCTGGGGCAGAGGATTCGCCGCGACCTACAGCAACCCTTTCTCCGCCAGACGAACCGCCAGACCCTCCAACCAGTCGCCCAACTCCGGCGCCGACATTCTTGTGACCTGTTGACCGTCCGGTAACACCACCTCGGTCGGCGTCCGACACGAGGTCGCACCACTGACAGCCGGCCGTTCCGACGCGCGCCGCGCAGAACGTGGGCTCGTTCGCGGGGGCAACCGCAGGGCAGTCGTCGTCTCGGTGCAGAGTCCCGGTTCGCTCATGACGATCTCGCGGTGTCAGTCAGCGGACGAACGGCGTCCGTTCGCGGCGAGTGTGCCCCTGCGCTACGCTCCCTCTCCCTTCAATGTGGTCTTGAGTCCTTATCATGTGTCCGCCCTGGCTGGATGTGCTTGTTATGTGTGCCTGTTATGTGTCCGCCCCCGGGCACGAGGGAAGCGGCAGGACTTTGCGAATCTCCGTACCGTGTCCGGCCAAGCCGTTTGGATTCCGTTCGCGGTCACTACGCCAGAGCCCGAATCTCACAATGATGAGTCCGTGCCGGGCGAGTTCCTCGAGCAAGCCACGGACGCGGCGCCGGTCTATTGCGGTTCCGTCCTCGATCTCCGCGAAGGTGGTGTAGAGCGTCGCGTCTGGCGGGAAGCCGCGCAGCATCGCCAGCGTCGTCAGCCAGCAGTACAGCGTCCCCGCACGCTTCCGCAGGCAGTTCGGCCAGCCGGACTCCCGGAACTGCGCGTCCGCTTGGTAGTACGCAGAGTTGGGCACGGTCGACGGCCTTCGCTGCCCGTAGGTGACGCAGTACAGGCAAGCCGCCTTGCCGGGACACACCGGGGAGTCCAGGAACCCCGCGCAGCCGAACTCGTAAGGCTTGCCGCCAGCCCTGGGCTTCAACGCCGAGCGCACCACAGCAGCAAGCTCGCGGTCACTCAACGGGGGCGAACAGCGCCTGTTGAACTGACCCAGCAAAGCGAGAATCCGCGTTTCCTTGTAGCCAAGCAACTGCCGGAGATGACAGGCCAACGCCAAGGCGGCCCGGTTCCTCCCGCCGTCCTCGCTCACGCGCAGGCCGGACTTGAACAGGTGCACTCGGCACGGCGCCACAGCCGATTCGCTCTCCCGCGGGACACCCCAGAGCGTGGCGCCCTCGCGCATCAGCTCAGCAGCGAACAGCTCGCGGTCTACGTCTGGTTGGCGTCCAGCATTCTCCATACCGAAGCACCTCCCTCACTCGCCGTCGTACAACGCCCGCTTCAGGCGTCGAATGGCGCGCATGAATGCAGCAGCGTTGACCTGCAGCCGTTCACTCCGGAACTCCGCCGCGATCAGGTCGCAGTCGGCGCCGGCGGGGCAGGCAACGACGAACCTGGCCCGGCGGTCGCCGTTGGCCGGGCGCTCGACGTGCACCTCGTTGGCGTTGGTCGCCGCCACGACCGACGCGGCAAGCCACATATCGGACGTGGTGAATGGTCGGGGGTCCTGTGTCACAGATCAGCTCTCCTTTGCCCGAGGTTCGGGGTCCCCCGTTGGGGGGGGGGAAGTAGGGGAATGCGCTCGCTCGCGCTCTGCGTCGCCGGAAGGGCTTCTGCGCAGATGTTCGGCGGCTTTCCCGCGGGCAGCGTCGAGGGCTGCCAACTGCTACGGGGATGCCTTCCGGCGCTGCCGAAGCCCGACCAGCCTTGCCGCCTCAGGGAAGTCGCGGTCGGGCACCAGCAGTGTCAGCTCGGCGTCCCCGTCTTGGAGGACCGGCCATCGGCTCTGTCGGCGGAGCTTCGCCCGAGTCTGCGCCCCTGTGACGACCACGCCCATGGTGTCTGCGGAGTAGAGGTAGCCCCAGCCGCGGCGACCTGGCCAATGCCAGTCGAGGGGCCGTCCGTAGTTGTCCCGGTCCAACTCAACCCGCGGCCGCAGCTTGGGGAACCGCGCCTCAAGCTCGCGGCAGACGGCCGCTCTGCGGACGGTCTCGCCGTCGAGAAGCGAAGGCGGGTCGCCGTCGGGGCGAGGGCGGCATTCGCAGTCGGCCGCGAGGGGGACATTCTCTTTCCCGCAGCGGGAACACAGCCAGTTGGTGGGGTTGCTGGGCTGCGGCTTCGGCGGGGTGTGCCCGGCGGGGAGTGACCCTACGGTACTGCGGAGGTTCTGCATCCGGAATCACCTCGTAAGTGAGATGATCCTCATGATGCTGCGGAATCAGCGCACTGCTAACCCGAATTGCCCAACGCTAAGGCACCCCCCTTAGCGTCGCAGGAATCAGTCCAGGTAGAACAACGAGTCCCCCTCCCCCGGAGGCGTCGGTCGCCATTCCCTCCCCTTCGGAGCCGGCCCCGGCTTCCACCGCTTCCCAGGTCCCCGGCGACGGTCATACTTCTCCGGCTGCGCACTTCGCTTGGCGTCCGCGTTGTACCATCCCCTGCACGTGTCGCAGCAGAATTGCTTGCTCTCGTTCCCGCGCCGCGCCCTCTCCGCGAGGAACAGCCGCCCGCACCCGTCCCGGCTACAGGCCCTGAAATGGTACTCCGGCGTCAACTTCCATTCCCGCTGGTAGAGGTGTTCCCACAGCACCTCGACGGCCGCCTCAAGTGCATACGTGAAGCAGGGCGGATCGGTCTGCGGGACCTCAAGCCGGTTGGGCGACGAGAACTCAGCGCGCAACACAATCTCGTTGTCCTCCTCCGGCATGGAGACAAGGTGCCACTGCTCGCTCGGAACCTCGAGCTTGAGCTTCTCCACGGCACACCCGCTGACGCTCGCCGCGGCAAGAAGCCACTGCTCACTCGGAACCTCCAGCTTGACACCACGCGCCACCTTCGGCAAGCCATCTGGGAATGCTGGCCCAGGTTGGGATCTGGGGTTCGCCACTTGGTCTTCCCCCAGGACAAACACCCTCTCCCGCCCTCCATGCCTCAGCCACCTCGTGAGTTCCTGCTGCACCGGCCACGTGACCATCACCGGCAGCCCATCGGCCAGCAGGCGCGCTGCCCGCTGCACCATGCAGACGCCACTCTTGAGGTCGCGAGGCACCTTCGTGCAAGGGTCCACGTTGAGCACGCCGGTCACGACGGCCCTTCTGCCCTTCCGCTCTGCAAGCGCCCTCAGCAGCGCGTGCGACTTCTGGAATGCCCACCCTCGCGCATCGCCCGGCCCCGGCACGATGTCGTCGAACGGCGCGGTCCAGTCGTGGAGCCACGGCTTGCGGTAGCCGAGACGCCAGGTAACGTCTCCGGTTGCCATTGACATCCTGCATTCTCCTCTGCCCGAGAGAGTTCGCTACGGCGCTTGCCACAACACGTCGCCGTCGCTCTTGAACAGCACCAAGGATGACTCCTGCCGCTGCTCGACCGACTCCGTGCGCTTGTCCTGAAGCTCGGTGCAGCCCAGGACGGCGCGTGTCGTTCCGTCCTTGTCGCTGAGCGACAGGCTGGGCGAGCCGTCAGCCGACACCGACAGCCTGGCGCGCTCCTTGCCGTCCTTGTCGCTGACCGTCAGGCGGGGACCAGACATGATCCGCGGGTCTAGCTCCAAACCGCCATGCAGGGAGATATCTCCGCGTCCCTCAGCGTCAAACAGTACGAGCGTCGGGTACCCCATAAGGAAGATTCCCGCTCGCTTTCTCCCGTGCTCGTCGAGCAGGGATACGTGCGGATATGCCAATCTGCCCTCTCCCAACAGCCCAATGGCCGCTCTTACGCGCCCGTTCTCATCCACCACGTTGAACTCCCGCGCCTCGAACCGATCCGCCCGAACCACCTTCCCCGCTTCCTCAGCCCGCGCCCCCTTGCCAGTCAACACCCACTCCATCACCGCCCCACCAGCGAACGAACCGAACAACGTCACGAACACCAACGCGGTGTACTGCCTCCGAGTCAACATCCTGCATTCTCCTCTCCAAGCGCGGACGCCGTGCGTCCGCCGTTGGCAATCTGCAATCGGGGTGCCCGCCGGAGCGGGCCCTCTCAAATCTGCAATCGGTGTCACTCCTTCACCGTGTCACCCCTTCGCCCCCTTGGCCGTTCGGCGTTGGGCGTTCAATGTTGGGCGTTCGCCCTTCACCCCGTCACCCCTTCTACCCCCCCAGCTCCCTCCGCCGCCCCATCAACTCCCGAATCTCGCCGTCCAGTTCGTCGCGAAGCTGCCTCAGGTCCACGCAGTCCCAGGCAGCTCTCAGAACCTGGTCGCGTAGCAGCTTGTTCGCCTGCTCCGACAACCGCCGAAGCTGCTCGTGCGCCGCGGTGATCGCGCGGACCGCCTTGTCGTCCAGGTCGCTGAGTGAGTCGCAGTAGGCGTTCAGCACGCCCCGCAGGTGCCGTTCCGCCGCTTCCGGGTCAAGCCCCTCCCCTTCGCCAAGCCGGATGCCGGCCAACGACGCCTGCACCTTCTGCCGCCCCGTCCACGCCTCCGCCGCCGCCGCCCCGCCCCGGCGGCGCCCCTCGTCACGCAGCGCCGCCACTTCCGGGTCGTTCGCATGGAGGCGGCAGTAGTCCCCCTCGCGCAGCGCCGGCCGTCGGCAACGGGCCCCCGACTTGGTGACCGCAGCACACTGCGGCCGAACGGCGTCCGTTCGCCCACGAACGGCGTGCGTTCGCCGCGTCTGACCAGCACCCTGGCCAAGCTCGCGTGTCGTGTCGGTCGTCGTCTGTGTCGTCAAACCCATTCCTGTCACCTCGGACGCTCGGCGTCCGCGCGCATAGCGCTGCGCGCCGCCTACAGCAGCGAGAACCTCCCCGGCCGCGCCGCTCGCCGCCTCCCTTCCTCGGGGGTCGTGTCATCCAACGCCGCCTCAATCCATCTGGCATCCTCGTCGTCGATCTTGCCCGCCTCCCGCCACCTGTCGAAGTGGCGTCTGACCGTGTGTTCCCGGTCCTCGTCTGCCGAAAGCGCCGCTGCGTACAGTGCTGTTGCTCGGTCCACGTCATTCCTCCTTGCGGGTGTGTCGCCGCACCCTACCTTCAATCGGGGACTACCAGCGCCGCGCTCAACTGAGGGGTGGGGGTGCCCCCTCTCCCGATCTGCTCGCCCGGCTCCCACGGTTCCGCCACGGCAGCCAAGTCCTCCGGTCGCACGAACACCTTCTTGCCGATCCGGTAGGCGGTCAGCTTGCCGTCGCGAATCCACTGCCGCAGGGTCTGCTCATTGATCTCCAGCTCCTCGGCAACGCGGCGCAACGGAATGAAGCCGGTCAACGGTCCCTCGGGCATCGAAGCCTCCTCGCCGCCCGTGGCGGCGCCGTCTGCTTGCTCCTCGCCGCCCGTGGCGGCGCCCAGCCAATCCAGAGTTCGCCCCCGCAACTCCGGGTCATTGTCCAGCAGTTCCACCAGTTCGGCAAGGATCTCGTCTGCCGATCTGGTCGGGCACGGGCTCACCCGCTCACCCGCGCACCCGCTCACAGGCTTACAGTTCGCCATGTCTCACGCTGCCTTCTCGAGGATGCGGGACACCTGCTTGTGTGTCCAGTCCGCTCCGCGCTTCGTGCGGTAGCCTGCCGCGTTCAGGTCCTGCGCGATGCCGGAGAAGCTCATGCCTTCCTCGCGCAGTTCCTGCACCAACCGAATCACCTTCTGCTCCCGAAGGTTCGGCACCAACAGCAGCCGGCCGTCTTCTTGGTGGGCCTCGAATCCGAACGGAACGTCCCCGCCCGTCTTCTCCCCGCGGCGTCGCTTGGCGCCCAACGCTGCCTTCGTTCGCTGCCGGATGATTGCTCGTTCGTACTCCGCGAACGCGTCCACCATCTGCCGCATGAGCACAGAGGCGGGGTCATCCCCCTCGGTCCCCTCGCCAGCGGCCGACACGATCTTGGCGCCCGCTCGCTTGCATTCCTTCTCAAGCCACAACGTCAGGAACAAGTCTCGCGCCAACCGGTCACGCTTCGCAACAGCGACCACGTCGCCCTTGCGCAGTGATTCCAGCAACTCCGTGAGCGCGGGCCGGTCCGCCTTGCTCCCGCTGATCCCTTCGACCGAAGCGTCCGGCCAGGAGCAACAGGTGAGGGAACCAGCCCCGGAGGCGCAACCGCCGGAGGGATGACGCCGACCCGTCAGTTGATCCGCACAACCGCCGTCGCCCTGGCCGCCTGGCCGTCGTCGGTCCGTGCAACCAACTCGACGGAGTACACACCGCGAGGCAGCGCGGCGCCAGTAGCGGGAGCGTTCCACACCAAGGCATTGGTCCCGACACGTGCCGCTCGGCCCGAGTCCAGCTTGCCCACGACGCGGCCCGACGCCGACCGTATGCAGGCCGTCACCGTGGCCGGCTTGCTCAGGGAGTACATGACAGTCAGCCCGCGGGCGCGCGACACTGCCGAGACCTGCGTGATCCGCAGCACGCTCCCCGAGGACGGCTCCACAACCAACCGGAAGCGACGCGGAGTCCGGCCGGTCAACCGGAAAGCGTAGTGCTCCACGGTTCGCAGATAGCGCCTCTCGCCGGTGTCCAGATCAACCAGCGTGGGGGTCAGGCTGTGCGGCAGTTCGCTGAGATCAGGCACGGTCAACACTGCGTCCGTCCCGCCCCCCGCGTCAGAGTACACCACGAAGTCCCACTCCTTGCTCCCTGACGTTACCGGCCCCTTCGTGTCCGTCTGAAACCGCGACAGGCCCGCCGGGTTGTCGGTCAGCCAGTCGGGCCGGGAGAACTCAACCACGACCCCGGAAGGGCTCGGTGGCGGCTTGGGCGACTCCTGCGCGTAGCC
>PEVN01000044.1 GCA_002779825.1 Armatimonadetes bacterium CG06_land_8_20_14_3_00_66_21 | reverse complement strand
TGGCGCTCGCGGCTACGAAGGAGCCCACTCGCTTGGCGCTCGCGGCTACGAAGGAGCCCACTCGCTTGGCGCTCGCGGCTACGAAGGAGCCCACAAGTACCCGCTGCCGACGTGGCCGCGACTCAAAGCCTACGGCACGCTGTACGGCGCCATGAAATCCGAGTGGCAGACCCCGCTCACTCTCGACGGCCCCTTCGACCGCGAAACGACGCTGCGGCTGCACGTGCTCAGCGTGTCCCAGCGCAGCCATCTGATCGTCGACGCCGACGGCAAAACGGTGCTCGACAAAGACTTCGTCTGCGGACCCGGCGAAGGCGAGTGGAACAAGGCCGTATTCCGCGAGCAGTGGGGCATCTACCAGAACGAGTACGACCGGGACTACGAAGCCCTCGTCCCCGCAGGCACCGAGCAGGTCCGCGTCCACGTCACCGACGGCGACTGGATGCAGCTATCGGAGTTGGGTGCGAAGCGCACCGGCGACCCGCAGGAAGCGACGCTGTCGCTGCTCAACGACTGGGGACAGAAGCCGGCAGCGCTACGCTACGAACCAGGCCGACCCGAAGGCGCCTTCGGCGGCACCGCCTACGAAGACCGCGACTGGCTCTGGCGCACCATGATCGAGCCGTGGAAGAACGCCGAATCGCAAGGCATCGGCGCAATGGTCGGCGAGTTCGGCGCCTTCAACAAAACGCCCCACGACGTGGTCCTCCGTTGGATGGAAGACAGCCTGGCCAACTGGCAGAAAGCCGGCTGGGGCTGGGCCCTCTGGAACTTCCGCGGCAGTTTCGGCATCCTGGATAGCGGCCGCGCAGACGTGCAGTACGAAGACTGGGAAGGGCACAAGCTCGACAGGCAGATGCTGGAGCTGCTGCTGCGGTACTGACAAGTTGGTCGCGGAAGGGATTCCGCTCCTACGGGCAGGATGTAGGACGGGAATCCCTTCCCGGACCCGCCGGAAGCAGGTGCAACTGAGCAGTTGTCGCCCGCGAACACACAGACCCTGAGAGGAACCGCAATGAGCAACAAACCATGCTGTGGCTGCAAGCACCCGTTTGGCTACGCGCTGAACACCTCGACGATCAAGGGCTTTGAGCTGGGCATCGTCGAGATCATCGAGTTGGCGGCGAAGGCCGGGTATATGGGCATTGAGCCGTGGATTGCTGAGTTGGACACGTATCTGGCGGCCGGCGGCACGCTTGGCGACTTGGGCAAGCGGCTGGCGGACCGGGGGCTGAGGGTCGTGGGCGGCATCGCGTTCCACCATTGGGCGGTCAACGACGAGGGCCAACGCCGCGCCGGGTTGGAGCAAGCCAAGCGCGAAATGGACATGCTCCGGCAACTCGGCGGCTGCGCCATTGCGGCGCCGCCATTTGGGGAAGTCGCCGACGTGTGCCTCGACGCCTTTGCCGAATGCTACGCCGCGATGCTCGAGGTCGGGAAGCGCGTCGGGGTCACCCCGCTGCTGGAGCTGTGGGGCTTCGCGCCGCGGCTGTCTCGGCTGGGCGAGTTGATGTACGTCGCCTATGAGTCGCAGCATCCCGACGCCTCCGTCCTGCTCGACGTCTACCACCTGTACAAGGGCGGCAACGACTTCGAGTCGCTCCCGCTGCTGAACGGAAGCCGCCTCGGCCTGCTGCACATGAACGACTACCCCGCCGACCCGCCGCGCGAGACCATCGGCGATGCGGACCGCGTCTACCCCGGCGACGGCGTCGCGCCCCTCAGCCGCGTGCTGAACCTGCTCAAAGAGATCGGCTACTGCGGCGTACTCTCGCTGGAACTCTTCAACCCGGCCTACTGGCAGGGCGACCCCGCCGAAGTGCTGCGCATCGGTCTGGAGAAGACGAAGGCGGCTGTCGAAGCGGCGGACCTCGGGTAGCAGACGGGACCTGCGGTCGGGTCGTGACTGGTGAGTGGTTATTGGTGAGTAGTGAGTGGTGACTGGTCACCGATCACTGGTCACTGGTCACTTCGTCGCCAATCACCGATCACAACTCACCACTAACCAACAGGAGCGTACCCATGAAGGAGATCGCCACAATGCTCGTGTTCATCGGCACCTACACCGGCGACGGCAGCAAAGGCATTCACGTCTGCCGGTTCAACCTCGCCACCGGCGAGCTGGAAGCGCCGCGCCTGGTCGCCGAGACCAAGAACCCGACGTTTCTCGCGATCCCTCCGAGTCAACGCTTCCTCTATGCAGTCAGCGAGGTCGGCGACTTTGAGGGGAAGCCGACCGGCGGGGTCAGTGCCTACGCGATTGAGCCGGCGACCGGCGCGTTGACGCTGCTGAACCAGCAGGAGTCGAGGGGCCGCGGCCCGTGCCACGTGTCGGTCGAGCCCAGCGGCAAGTACGTGCTGGTAGCCAACTATGGCGGTGGCACCGTGGCGATGCTCCCGGTCCAGGAAGACGGGCGACTGGGAGAGGCGACCTGCGCAATCCAGCACGAAGGCTCCAGCGCCAACCCGCAACGCCAGGAGGGTCCGCACGCGCACTCCATCACGCCCGACCCCGGTGATCGCTTTGCCTACGCCTGCGACCTGGGCCTCGACAAGGTGATGATCTACAAGCTCGACCTGGCCCAAGGCAGGTTGGTCCCCAACGAGCCGCCATTCGCGCAGGCCAAGCCCGGCGCCGGTGCGCGGCACTTCGACTTCCACCCCAACGGCAAATACGCGTACCTACTCAACGAACTCAACGCGACTCTGACCGAGTTCGCGTACGACGCCGCAACGGGCGCGCTCACCGAACTACAGACCGTGCCGACGCTGCCGGAAGACTTCCACGCCTTCAATCTCTGCGCCGACGTGCACATCCACCCCAACGGCCGGTTCGTCTACGCCTCCAACCGCGGCCATAACAGCCTGGTCGTCTACGCAATCGACGAGCCCACCGGCAAGCTGACCTTCGTCGAGCGCGTGTCGAGCGGAGGCGAAATCCCCCGCAACTTCGCAATCGCCCCCACCGGCAAGTTCCTGCTGGCCGCCAACCAGGACACGGGCAACATCGTCGTGTTCCGGATCGACGAGGAGACAGGCAAGCTCATCCCGACCGGCAACGAGGTCAACGTCTCGCAGCCTGTGTGCCTGAAGATGATCCCGGCGGGCTGAGGGGCTTGAGGAAGGGCTGTCGCCGCCGGGCTGTAACCACGAAGGCACGAAGGCTCGAAGGGCCACGAAGAAGGGCCAGAGAGCCTTTGTGAGCCTCGGCGCCTTCGAGTTGTAGTGGTTCAGGCCCTTTCCTCAGGGCATCGACGCGGACCCCCGCCTACTCCCGATCCGCGGCCGACTGAACCGATCCGCCGAACAACGCCAGCAACGGCCCCACAACCGCCGCCAGGCCTGCTACGACCTCCGGTTCGGGCAGTGGGACTTTGAGGTACGTGCGGCCGGTCTCCGGATCCGTCTCTGTGAAGGACTCGGCCAGCGACTTGCCCGGTTGCCGGTTGGTCTCGACGAAGTCGCCCAACGCCTTGAGGAGCTGCGCGCCGGCGGTGAGCACGGGCGCGAGTGCCTCGGCGGGAGACGGTGTGGGAGTGGGCGCAGGCTGGCGTTCGCCAGCGGTCGGCGGCGGTGGCGTTGGGCTGGGGGCGGCTGGCGGAGCGGGCTCGGGCTCTTCGTCGGCGGGCTGCTCGGGGGAGGTCTCGGGAATGGCGCCGGCGACGGACTCGACGGTCTCCATGAACTTGGTCAGCCGCGTGCCGCCGAGGAACACTTCGTCTTTGCCGCCGTCCAGAACGCCGGCGAACAGGTCGCTCTTGAACCGGAGCACGTCCAACATGCCGTGCTCGATGGTGCCCTCCGAGACGAAGTTGACCACGCGCACGTTGCGTCGCTGGCCCAGCCGGTGGACGCGACCGATGCGCTGTTCCAGCCGGGCGGGGTTCCATGGCAGGTCCAAGTTGACTACGGTCGCCGCGGTCTGCAGGTTGAGCCCCACGCCGCCGGCTTCGGTGGCCAGGAAGACCCGGATGTCGGGGTTCTCCCGGAAGCGAGTCAGCAGGTCTCTGCGCTTCTTGGAGGGGACGCCGCCGTGGAGGTACTCGTACGCCCAGCCCCGGGACTCCAGTTCGGGAAGGAGCAGTTCATGCATCCGCCGCCATTCGCTGAACACCACCACCTTCCCGCCGTCTTCCTGCAGCAGCTCGCCCAGCAACGTCGTCAGTTCTCCCACCTTGTGCCCGTGTCGGGTTTCGTGGTCAACGAGGTAGGTGCTATCGCACGACATGCGCATCCGCAGCAGGGCGATGGTCAACCGGCGCTGGTCGCTCTCGGACAGGAACTTGTGGTGGCGCCACTTGCGGACAAGCTTGGCGACGATCTCGTTGTTCTCTTCGTGGATATCCCGTTGGGGCCCGGTCATCGGCACGAAGTAGTTGTTGTCGGTGCGCGTCGGCAATTGCAACTGCACGCCGGCTTTGCGGCGCCGCAGCAGAACCGGCTTGAGGGTCTCGCCCAACGAGTTGAGGTCTCGGTACCCCACGACCTTGCCTGATTCCGGGTCGAGCACCTGGTGGTTCGCCCGCAGCCGGAACAGCGGCCCGAGGCGGTGCCGGTCGACGAACTGCGCAATCGAGTACAGCTCTTCAAGGCGGTTCTCCAGCGGGGTGCCGGTGAGCACCAGCGCGTAGGGCGACTCGATCCGCTTCACGTGGGCGGCGGTGATCGTCTCCCAGTTCTTGATGCGTTGCGCTTCGTCGAGAATCACCACGTCGGGCGAGAGCTTGGCAATGGCCGGCAGGTCGCGACGGATGACGTCGTAGTTAACGATCTTGAAGAAGGTGTCGGTCGCGTACAGCGCGCGTCGCTGGTGGAGCAGACCTTCGATGACAGTGGCGTCGCGGTCGGTGAACTTCCCGACCTCCTGCTTCCACTGGTACTTGAGCGACGCCGGGCAGACGATGAGCACCCGCTCGACGCCAAACTCCCGCGCCATCAGCTCGGCAAACGCCAGCGCCTGCACCGTCTTGCCGAGGCCCATCTCGTCGCCAAGCAACGCTCGGCCGGCCTTGGCGGCAAACAGGACGCCTTCCTTCTGGTAGGGGTAGAGCTTGGTTTTGAGCAGCCCGTCCAACGCCTCGCCGCCGTCGCCGTAGCGGGCGTCGATCAACTGCCAGCGGTGCTCGGCGTCGCGCCGCTCGGCGAGGAAGTCCAGCGCGTCGTCATAGCAGCGGACCTCGTGGTTGAGGCGCCGGGCGGCGTCAAGGAACCCATCGAACCGCAGCAGGGCATCGTCGCGCAGCAGCCCCGCTTCATCGAAGTAGCCCGCCGCCAACTCGCGCAGCTTCGCCGGCGCTCGTCTTGCCGGCGCGAACACCACCTGCCGTTGATCGCCGTATCGCAGGTACACCTCAGAGAACGGCGGCTGGTAACCGCGCGTCAGCACCTTCGCAGCGGAGGGCTTCTCGCGCAAGCGTGCCAGCACAAACTCGATGTGCTTGCACGTGCCGAGGGTGTTGGTTGCGTAGTCGGGGCAGGCGCAGTAGTTGACGCCCAGCCCCTCGCCGCGAATGGCCACGCGATAGCTCTGCTTCGTCTTCGGGTTGCCGACGGCGAAGTCGGAGAACACCGTGCGCCCAGCCAAGTTCTTGAGGTGGAAGTCCTGGTCCTGTGCAAACTCCCGCCGCAGCGCCACCTGCCATTCTTCCAACGTCAACTCGGCCGGCTTGTGCGTGCGGGAGAGCTGGCGGCGCTTGGGCGTGGCGCCAGTCGTCGGCTTGGAGGCGGTCGGTGGGTCCGTCGGAGGGCGTTTGCGAGACGGCATGTGTTCGGTCCTTTGGGTTGATTCTTCGGGGGAAGGCTGGGGCCGCCCTACCCATCGTGGCAGAGCCGCAACCAAACGCCCTCCGAGCCGCTGCGATGGCGAGGTCTCCGTCCCCGCCGCGGTGACTGTCTCGCACACAGCCTGCGCAAGAAGCACAGCTCGGCGGGGACGGAGGCCTCGCCCTACGATTCGCCCCAACTTGGACGGAATCTTCGCAAGAGAACAAGATTCTGAGCGTTAGTAGTACAGAGCAAGGAACCCTCCAGCAGCAGACCCAGCAACGTGCTGGGCCTCGCTCACTCCCCCCACGCCTGCCGCAGCCACACGTCGCCGACGGTGTCGAACTCGCGCTGGTTGTAGACGAGGCCGACGACGAAGTAGCGCGTGTTGGGTTGGAGCTGCTCGACCTTCAGGTGGTAGCGGTTGTCCCGGTCGGCGGCGCCGGTGAAGGCGTGGTGTTCGTCGACCACCACGGGCGTCAGGTCGTCGGGCAACTTCTCGGTTGAGGACGATGTGTAGAGCCCAGTGCTTCGAGCGCCTGCGCCAGGATGCCGCGCAGCTTCGCGGCGTCGCGCGGCTGCTTGAGGTAGGCGGCCCGGTAAGCAGCGGCCAACGCGCACAGTGCGAGGCGCTTGCGGGCGACGTAGCCGTGCACGCGGACGGCGTGCTCCAGGGCGTCGAGGGTCGCGGTGTTGCGGGTGGCGGCCTTGCGCAGCCGCCCGATTGACGCCAAGGCTTCCCCGCACAACCCGCCCAGCGCCTGCGCTTCACGCGCCAGCCGGGCGCGGTCGTCGTCGCTCAGCTTGTCGGTGAACCCGTCGCACGGGCCGAAGAAGAGCCGCGAGACCTCGAACAGCCGCTGCCAGAAGGGCGCCTGTTCCTCACCGCGCCACGCGAACCAGAAGGCCCGGTCGACCTCCGCCGCGTTGTCGGCCGCAGCCGGGACGCCCAGCCACACGGTGGGGAACCGCTGGTCGAAGAACGCGCGGTCGGTTTCCTTCGACGACCACGCGCACCCGGCGGCATAGGCGAGTCCGTACAGGTAGTTCTCGGCACTGCCGCCGCGGTTCATGCCCCACGTGGTGCAGCAAACCCCTTCGACGCCCTGCTCCGCACCCGCCCGGGTGAAGCCGCTGATGTTGCCAAACGCCAGCCGGTACTGCGGGTACACGTCGAAGTACCCATGCACCGCCGGGCACACGTAGATCTCTTTGAAGCCGTGGTCCAGGAAGAACTTGATCGACGGATACGCCTGCTGGTTGCCGTAGTGCCAGTCGAACACCACCGCGTCGCGCGTGAGGGCGTCGGCGACCTTCGGGAAGGCGAGCACTTCGTCGCCCCAGAAGGCCAGCTTCCGGCCGCGCTTGGCCAGCAGCTTCTGTAGATTGTTGAGGTGGAAGGCGTAGACGCCCTCTTCTCCGACCTGCTTCACCAAGTCGGCACAGCGCGGATCGGCGGCGAATCCCCACACCTCGTCTCCGCCCACATGGAACAGCGGTGACTGCGGGAACGCGTCGCTCAACTCGCCGTACAGGTCGTCGAGCACCGGCAGTGTGCGCTCCGCATTCGGGCAGATCGCCCACCGCCCGCCGGCCAGGCGGAGGTCCTTCAGCTCTTCGTGCCCCAGCAGCGTGTCGGCGTGGCCCAGCGATTCGACCTGCGGCACCAGCTCCACGTGGTACCGCTTCGCGTAGGGCACCAGCTCCCGCGCCTTCTCGGGGGTGACCGTGTCGGGCCGGCCGAGGAACGGGTACTTAGGCGAGTGCCAGTCAGCCTCCATGTAGAGCATGAGCTGGTTGACCTTGAGCCGGCTCAGCTCCCGGATCCAGCGCTTCCAGTAGTCGACGTTGACGGTGTTCCCGCGGGCAACGTCGTACTGCATCATGCGGTACTTGAGGTCGGGCCAATCGACGACCCGGACGCCGCGGACCACCGTCGCCTTGCCGTCGCGGCCGAGAAGCTGCATGAGCGTTTGGGCGGCGTAGTAGAGGCCGACAGTCGTGTGCGCCGCCGCGACGACGCCGTCGCTCTTCACGTCCAGAGCGTAGCCTTGCTCGCCCAGGTCCTGTGAGACCGCGAAGCCGACGGCCTTCGCGAGTGCGTCGCCCTTGTCGGCGAGCACCAAGCGAACCTGGTTGCTCGTCGCCTTGCTCGCCAGCTTCACGGCGCCGCCCGACCGGCGAGTTAGTTCCTGGCGAAGTGCCTCGGCAGTTGCTTTGTCGTCCGCGGCCGCCGACCCGGAAAGCGCGACCGTCGTCTCCTTGCCGACGCGGAAGTCCTGCGGGTGGAGCGTCATCTGCTGCGGCTGCGGAATGACGCAGATCCCGCGGCGGAGCATCTCCGCCCGCTCGCGTTGCAGCCGGTCCCAACGGGCGAACGCCTCCGGGTCGGGCACCAGAGCGTAGAGGTCCCAGCGAGTACCCTCGTCATCCTTGTAGGTCGTCCACGTGTCGCCCTCCACCCAGGCGGTCACCCACACGTCTACATAGCCCTGCTTGACGTGCGCCTCCGTCAGCAACTCGGTGGCGTCCAGCCGCGAGAGGTCCTCGGCGTTGAAGGCGGCGTCGGCGGTGATCTTCGGCCCTTTGTAGAGAAGCGGCCCCTGTTCCGAGTCCAGATGGACCTCAACCTGGTACGACGTGCCGCCCCCGCGCATCGCCACGATGTTGTCGAGGTTGATCCGGTACCGTGCAGGCTTCGGGTTTGGCGCCGGGTACCGGAAGTGGACGTACTTCCCCGACGCGACGCCGGGCAGGTAGCCCGCTCCCTTGGGTGTCGGCGGCAGTGTGTCAAGGTGCTGCCAGAAGGCGGGGTCGGAGGGAAGCTCCGGCAGGGCCGCTTCGCCGGCGAAGGCGGCGCCGCACAGAAGTCCGACCGTCCAGACCCACGCGGACACGCGATGGTCGAGACGTCGAAGGCAGTGTGCGCGTCGCTTGGTCCAATCGTCGGTGCCGTTCATGTTCTGTGTCCTTCGGGAAAACGGGTTCCCCTGCCGGACGAGCCGGACAGGAGTCCCTCGGCGTTCCCGAGTCTGTTCGTTAGCTCCGTCCCAAGCTCCTTCCGGCGGCGTGCCCCGACGCCCGGAAGGAGCGCCCTCGCGCGCGAAGAACAACGCGACCAACTCCCCTCCCAGGGGACTGACGGAGTACACTGATGTCTGCCAACGTGCGCGTTGCCGCTCTGGCGACGCTGATCGCACTGAACCACGGGATCGGTCCGGCAAACGCTGAGGAGGCGAACAGGACGAATGCAGCGCAGACAGGAGCGGGGGAGGTCGGTCGGCCCGTCCGCGTGGTAAGCCTCTGCTTCCGAGGCAAGACTCGCGAGGAGATCGCCGCCGTGGTCGACCGGGAGGGCGCCAAGGGAGCCGACCTGATCGCCTTGCCGGAGACGTGGCTTGGGCAAGGAGACCAGTGGGAGACGCTGGACGGGCCGACGATCCAGGCGCTGTCCGCGCTGGCCAAGAAGCACCACACCTACGTGAGCTGCCCCATCGACCGCCACGAGGGCGACCGGCGACTCAACTCCGGCGTGCTCCTCGACCGCAGCGGTGCGGTAGTCTGCGTGTATGACAAGGTGTACCCGTACTGGAGCGAGTTCGACGTGAAGCCGCCCGTCAGCGTCGGCGAAAAAGCGCCGGTGTACCAGGCGGACTTCGGCCGCGTCGGCATGGCCATCTGCTTCGACGCCAACTTCCCTGAGGGATGGCAGCGGTTGGCCGACCAGGGCGCAGAACTCGTCGTGTGGCCCAGCGCCTACTCCGCGGGCACACAGCTTCAGGCGCACGCGCTGAATCACCATTTCTACATAGTCACGGCTACGCAAAGCGGCGACTGCCAGGTCTACGACATAACCGGTGAGCGAATCCTCGACGAACGCAGCGACGACCTCGCCGTCGCCCGGATCACCTTGGACCTGGACCGCGGGATCTACCACCAGAACTTCAACATCGGCCCGCGCGACAAGCTGCTGAAGGAACACCCCGACGACGTGCTGCAGGAGAAGTGGCTCGACCGCGAGCAGTGGTTCGTGCTGAAGGCCAAGCGTCCCGGCGTCAGCGCCCGGGAACTTGCGCGGCAGTACGGCCTGGAGGAACTTCGTGACTACAAGACTCGCAGCCGGCGCGAGATCGACAAGAAGCGCGGCTGGCCGTTCGCGCAGAAGACGGGTGCGGGATGACAGGAGCCGGGACCCAGCAAGGAGACGAACCGACGAGCCTCTCGGACTTCCTGAGGTCCGTAGCCACCGGCGCGCACACACGCCGTGGCATTCGCCACCACCGGCCTGTCGTAGCTGCGCGTGCCAGCGCGTGGCTGCCGCCTGACAAATGGATCCACCGGCTGGGCGCCGGCGGCTACGGTCTGGCAGTCCCGCTTCCACCGGCAGACGCCGCGCGCCGGGCGAGCATAATCGCGAACTTCCAGAAGTTCGCGATTATCGTCTCGGCCACCGTCTTCCGTCTCGCGCTGGGAGGGGCGATGATCGCTGAGGCGTTCCCAGCCCCAGGTGAGTGGGTCTGCTATCGCGGCAACCCCACGCTTGACGGCCGCTCGCGGGCGAAGGGGCGGCTCACGCAGCCGCGTCTGGTGTGGAAGCACTTCGTCGGTTCAGTGGAGACGACGTTCGTCGCTTCCTCTGGCGTCGGCGACGCGGCGATTGTCGTCCCGACCGGGGAGCCGACGGACCCGCCCGCGCCAGTCGACAGCGCGCGGTGGGGGCTTGCCTCGCCGCTGGGGGAGACCGGCGGGCGCCTTCAGCCGACCCCTCGGGGCACGCAGGTGACGTACGCTGACGTGCTGCCCGACGTTCCGGGCTTGGAGAAGCTCGAGTTCGAGAGCGGGTTCAGCAAGCCGACGGTGAACGGGCAGTGGCAGTCGTGCGTCGGGTGGTGCTTCGCCTGGCGGCGCAACCAGTGGGAGAAGGTCTGGGAGACCCAGCCCATCGACGGGCTGTTCCAGGCGCTGCCCATTGTGGGCGACTTCGACGGCGATGGC
>PEVN01000192.1 GCA_002779825.1 Armatimonadetes bacterium CG06_land_8_20_14_3_00_66_21 | reverse complement strand
CACAGGGCTCTGGAGACCTGTCGGTCCGGGGAGCGGCGGGGTCAGGAGACCCTCGCCGAGCACAGTCCGGTCGGTCCAGCGAAGCGGTCTATTCCACAGGCCTGTCGGGACGCCTTTCGCTGGGTGCATGCGCGCGCGGCTGACTGTGACCACCTGTGGAAAGGAACGGCGTCCCTTCGCACGAATTGGTTCTCTCATTCCCCCCGAAGGAAGGCCTTACCAATGGCTCCAACCACAGCCCGCGTTGCGCTGGCCACCGCGATAGCCCTGTCTTGTGTCGCCGCTCAGGCCGCTGAAGTCGCCCTCAAGGCCGACGGCAAGGCCTTCCGCGTCCGGGCACCCGCGTACGACGCGGTGGTCGAGGAGAATGGCTGCCTGACCAGTCTGCGCGTCGGCGGGCAGGAGTTCCTCAAGGCTGGCGTTGGCAACCCGCGCGGCGCGTACCTGTTCCAGGACGGTCCGTTGGTGCTCCCGACCATTGAGCGTCCGGCGGCCGACGTGGTCACTGCGAAGAACGACAAGGCGTCGGTGCGGTATGACTTCGGCCCAGACGGCGTCAAGTGGACGGTGGCGAACACAACCGCAGAGAAGCTACTCTGCTTGCTGGTGTTCGACAAGGCGATTGGCGCGGTGGAAGGCGACAACGGCTGGTGGGAGAAGCCGCCGACTGCGTTCAAGTGGAAGCAGACGACTTGGTTCGCCGGCACGGCGAATGTGAAGATCACTGGCAGCTCGCGCGTGTGGGGTCCGTGGGGAGACGGACTGCAAGTATGGGAGGCAACGGTGGGACCAAAAGAAACGCACGACGTGACACTGCAAGCCAACGCGGCGACGGCCGCCGAGATCGCCAAAGCGCACGAGGTGGCAACCAGCCCCCCGCCCCCGCCCCCTGCCGATCCGGTTGGCCCCAGGTGGGATATGGACAAGCTGTCTGCGCCGCCCGCGGTGTTCCCGGCGGAGGGATTCAGCGAGGAGGGCGTGCGGGCAGTGTTCTACGAGGGACCGCCCTTCCGCGGGAAGCCGACGCGCGTCTTCGCGTGGATTGGCCTGCCGAAGGTGGAATCGGGACAGAAGGTCCCCGGCATGGTGTTGGTGCACGGCGGCGGCGGCACGGCGTTTGCGTCGTGGGTGCGTTTGTGGGTCGACCGCGGCTATGCCGCCATCGCCATGGACACGTGCGGATGTGTCCCAAGAGGCACCTCCGGCAACTGGGACCATCACGAATCCGGCGGCCCGCCCGGCTGGGGCGGCTGGGGCCAGATCGACTGGCCGCGCGAAGATCAGTGGACCTACCACGCCATCGCCGACGCCCTCCTCGGTCATTCGCTGCTTCGCTCGCTCCCCGAAGTCGACGCCAACCGCGTTGGGCTGACCGGCATCTCATGGGGCGGCTACCTGACCTGCCTCCTCGCTGGTGTCGATCCCCGCTACAAACTGGCGATGCCGGTGTACGGCTGCGGGTTCACCAACGAGCACACTTTCGCCGGCAGTGTGAACGGTCAGGGCGAGGAGGGCGCCGCTCGGTGGATGCGCTGGTGGGACCCCTCGGTCTATCTGCCCGACGCCCCCATGCCCCTGTGCTGGGTGACCGGCAGCAACGATTTCGCGTACACCTTCAACGCGCTGCAGAAGTCGTATCGATTGCCGAAGTCGCCGCGCACGCTCTGCATCCGGCTGAGAATGCCGCACGGACACGGCGCGGCCGGTGAGGGGCCGAAGGAACTCGAGGTTTTCGCCGACAGCATCCTCAAAGGGGGCGTGCCGTTGGCGAAGGTAACCGGACAGGGCCGCGATGGTGCGCAGGTCTGGGCGACGTTCGAGAGTGGGGTGCCGGTCGTGAAGGCCGAGCTCAACTACACCAAGGACACCGGCAAGTGGCCCGACCGGACGTGGGTCGCCCTCCCGGCCCAGCTCAGCGAAGGAAAAGTGACCGCGTCGCTCCCCGAAGGCACGACGGTGTACTACCTGAATCTGTTCGACGAGCGCGAGTGCGTGGTGAGCACGGAGCATGACGAGATCGTGCAGTGACGCCGGCAGCAATCGGCCCCCACCGACCTCCTTCGCTATCGTAGGCCAGATTCCCCGTCACTGCCTTTGTCGGAATCATGCAGCAAGCTGACTCTCGGCCGCTCGGTTCCGGGAGGACGCAGACAGCGGCAGCGACGGCGAATCTGCTCTACGTCTCGCGCCACCGGGCTGGCGGCGCATTCCGCACGCAAGGTGCTGTTCCATGAAGCCTCGCATCCACCTGATCTGCAACGCCCACCTCGATCCCGTCTGGCTGTGGGAGTGGGAGGAAGGCGCTGCGGAGGCAATCTCGACGTTCCGCGTGGCCGCGGAACTGTGCGAAGCCGACTACGGCTTCATCTTCAATCACAATGAGGCGGTGCTCTACCAGTGGGTCGAGGAGTACGAACCCAGCCTGTTCGCCCGCCTCCAGGAGCTGGTGAGAGCCGGCAAGGGGCACGTTATGGGCGGGTGGTTTCTGCAGCCGGACTGCAACATGCCTTCGGGGGAGTCGTTCGTCCGGCAGATCGTGGTCGGCCGGCAGTACTTCCGCGACCGGTTTGGCGTCGAGCCGACCACCGCCCTCAACCTCGACCCGTTCGGTCACACCCGCGGGTTGGTGCAGCTCCTGGCCAAGAGCGGCTACGACTCCTACCTGTTCTGCCGGCCTGCACAACACGATTGCCCGCTGCCGAACTACGAGTTCCGATGGGTCGGCTACGACGGCTCGGAAGTGCTGGCGTCGCGTTGCCTCGACTGGTGCAACTCGCCGTTGGGCAAGGCGCGGCAGAAGGTCGAGCACCAACTGGCGGACTTCCCCGCGCAGGACTTCTGCTACCTGCTGTGGGGCGTCGGCAATCATGGCGGCGGCCCGTCGAAGAAGGATGTGGAAGACCTCACGGCGCTGATCGCGGAGACGACGGACTTCGAGATTCGCCACTCCACCCCGGAAGCGTACTTCGCTGAACTGGCGTGCAAACGCGACACGCTGCCGACGCACGCGAAGGACCTCAACTCATGGGCGCCCGGCTGCTACACCTCGCAGGTGCGGATCAAGCAGCGGCACCGACTGCTCGAGAACGAGCTATACTCGCGAAGGTTAGGAATACACCGAAGTGGAAGTTCGCAGAACTTCACCCGGGGGCGTGTGGTGAGCACCCAACACACTGCTGTGCACGCAGAGGCGTCGAACTTGTGCAATCGCTTTGGTGTATTCCTAACCTTCGCGAGTATATGCGCAACGGAGAAGATGGTGACGACGGCGGCGCTGCAAGGGCTGACCGACTATCCGCGGGCCGACCTGGCGACAGCAGAGCGCGACCTGGTGTTCAGCGAGTTCCACGACATCCTGCCGGGGTCGTCGATTCAGCCTGTCGAAGACATGTCGCTGCGGGGGATGGACCACGGCTTGGAGATTCTGTCGCGGGTCAAGGCGCGCGCGTTCTTCGCGTTGGCCTCGGGGCAGCCGAAGGCGAGGGAGGGCGAGATCCCGGTGCTGGTCTACAACCCGCATCCGTTCAAGGTGAAGGCGGTCGTCGAGTGCGAGTTCCAGCTTCCTGACCAGAACCACAGCGGCACGTTCGTCAACTTCGCCGCGCACCAGAACGGGAAGCCGCTGCCTTCGCAAGTGGAGAAGGAACTGAGCAACATCGCGTTGGACTGGCGGAAGCGGCTGGCCTTCACGGCGGAGCTACAGCCCTCACAGATGAACCGATTCGACTGCCTGCCGGAGGTGCTCCCGGCCAAGCCGAAGCCGCAACTGAAGGCGGTGAACGGGAGGCTCCGACTTCTGCAACGCCGAGCTGCGCCTGCGCCTGATGCGCTCGCCCGTCTACTCAGCCCATCCCGTCGGTGCCAACGAGATCCTGCCGCCCGACCGGTACTCCCCGCGTATCGATCAGGGCGAACGGCTGTTCCGGTTCTGGCTCAACGGCGGACCCGCTTCCGAGCGGCTGACGCTTGTGGACCGCGAAGCGTTGGTCAAGAACGAGAAGCCCATGGCGCTGTCTTTCTACCCCTCAGGCGAGGGCGCGCGACCCGCGCCAGGAGTGCCCCTCAGCGACAATACCGTTCAACTCAGCGCCCTCAAGCAAGCCGCCGACGGCGACGGGTACGTCGTCCGGCTGTTCAACCCGACGGCGAGCAAACGCACGACGACGGTCGCCGTGCCATCGCTGGGGGTGAAGCAGAAGCAGACGTTGGGCGCTTACGAGATTCGGTCGCTGCGCCTCGACCCGAGCCAGAAGACGCTCTGCGAAGGGGATCTGCTGGAGCGGCCGGCGTAGTGCGGCACGCGGTCGCTACGGACCGCGTTTCCCCACCGCCATCAAGTGCGAGTGCGTCCTCAGGAACATGACGCCG
Source organism: Armatimonadetes bacterium CG06_land_8_20_14_3_00_66_21 (assembly GCA_002779825.1). Classification (GTDB taxonomy): domain Bacteria; phylum Armatimonadota; class Abditibacteriia; order CG2-30-66-41; family CG2-30-66-41; genus CG2-30-66-41. The sequence continues at coordinate 18,293 of PEVN01000192.1, read as the reverse complement.
TTGGCGACTGCGGGGGTGGCGAAGCTGGGCTCGCCGAGGTCGAACTCCGCGAGCTGCTTGAACTCCTTGGCGGCCGCAAGCACCACCATCTTTCCCTGGCGCGACACGCAGTAGAGCCGCTCTCCCACGCGGACGGGAGAACCGTAGAAGGTGCCTTCGACGCGCTCTCGCCAGTGGTCTTCTCCGGTCGCCGCGTCGAGGCAGGAGACAACGCCGGAGTCGCCCCAGAGGACTAGGAGTCCTTGGTGCGCGATCGGCGTGGGCACGTACGGTAGGCCGCCCTTGACCTCGTAGGCCTCTTCGCCCGGCGTCCCCTTGGCGAGGTCGCCGGGGCGAACTGCGATGAGCCGCTTGCCGGCGCCGCCCGAGCCGCAACCGGCGAGGATTAGGTCTCCGGCGACCACGGGAGAGAAGACCACCCGTTCGCTGTCCGTCAGCGCCACTTGCCAGTTCACCTTGCCGGTGGCGGGATCCAGGCTGCTGATTCCCTCCGCGGAGGAGGCGACGATCAACTGCGCGGGACTACCGGCGGGCTGGTAGAGGCAGGGCGTCGAGTAGGCCGCTCGGTCCGTGCGACGGTCCACCTGCCACCGGAGCGCACCAGTCGCCGCGGCCAACGCCACCAGCGAACTGGCGCCGCCTTTCTCCTGGTCATCGGGCACGATCACCAAACCCTCGAAGACGATGGGCGACCCGCCGTAGCCGTGCATGAACTTGAAGGGTCCCAGGTCGCGGCGCCACTTCTCCTCGCCCGTTGCTTGGTCCAGCGCCAGCACCAGGTACTCCTGCGGCGTGACCCAGGTCGTGTAGAGCCGCTCTTGGTCAAGGGCCGGCGTCGCGGACGCGAGAGCGCAGTCCTTGTGCTTCTTGTAGGTCGCCGACGGGTAGGTCTTCTCCCAGGCGAGTTCCCCGGTCGTCGCGCTGTGGCAGCGGATGGTCCGGGTCCCGTCTGCCTCATTGGCGCTGGTCACGAACACCCGCTCGCCGTGGACCACCGGCGACGAGTACCCGACTCCCGGCAGCTCGACGCGCCACAGGCATTCTTCAAGCCTCCACGAAAGGGGGACGGTGGTGGCGTCAGACTGGCCGGCGCCGTTGGGCCCGCGGAACCGCGGCCATTCCTGGGCGGCGGCAGTCAGCGACCACAGGGCGGTCAGGAGGAAGGCAAGGTGGCAGAAACGGCCGGACGAACGAGTCATAAGCAGAGCTCCGTGAGCAGAGATTCCAAGCGGGGACCCACACAGGGTCCTGGACCGAAGTGTACTCCAGGGCGTGCAGCTTGGCTGAGCGCGTCCAGCAGCATGCGCACAATCCGGGCGGTGACGCCCCAGAGGAGATGCCCTTCGTATTCCCGGTAACAGTACACTTCAAGCTCTGAGCCGTCGGTTGGCGACGGCCGCCGCCGCCCCTCGAGGTTCGCCGGGTCTGTCAGCCAGCGCAGCGGAACGCCGAACACGCAGGTGCATTCGCGTGGGTTGACGGCGAAGTCGTATGGGTGGGGGATCACGCCGACCACCGGCGTGACGCGCCAGCGAGAGAGGGTCAGCAGCTCATCCAACTGACCGACGACGGCAACGTCCGCGCGTTGCAGCCCGATCTCCTCCTCGGCCTCGCGCAACGCCGTCTCGACGGTCGAAGAGTCTCCCGGGTCGCGGCCGCCTCCGGGAAACGCCACCTGCCCCTTGTGCTCCTCGACCTCATGCGTGCGCTCAGTGAAGAGCAAGTGCCACTGGCCGTCGTGCTCGTAGAACGGGACCAGCACAGCGGCGGGGCGCACCTGCCATTCGGTCAAGAGTGTCGCCTGCCGCGACGTTAGGGCTGTACGCAGGTTGTCGACGAGGCCCCCCTCTGTCCCCTCCACTCGGTTCGGCGCAATGCGACCTGCACGAATCTCCTGAACTCCCCCGCCTTGCCGGTTCTGCATCGCCTACCGCCGTCGCTCCCGCAACACGGCCTGCGCGTGCCAGGCATACAGACCATGCAGATCGTGAGCGTATTGGGTGAGAATCTCCTTGCCCAGCCCGTGGTAGTCGCCGCATCGGTACAGCGCCCGGGCGAGGACCAGTTCGCGCAGGGCCGTATTGCGCGTCGCCGTATCGTTCGGGTCCTTCGTGGCCGTCTCGAGCGCCTGCTCGATGGTGGCGATCGCGTGACCGGTCATGCCCGGCTTGGCGAGCAACTCGGCCAACGGCCTCGCGCCGGCCGGGTCGCCCAGCGTCTCCAGTGCCAGGGCGACTGCACGGCAGTGGGAGAACTCAGACGCGGGTGTCAGCTCGGCGAGCTTCTCCAGTATGGGCGGGATGGCCCGGCTGTCGTGGGTGCGCCCCAAGGCAACGAGGTAGCTGTCGAGACGGCTCTGCGCGGTGCCAAACTGCCCCATGCCGGTGAAGTTCCAGCCGTCGTCCCACTTCAGCGACCGAGCCGCGGCGATCAGCGACGTGAGACCCGTTGAGTCACCCAGCATCCCGAGCACATGGGCATAGACGACTTTGGCGTCCTCCGTCTCTGCACAAACGTACGCTTCCTTCAGCAGCGACACCGCTCTGCACGGCTGCGTCAGGAGCACCGCCAACCCGGGTGCCGACTGGGCCTCCGGAGAGTTCTCCTTGCGCGTGTAGGACGGGGTCCACTTGGTTTTCGCCAGGCTCTTGACGGCTTCGGCAAGCTGCTCCTCTGGCAGTGGGTACGAGTCGCGGTCGGTCAAGACGCTTCCCGGCAGACAGCCGACGTCGACCAAGTGTCGCTGCACCGCTTTGAGGTCCACCTTCCGCGTCGCCCCGCCAAGCTTCGCGGCCTCGGCCGCGGCCACGCCGGCGGCATAGCCCTCATTCTGGAAGTCCGACTGCATGCGCATCGGCGGTAGGGCATCGCGCTGGGCGCTGGTGGCCAGCCCGGTCACCAAGATCCCGTCGAGCCCTTTGGGCAACAGGCAGCGGTACGGCGCGTATCCGATGGCGGGGCCCTGCGCGTTGAGCAGGAAGAAGTCGTCGACGGTGAAGCCGTGCGTATCGAAGCCGCCCTTCACCTGATAGATCGTGTCGGGATAGGTGCGGTGGTTCACCAAGTCCAATGGCGACACAGTGAAGTCGCCGATGATCCGTCGCCGCTCGCGAGTCAGGGGCAGCGGAACCAGATCGTAGCTGTTGGCGAACTTCTGCCGTGAGTAGACGAACGCCCGCCACACATCGACCATGTCCGTGTCGGCGACGAAGGTGTGGTCGGTGTTCGAGTAGCTCTGTCCCGGCGTGCGCGGCGACAGCCCGGCGCCCTGCAGGGCAACGTGGAACGCGCCGGCATAGACGTAGCCGGCGCCGGCCACGATGGCGAGGTCGCCACTACCCGTAGCGTCGATGGTCGTCTTCGCCAGCACCACCCCGCGGCCGGCCGGCGTGGCCACGACGATGCCCTTCACTTTGCCCTTCTCGACAAGGGCCCCGCAGGCCAGCGCGCCTGTCCACACCTCAACACCGTCTCTGCGGTTGGTGCGCCGCCAGGTCTCGGCCTTGCCGATCACGTGGACGGCGGCGCCCAGCGCCTCGACTTCCTTGTCGTGCTCGGCCGTGTAGCCGCCCCGGTAGCCGGCGCAGTAGTTGCCGATGAGCCCCAGTGTGCCGACGCCGCCGAGGTCGTGCAAGTACTCCAGCACCAGCGTCCGGGCACCGTGCCGGGCCGCGCCGATCCCCGCGGGCGCGCCGCTGGTTCCGCCGCCGGCCACGACCACGTCGTACTCACCCAACACGGGCAGGGACCGCGCCTGCTGCGGGATCGTGGGAAGCCCCCTATCGGTTGGGCGCACACCCACCAGCACCTCGCGGACGCTGCCGGTCGTCGCCGCCGGTCGGACCGCACCGGCCAGCCGCACGCCGGTTGGCCTTGCCAGCGTCTTCGCCCCCTCCGCCGCGCGTCGGCCCAAACGCGCCCCGACCTCCATCAGCTCCAGCGGGCGAAGCAGCTTGGCAGCCGCGTCTCGCGACAGATCCGCGCAGCCGCCCAACACATACGTTTTTGACGCGCGCGCCGGCCGGAAGACATCCAGGCTCACGGTGGCGGCACCGGGCCAATCGCCACTCTCTCGGGCACGTCCTTCCAGGGGATCAGGCGGAACCTGGAACAGGAACTCCGACGCATCGACCTGGGCCGGGTCGAACGTCTCGTCGCGGGCCAGTTGCTCGGCTTGGGCGAACGACCGGTAGGAGCCGTCCTTCATCGGGATTGTCAGGGCGTACTCGAAGGCGCGGTACGCCTTGATACCGTCACCCACGCGAAGCGACAACTCGCGGCCTTGAACGTCGTTGCCGACTCGCGGTTCCGCCGGGGCACCCGGTTCGAGCACCACGGCACGCCGGAACGTGTGCGGTCCCGAGCGGTACGGCTGGAATGTCGCGCCGGCCAGCCGTGCCACCGTTGCCCGTTCGGTCGCATCGAGGATGATCTTGGCGCGGACCGCCTGGCGCCCATTGCGGTTCGCCATCACGATGCCGGCTGTCTGCCCGGAGGCATCGGTCAGCACGTCGGTTGGATAGCAGCCAAACAGGTAGGGCACGCCCGCCTCGACCAGCACTTCGTCCAAGGCGCGTTTCACGTGCATGGGTGTTGGCATCCAGACCCGCCGGAGATCGGTCGGCGAGGGCTCTGCGCTCTCAAGGAGGATCTCACCCAACAGGAACCGCTCAGCGTCAGGCGCCTTGCGCACTTGGAGTCGGACGTATCGAGCGCGCTCCACCAGGGGCGTCGCCAACTCGAGGGGCGCAAACTCCTCGGGGTCTGGGTTGGTGTTCTCAAGCCGTCTGGTCTCGCACCACTGAACCTTGTCACTGCTGACGGAAATGGTCAGCCCTGCGAAGGCATAGACGCCGCTCTTCTGGTACCCCTCCACCACCAAGCGCTTGAGCGACTGCTCCTTGCCCAGGTCCAGTGTGAGCGCCACGTCCTCCGTGTATTGCACGCTCTGGGAGGCGGCGTGCCCCCACTGGCCGTCGCAGAGGAGCGAAGGGGGCTTCGTGTCGGGGTGCGCGGCAGACGAGGGGCGGTCCGCCTCGTAGGTGAACGGCAACACCGGCCCCGAAGACGGTGGCTCCCCGAAGACCTTCTTCGCCAAAGCCGAGACGGGCTTCTCGCCAGGCTCCAACCACAACCGATACGTGCCGCAGACATCCTCCCCCAGGTACGGCCGCGGCGCGGCGAGGAACACCTTCGCACCGCCCTGCGCCGCCGCCGCGGCCGCTGCAACGGCGCCCGTGCTGCCGCCAACCACAACCACGTCCACGTCGTAGGCGACGGGGATCTGGCGGGCGTGCTCAGTAACGAAGCTCGGCTGCGCCACCACGCCGCCGAGGCAGCAGATCGACAGAACCAACGCCATGCGAGTGGCCTCGCAGACGCTCCGCTCACTCGGGTGTCGTCTGTCGAGCACTTCGGTCGGACCTCCCAGCGAATTCAGAGCGCCCAGCCTGCGCGATACTCGCGCTCGACGTGCTGGTTCAGCGCGGGCAAGTTGGTCACGCACAGGTTGGGACCGTCCCACTCGACTTTGTTGCCGACGCCTGCTTTGATCGCCAGGTTTCCCAGGAGCACCAGTTCCGTCAGCGGGCCCGCGTGGTCGAAGTTGGAGGCGGCAGGGCGCCCGCCTTTTGCAGCCGTCACCCACTCCTTGAAGTGGTCGCTCTCGCAGCGAGGGATTGTCGGCTCGGGCCGCTTGAGTTCGCCGTCGAACTTCCCGATGGGCCGTGGCTCGCCATCGGCCCAGAACTTGCCTTTGTCGGTGACGATGAGCGTGCCGTTGTCGGGCGGCTCTTTGCCCTCGGGCCACTCGCCGAGGTCCCGCGGGGGGTACTTCCCGCCGTCGTACCAGAACATCTTGCAGGGCGGCATGTCGCCGCGGGCGGGGAGGTCCCACTGAATCTTGGAGGCGCTGGGGAACATCTCCTCGGTGTTGTCTCCCGTGTCCTCGATCAGCGTGACGGCCGTAGCGTGCTTCACCTTCAGGGCAGTGAACATCCCGCTCCAGGAGTGGCAGCCAATGTCGCCCAGGGCGCCGGTGCCGAAATCCCACCAGCCGCGCCAGACGAAGGGCTGATAGACGCGCTGCCCTTTGAACTTGCCTTCTTTGTAGGCGTCGAGGTACGGCCGCTCTCGGGCGGGGCCGAGCCAGATGTCCCAGTGCAGGTCCGAGGGGATCGGGTCTGCCCCCGGCGGCCGCGTGCCGCCCTGGGGCCACCAGAACCGCGCCGCAATGCCGGGACGATCGGTCCAGGTGTGTACTTCCTGCACGTTCCCAAGCTGCCCGGACCACAGGTACTCGCACAGGAGCCGCCAGCCGTCACCGGCGCGCCCCTGGTTGCCGAGCTGCGTGGCGACGTTGTGCAGGCGCGCCGCGCCGGCGAGCCGGCGCGCTTCGTAGAGGTCGTGCGTGAGCGGCTTCTCGCAGTACACGTGCTTGCCGCGCTTGATCGCCCGCATGGAGGCCATGGCGTGGTGGTTGTCGGGGGTGGCGACGACCACGGCATCGATCTGGTCGCCCATCTTATCCATCAGCTCGCGGTAGTCAAAGAAGGTCTTCGGCAGCGGGCGATTGATCTCGTGCTCGCGGTACGTCTTGTCGATACTGCCCAGGCAGCCCTGCAGCCTGCCGTCCGTCACATCACAGATGGCTACCAGGTTCTCGTCCAAGGCGGGGCCGACGTGGGCGCCGCCTCTGCCGCCGATGCCGATGCAGGCGATATTGAGCTTCTCATTCGGAGAGCCGCCCGCCGGCTTCTCCGCCCGGGCGAAGCCGGCGGGCCACAGCGAACCAGCGGCGGCCGCCCCGGTGAGTACGGCACCGTGCCTGAGGAAATCGCGACGGGTGGGTTGCTCGTTCATGGTGTCTCTCCTGTTCTGTGGGGGTGTGCTTGCCGGGGCCATGTCGGTGTCGAGCCGTTCGGGGCGGGCCAAGTCGGACACGTCAGACAGGCCTGAGAGGCGCCCAGGACCTCGCGCTCGCGCAGAGGTTTCTCAGTTCACCGGCGTGATCTTGATGTTCCGGTATGCCACCGAGCCGTGGTTTCCCTGGAACATGAGCGGGCCGGTGGCGTGCTCCTGGCCGGTGACTCCGCCGCCGGTGGACTTCTGCACCTCGATGTTCTCGTGGATCACTTGGCCGTTGAGCGTGACCTTGACGAACGTGGCGTTGGCGGTCTTCTTCCCCTCGGCACCGAACTTCGGGGCGCGGAAGTCGATGACGAATTTCTGCCACTCGCCAGCCGGCTTCGACGCGTTGACCAGCGCCGTGGCAGCGCTGTAGATGCTGCCCATGTCGCCCTGGCCGATCTCCTTCTTACCGTAGCTGTCCAGCACCTGGACTTCATATTCGCCCATGAGGTAGACGCCGGAGTTGGATTCCTGGGGCACCATGACCTCGACTTCGAGGAGGCAGTCGCCGAAGGTCGCTTCGGTGTAGATGTCTGTGCCGTGCCCCTTGGCGTTGATCAGCTCAGCGCCGCCGGCCTCGACCTGCAGCTCCTTCGGATCGCCCGCGTTCAGTGCCGCTTTGCCGACGACCCACTCGTTCTTGTCCGGTTCCCGAGTCTTCCACCCGGTGAGGTCCTTGCCGTTGAACGGTTCGACGGTCTTCGCCTTCTGTGCCTGGGCCAGTCCGGGCAGAAGCAGCCCGACCGCCATCCAGACTGTTAGACAGGTACTCCACATGCGCATGACGTGCTCCTTGATTCTGAGGGGTGAGTTGTGCGTCGCTTCGACGGCGCCGCGATTCTGACATTCAACGCGCCCGGTCGGTTTCCTTGTGGCGACGAAGGAAACCGGTGCCCCGCCGGGGGGCCTCGACCGGGTGGGCGCGTGCTGACTACGGCTCTGGATCTCCACCCTTGTCCTCTGTGCCGGCCGGCGAGGCGGTCTCCACCACAGTAACCGGCCCCAGCGGGCGCCCGTTGCGTAGCTGGAGGTAGTCGGCTGCGATGTCCAGGCACTCCTGCAGGTAGGGGTCGGCGGCGACGCTCGAGGCGTTCCCCTTGTCCCTTGCGCCGGTTGCCTTTGTTTCCGACTGCTTGAAGGCAATCTTGCCGCGCCGGTCCTGATGGGCTCGCTGGTCCTCGATTTCCTTGACGATCTTCTGGAACGCCTCGCTTTGCTTCACGCGCGCCTCACTGGCAGCTTGCAGGCGGTCCAGGTACAGCGCGACTTGGTCGAGGTGCGGGTGCGAGGTTGGCTCCACCCTGGTCGGCGGGAGCGCGTAGTCCAGCGACTTCTCCCCGATGTCCGACACGTCCGCCATGCCGGGAAGGTCGAGGTCGGGCGACACGCCCTGGAACTGAGTGGTGCTGCCATTCACCCGGAAGAACTGGCTGATGGTGACCACCATCGCTCCCCCACCAACCGCGTCGCGGAGGGGGGAGTGCTTCTGTACTGTGCCCTTGCCGAAGGTGTGGGAATCGCCGACGACGAGCGCCCGTCCGTAATCCTGGAAAACAGCGGCCACGATCTCGCTGGCGCTGGCCGACAGCCGGTTGACGAGCACCACCAGCGGGCCCGCGTAGGCCGTCTCCCCATCCGTATCGGCGGGGAATTGGGTGTCGGTTCTCGACCGCACCTGGACAACGGGGCCGGAATCGAAGAACAGCCCGGCCGTCGAGACTGCCTCGTCCAACAGCCCGCCGCCGTTGTTCCGGAGATCCAGGATGAGCGACTGGGCCCCCTGGTCGACCAGCTCTGCGATTCGCCGCTTGACATCGGCGGCGGCGCCCTGTGTGCCTCCCTCATTCTGACCGGGACCGTTAGGGGCGCCATAGAAGCTCGGCAGCCGGACGACGCCGAGTTTCAGGTGTAACGCCTCGCCTGTCGGCTGCTTCACTTGCACCTCGTAAGCGCGCCCTGTCGCGGCCTGATCCTTGAGTTTGACGTCGTCGCGGATCACTGGCGCCTGACGGAGCACGATCTTCGAGCCCAGCCGCCGTCGAACCGTCAGCCGCACCTCCGTCCCGAGGGGCCCAGTGATGAGGTCGACCACGCGGCCGAGGGGCAACTCAGTGACATCCACCGGCTCGCCGTTGCCCTCCGCCACTGCCAAGATGGCGTCTCCTGCTTGCAGCAAGCCGCTCTTCTCAGCAGGTCCCCCGGGCACCAGGTCCATGATGGTGGTAAGCCCGTAGGGCTGGCCGATGCGGATGCCGACCCCCACGAGATGCAACCGCGTGGTCGCCATGAACTGGCGGAGATCCGCTTGGGTCTGGTACTGGCAGTGCGGGTCGAGGCTCAGGGCAAACGCGCGCAGGAAGGTTGTGCAGAGGTCTTCCTGGCTGCGGTCCTCGACCTCGCGGCGCCGCCGGCTGTAGTAGTCGTGCAGGCGCTTCCTGATCTCCTCGTCGCGGGGGAGGGTGCCCGTCAGGTTGAGCTTCTGGAGCTTGAGCTCCGTGCGCCAGCGCTCGTCCAGCGCAGTCTCGGTGTCCAGGTACTGACGCTCGGCAGGGAGGGTATACAGGTCTTCCGTCGCGAGGTCCTGCTTCTCGTCGATCAGCGAGTCAATAAACGGCTCCCTTGCTTCGACCCGCCGACGGTATGCCTTCTGCAGGTCCTGCAGGAAGCTCCAGTCGTCAGCCAGAACCAGATTATCCAGCTTGTCCCCGAAGGTCTGCTCGAGTTGCGTCACGTCGCTCTGGAGAAAGTACAGCTTCCCCGGGTCGAACAAGGCCAGCAGGCGGTCCAACGCCCGGTGACTGAGGGTGTCGTCGAAGCTGTGCCAGAGAAGGTGCTGTCGCACGAACTCCTGAGTTACCTGTTGGGCCTGCTCGCCATCGAGCGCGCGGGCACAGCCAGTCAGACAGCCCACACAGACGGCCAAGGCGAACAGAGTCAGGGGCCCGCGACAACGCGCTCCTGCTCGATCTGCTAATCTCATCACTCCACTCCACTCTCGATCTGTTGCCTATTCTACCCCCCGAGGCGGAACTCCCGCCTCTGCCTGGCGAGACGCTGAGGGCGGCCGGCCCGGTGCCTTGACGCTGCGGGCAACAGTCCGTACAATCGCGGCGTCCACCCAGCCGAGCCGCGACGGGTGAAGACGTAGCCCACCCAAACGCCGGGTGTTTGCGCGCCAAGCCAAGGGAATCCCTCCGCTTGGCGCGTCGGGCTACCTGCGAGGGAGCATGCCATGAAAGCCAAAGCCGCCGTTCTCAGGGAGTTCGGCAAGCCGCTCGAGATGCAGGAGTTTGAGGTCCAGCCGTTAGGCGCGGGCGAAGTGTTGGCCAAAGTAGTCGCCGCCGGCGTCTGCGGTTCGGACGTACACATCTGGAAAGGCGAAGACCCGCGGACACCGGTGCCGATCATCCTCGGGCATGAAGGCATCGGGGAAATCGCTGACTTGGGAAGCCAGAAGAGGGATGTGCTCGGTCGCGAACTGAAGCCCGGCGACCTGGTGATGTGGGAACGCGGGATCATGTGCGGCGAGTGCTACCAGTGTGTCATCGCCAAGCAGCCCGCGCTGTGCAGCGCCCGGAAGACGTATGGCATCTCCGTCTCCTGCGCGGAGCCGCCGTACCTGAACGGGCACTATGCCCAGTACATTCACCTGCGCGCCCGCTGCCACTTTCTCAAGATCGACCCCGAGATCGACCCGAAGGTACTGGTGCCCGCGTCGTGCTCCGGCGCGACGGCGACCCACGCCGTGGAGCAGGCGGACGTGAAGCCCGGCGACAACGTGCTGGTCATCGGGCCGGGCCCGGTGGGGCTGTACGTCCTGGCGAGTTGCCTGAACCGTGGGGCGGGCGCTGTGTACGTGGCGGGCGCTGCTCCCGACAAGCAGCGACTGGAGTTGTGCAAACAATTCGGCGCCGCCGGAACGCTCAACGTGAGTGAGTCCACCCCTGAAGAGCGCGCCGAGCAGATCGCCGAGTGGACCCACAGGCTGGGGTTCAACGTCGGGATCGACTGCACCGGCATCACCGCCTCAGTCGGCGAGTTCCTCCAGTACGTGGCGCCCTATGGCGCCTACCTGATCCCCGGCATCGCCACGCCGGTCGGGCAACTCCCGGTTTCGTTGTACGAACACCTCGCCCGGAAGAACGTCCGGCTGCAGGGCGTCTGGGTCAGCGACACCTCGCACCTATACCAGGCGATCCGGCTGGTGCTCAGCGGCCGCTTCCCGTTCGAAACCATCGTCACCCACTCCTACCCGCTGGAGGCGGCAAATCAGGCGCTTGACGATATGGCGACGCGCAAGGCGATGAAGGCCGTCTTGGAGCCGTGGGAATGACGGGTCGCAGTGGGGGCACCCGAGAGGCCGTCTCCGCGGCACCACTTCCTTGACCGAAGGCCGGCCAGTGGCTAAAATGCAAGGTCCGCTCACCAATTGGCGAGAACGGGAACCAATCGGTCCCGTTAAACGCTACCCACCCATAGTGGGAGCCAGCAACCATTTCTGCCGCGAACCCATGAGGCACGCTCGACTGTCTTCTCCTCCTCGGCACCCGCCCTGAGGCAGGAAACTTTCGCCCGGACGAAGGGTCCAATGCTTCTCGCTTCGGCGCCTGTACGAGAGGCGCGGGCACGTCCGTTGGCGTAGTGGGCAATGCAGATGCTCGTGGATGCTGCGGCCCGCTCGCCCCTCCCGTCTGCTTGGGCTCTGTGCGACGCATGGTTGTCCTCGCCTGCCTGAGCTGAGTGCCGCGCGGCGAGATCCGAACACATCCTCTATCAGGAGGTACAGCGCGTGATACAAGTACAGGGGCTCACCAAATACTACCGCGACGTGGCCGCCATCGAGGACGTCACCTTCGACGTGAAGAAGGGAGAGATCCTTGGCTTTCTCGGCCCGAATGGTGCAGGCAAGTCCACCACCATGCGCATCATGACCGGGTTCATGGCTCCCACCTCGGGAACCGCCTCAGTGGCGGGGCACGACATCTTGGCAGAGTCACTGGAGGTGCGCCGCAACATCGGCTACCTGCCGGAAACGGTGCCCCTCTACATGGACATGGATGTCCGCTCCTACCTCGACTATTGCGCCCGGTTGCGCGGCGTGCCCAACACCAAGCGCAAGAAAGCCGTCAACACCGCCATCGAGAAAGCGCAGTGTGGCGAGGTCGCCGGCCAGATCATCCGAAAGTGCTCGAAAGGGTTCCGCCAGCGCGTTGGCATCGCGCAGGCGCTGGTGCACAACCCCCCGGTCCTTGTGCTCGACGAGCCCACCATCGGCCTGGACCCTCGCCAGATCAAGGAAACGCGCCGGCTGATCAGAGGACTATCTGGGGACCACACTGTCGTGCTGAGCACGCACATTCTCCCCGAAGTCAGCCAGACCTGCGAGCGCGTGGTCATCATCCATGAGGGGCGTATTGTTGCGGAGGACACGCCGGACGGACTAATCACTCGACTGCGGCAGTCTGAGCAGACGCAGATTGCAGTCAAGGACTTCCCGGCCGATGGCGAGTCACAGCTCTCCGGGCTCGACAACGTGCGCCGTGTGGAGCGCGTGGCGACTGCCGGCGCAGCCGACGGCAGCGCAGTGATCATCGAGTCCGACCTGGGGACCGACATCCGCACAGACCTCGCGGCCTTCGTGGTGACCAAGGGCTGGGGTCTGCTGGCGATGCAGCGCGTGTTCCTGACCCTGGAAGACATCTTCCTGGAACTGACCACTGAGGAAGAAGAGGGGGTTGCGCAGTAATGGGCAATATCGTCACGATTGCTCTCAAAGAGCTGAAGTCGTACTTCGTGTCTTGGATGGCGTACGTCGTCATGGGCGTGTACCTGGCGATTGCCGGGTTCATCTTCTTCGAGATCCTGATGGGCACCCAGCAGGATGTGCAGATCCAGTGGCTCTTCCACAACATGAGCGTCACGCTGCTGTTCGTCCTGCCGTTCATCACGGCGCGGCTGCTGGCGGAAGAAAAGAGCACCGGGACCCTGGAGATCCTCATGACCTCCCCGGTGACCGACACGCAGCTCGTGCTGGGGAAGTTCCTGGGCGCCTTCAGCTTGTTCAACGTGATGCTCGTCCTGTCGTGCTTGTTCCCGCTCATTCTCGGCTACTACCTGAAAGTGTTTGAGATGGCGGGACTCAAGGTTGTCGGTCTGCTGATCGGGCCGTTGGTGTCCCTTGGGCTTGGCGTCTGGTTCGACCTGACGGACAACGAACTGCCGGATTGGCTCAAGTGGCTGGTCGGCTTCCCCTGCTTCTTCGCCCAGTCGCTGATCATCTGCGTGTTCTTCTTCGGCAAGCTGATGCTCTGGCAGGCCGCGGCCTACGGGGTTGCCTCCGCGGCTATCGCCGTGCTGCTACTGGTCATGCTCGCCCTGCCGAAGGTCCACCGGAACGACACGATCCGCTTGTCGCTGGCGCCGCTGGGACTGCTGCTCTACAACCTCGCCGTTCCCTTGGTGATGAATCAGGGCTCCGGTGACATGGCTGCGCCAATCGCCGCCTACATCGGGCTGCTGTTGGTGGGGGCCTGTTTCCTCGCCATCGGCCTGCTTGCCTCGTCGCTGACGGACAACCAGTTTGTGGCGGGAGTGCTGGGATTCGGCGCCTTGTTGATGCTCTGGATCATCGGCTGGGCCAAAGACCGAATGACGGGTGTCTGGGCCGACGTGGTCAGCTTCGTCTCGGTGCTGGTCCACTTCCAGGACTTCCCTGACGGGGTGATCGATACGAAAGACGTGATCTACTTCGTGTCTTTCGTGATTCTCTGCTTGTTCTTCGCCGTGCGCGCGGTGGAGAGCAGGAAGTGGCGATAAGGCAGGTGACGCAACATGGCAAGAACTCGAAAGAAGAAACCTGAGACCTTCATGGAGGCCGCAGCCGGCCCCGCGGCGTTTGCCGGGGTCCTGATCGTGCTGCTTGGGTTTGCGGCGATGGCCGTCGCCCAGAAGCTTAACCTCTACGTCTACGCGATCTTCGCAGTGGGGCTGGTGCTGTTCGCCGCGGCGCTGGCGGCGAAGCCGACGGAAGCGCTGGCGTTCCTGAAGAGCCGTCAAGCGAAGCTGGGCGCCAATGCGACGGTGACGATGCTGCTCTTCCTGGGCATCATCGTGCTGGTGAACATTGTGTCGAACCGGCATCACACGCGGCTCGACCTGACGAAGAACAAGGTCCACACACTGTCGCCGCAGACGAAGAAGATCCTCAAGTCGCTGAAGACTGAACTCAAGGTCACGGCGTTCTACAGCAGCACCGGCGGCGGCGACTTCCAGCGCGTCCGGGACTTGTTGGAGGGATACCGGTTCGTCAACCCGGCGAAGGTCAAAGTGAAAGTGGTCGACCCCAACCTTCACCCCTCGCTGGCCAAGGCATACAACATCAGCAGCCTCTCGACAACGGTGTTCGAGTGCCCCAAGACCGAGAAGAAGGAGAACGTCTCCTCCGGCGATGAGCAAGACTTCACGTCGGCCATCCTCAAGGTCACGAAGGACCAGAAGAAGAAGTTCTACTTCCTCCAGGGACATGGTGAGCACAAGTGGGACGGCTACGACGAGGAAGGGCTGAGCAGCCTCAAAGCCGCCTTAGAAAAGCAGAACCACGAGTGCGCAGAACTCAACCTGATGACTCAACAGACCATCCCGGCGGACTGCACCGTCTTGGTCCTCTGCGGACCGAAACTGGCGCTGCACGAGCAGGAGACGGACACCCTCCGCGACTATCTGGAGGCCCACGGCCGGGCGATGCTCATGATCGACCCGCCAACGCGCAGCGACCCCGAAGCCGAAGAACTCTCCGGATTGCTCAGCCGTTGGGGCGTGACACCGGTGGGCAAGGTCGTCGTGGAACCGGTCAATAACCTCTTCAACGACCCCTCGGTGGTCACCGTAACCAAGTACGAGCAGCACGAGATCACCAAGCCGCTGGGCGGGTACTCGTACGCTTCGCTCTTCTTCCTTCCCGCGCACCTCAAGCTGGAGGAGACCACGCCGCCTCCGCCCGATCAGTACGGCGGCCCGCCGCCCCAGCCAACTACCGACTTCGAGGTGCACTCGCTGGCGAAGAGCAGCGCCGAAAGCTGGGAGGTCACCAACTACTCGCCGCAGGACTTCAAGCAGCGACCGTCGGACTCCAAAGGTCCTTTCGACCTCGCCGCCGTGGTGACCAGTGGCGCCCCCCAGCCGCCGCCCAACCCCTACGGCCCGCCGCCGCCGGAGGACAAGGACGGGGAGAAGACGCGTCTCGTCGTCGTCGCCGACTCCAACTGCGCCACAAACGCGCAGTTGTTCGGGCTCCGGCAGAACGCCAACTTCCTCATGAATGCCCTTAACTGGTTGGCAGAAGAGAGCGAGCTGATCGCCATCCAGCCGAAGGACCGAACGAAGAACACCATCACGTTGACCGGTTCGCAGGAAACGCTGGTCAAGCTGCTCTCCAGGTACCTGCTCCCGCTGACCTGCTTCCTGACCGGTCTGGTCGTCTGGTGGAAGCGGAGGTAGGCCACTATGAAGCAATGGCACTGGACAGTTGTCCTCTTGGTCGTCTTCGCCGGGCTTGGCTTCTACGTGCTGCGGTTCGAGCGCGGCGCCGTCCCGGAGGGCCCACTGGTCTTCAAGTTCGACCCCGAGCAATGCGAAAAGGTTGAGCTGCAGCCGGCGCAGGACGAGGCAGGCTCTGCTACCGCCGAGGAGAAGAAGCTGCCAGTCGTCCTGGCGAAGGCCGGCGCGGACTGGAAGATCCAGAAGCCCTTCCCGGCGCGTGCCGATCAGGACAAAGTCAAGGAGCTGCTGGATCGGATCAAAGACCTCGTCATCAAGGACCCGATCAGCAACGATGTCGAAGCCGGCGGGCTGGACTTGGACGAATACGGGCTGAAGAAGCCCCGGGCGTCCGTGACGGTTCACCTGAAAGGTAAGGCGCCGATGGCGCTTCTCTTCGGCAACAAGAGCATCGACAGCGCCAGTGTCTACACGATGAAGAAGGGCGATAAGGGCGTCTTTCTCATCGGGACGGCCCTCTACGACGACGCCAACAAAGCCGTGGACGACTTCCGCGACAAGGACGCTCTCAGCCTTGACAAGGACCTCCTCATGAAGGTCCGCCTGACTCGGGCAGACACGACGCTCGAGATCGGGAAGCGGAACGTCCACGAGAAAGAGAAGGACGAGACCACTGCGACTCCACCCGCCAAGCAGGAGGAACCGCCCAAGAAGGAATACGAGTACGACTGGTGGTTGACCAAGCCGGTGGAGGCCCGCGCCGACAAGTACGGCTGTGACGGCATCGTCACCAAGCTGGATGACTTGAAGGTCGACAAGTGGGTCGACAACGCCCCCAAAGACCTCGCCAAGTACGCACTCGACAAGCCGTGGCTGAGAGCGGACGTGTGGATCGGCGACGCGAAGCGGCCGCGCTCGCTGTTCATCGGCAGGAAGTCTGACGAGGACGCCGAGAAGCTCTACGCCATGAACAGCCTGGACAAGCCTGTCTTCCTGGTGAACAAGTCGATCTTGGACGATCTGCGGAAAGAAGCCAAAGACCTCCGCGACAAGAAAGTATTCGGCTTCGAGAAGGACAAGGTCGAGAAGTTCTCTGTTGTCCGCAAGCAGGGAGAAGTCCTCTGCCGTCGGACCGCTCGCGGTGACGACGAGCAGTGGCAGATGCTGAAGCCGCAGGAGGTTCAGGCGGACAAGAAGGAGATCGACAACATCCTGTGGGACCTCAGCGGGCTCAACGCCAACGAGTTCGTCGATGTTCCGCAGCCCGACAGCGCCTACGGTCTGGACAAGCCACCGTTTACGGTGAAGGTCTGGGCGGAAGGCGACAAGAAGGAACGCACGCTGCTCGTCGGGACCAAAGCCGGAACCACTGACAACATCTACGTGAAGATCGAAGGCGAGGAGACCGTCTACGAAGTCGGCAAGAGCCTCCAGGAGAACCTGGAGAAGATCGACACGAAGAAGCTCCGGGACCGCACCGTCCTGAAGTTCAAGCAAGACGCCCTGTCGGAGCTCGAACTGCAGTTTGGCAAGACCCACGTGGTTCTGGAGAGAAGCGGCACCGACTGGAAGATGACAAAGCCCAAACAAATGGACGCCGACGGCTCGACGGTCAGCAGCCTGCTGTGGAAGTTCGAGGACTTCCATGCCGACGAGTACGTTGGCCCGGCGCCAAAGGACCGCAAACGCTACGGCTTCGACAAGCCGCAGGCCGAGGTGACCTTCCACGTGCGAGGGAAGAGGCCTCAGACAATGCTCCTTGGCAAGACTGAGGCAGGCAAGCTATACGTCATGCTGAAGGGCGGCGACTCCGTCTTCCGTCACGCAGAGAGCTTGCTGGATGACGTCCGCAAGAACGAGCAGGATTTCAGGAAGCAGCCTGCGCCACCTGGCGGTATGCCCGGGGCACCGCCGTACTGACACGAACGCACACAGCGCTGATTGGAGGCACTGAATGAAGGGTTCTGATTTGGAGGGCTTGCTGGGAAAACTGCCCAGCAAGTACGCCATCGCCGTGGCGGTTGGGCAACGCGCGAAGCAGTTGGAGTTGGGCGCCCGGCCGTTGGTAGACCCCGGCAACCGGCCGCTACTCACGGTTGCCATCGACGAGATCCGGCAAGACAAGGTGAAGCTCGTGATCCTGGACGAGGAAGAAGTGGAAGACGCCGAAGTGTTCCTTTCGCCCAAGGCGTTCCTGACGCCACCGGCGGAGATCGCCGAGCCCGAATCGGAGCTGGAGGCGGAACTTGATCCCGACCCGGAACCGGAAACTGATCCCGAAGAGGAACCGGAGACCGATACCGACGACGAAGAGCCGGACGACGAGGAAAGCGACGAGTAGTACTCGCCCTCTCCCCCAGCGGGACGGCAACGGAGCTTCACAGGGAAGGCAGGGAGCAGGCGTCATAGACGCGACGCTTCCTGCCTTTCTGCGGTCTGGGGCCGGTCTGTTGCGGTGGCATCGCGGCCCCGGGAGTGGCTCCCTCTAATCGAGCCGCAGGACCAGCACATTGTCGATCCGCGCGACGCCGCTCTCTGTCTGGAATGAGAGCGCCCCTTGGTCGTAGGGTCTCACGCGGTCGGTACACTCGCCCACCAGGCGCCCGTCTTCGTCCCAGCGCATCTTGGCGGTTCCGTTGGGGAGGGTCGTCACCTCGCAGGTTCGCTCGTGCCACTCCGCGTCGTTCCAGATTGCATTGGTGAGCATCAACTGCGTCGGGGTGTAGCGGCCGAACTCGAGAGAGGTCTTGAAGATCTCGGCGCCGTAGGAGGTGGTGCGGAACCAGTAGCCTCCCTGGATTGTGGACCGAACCGCGCACGTGAAGCTCGGTGACAAGCGACCCGGCTGGCGCCGGTTGCCGTCCTGATAGACGAAGGCGACGCGGTAG
>PEVN01000062.1 GCA_002779825.1 Armatimonadetes bacterium CG06_land_8_20_14_3_00_66_21 | reverse complement strand
CCGCCCCGGAGCTTCTCACTCGCCTCATAGGCGAAGCTGAGGCGGCCGGAACGGGTCTGGTTGCCGTTGGCGCCCAGCATGTTGGTGTATCCACTGAGCGCGGCCCCACCCGACGAGTAGCTTTGGTCGGAGAGGCTCACTTGGCCCTGAGTGGACAGCTTGCCTCGCCGGTAGACCAGGTCCGCCGAAGTCATTGAGGACGAGTTGGTGGAGGTCGCGGCGTTGTTCGACATGCGCTGGAAGCTCAGCCGAAGCTCGGGCCATTCGGGGTAGGCGAGGGTGACGGTGCCAAACAACTGGCTGGTCTTGTTCTTCCCACTGAGGCTGGTGGAGTTGGTCAGCCCTTGGTTGAACGCCCCGGTCACGCCGAAGTTGAGGGCGCCATCGCTGGTGTAGTTGTTGAAGCGGGACTGGACGTTGACGTGTTCGCTGGCTTTGTAGTTGAGGGTCAGGTCCATTCCGGACTCGTTGCGCTGGAAGCCCGTGCTCTCGAGCCGGCGGAACCCGTCGGACACCTTCCGCAGACCCACCGCAGCGTCCAGCTTGCCGAACTGCCCCGCCCCTCGCAGGTTGAAGGCGAGCCCGTTTTCGGGGTTGGTGTCGCCGGCTTTGCGCCCGCCGGAGGCATAGGCCATCTCGAAGTTCAGCCCGGCGTTCTCTCTGAACTTCCACGCGCCATCGATACCGAGAATCTGCTGGTCGGGTGAGGGCGGCGTCAGCGCGGATTCGTACCTGTAGTCCACGACGATGAGTGCCGCCGTCGAGACTGGGCGCGCAAAGGTAAGGAGCCCGCTCACGTAGTTGAGCTGGTAGTCCGTGTTGCGTACCTGCACGGCGGTGCCCACCGTGACGACCTCGCTGCCCTCCACAAGCGGGCGGTAGATCAGCGAGTAGGGGCCGACGGAGTTTGCCCCAAAGAACTCCTCGCGGTGGGACACCGTCCCGGTCTGGGTCCCGCCGCCGCTGCCGCCACTTGCTCGCTGCATCAGCAAACTGGTGCCCAGCGTGAGCTTCGGCGACAGGGGAATCGTGCCGCGCATCCCGATCAGCGTTCCCGCCGTCCGCCCGGGCGCGTCGTATTCGTAGCTGATCGCGATGGTGGAGGTGCTCGGGATCACGTTGACGCCCTGGAAGGTGAGGACGCCGAAGTCGTAGTCGATGATGTAGTCGACGCCGCGCTGCTTGAGCTGCTCGTCTACCCAGACTTGCTCGCTCCCGTCCACAATCGGGTTGCGGGTCAGGTAGTACGGGCCGACCGTGTTGTTCCCGGCCAGAACGTCCTGCTTTACGGCAGCATCGGTCTTGGAGGTCAGCAGGCTGAACCCAGTATTCTTGCCCAGAGTCGTGTCGATCTCGAGACCGCGCATCGTCCGCGAGAACGTGGCGAACTCATTCCCGGAGAGACTGGCGTTCAGGTCGCCCAAGGTCACGTCGGTTCTATCACCGTCGTACATGAGATAGTACCGACGGTCGGTGGGCATGAACCGACTCTTGTTGATGTTGCCGTGCAGCCGAACCCGATTGATGATCTCGCCGTCGATGGTGAGCGAGGTGTTGTTGTCGAAGCTGGAGTCGTAGCCGTAGTTGTCCAGACCGAAGGCCGTGCCGCTGGCTTGCCCTCCGGAGACGCTGTTGTTGCGCCAAGTCCACGTCTGGTAGCCGTGCACGGACAGGTCCAAGTTGTCGAGGAGGTCTGCCCCGGCTCCGCCCGCGGAAACCAGCACTGCGACGCAGCTCAACGCTGCCAACAGCGCCCGTCGCCGGGGTCGCTCAGTTGCCGTCTCCAGGGACGCCATGCTGTGTCTTTCGCGATTGATGGTGGCACCGCGCCGCCGGCGCCTGTCTGTCGCCGCCCCGCCGATCTACCGAGGATATCATTTACCCACTCAGGTAGGTTTCCAATCCCGCCAGTGACCGCAGGGACGCGGGTCTCCTGCCGCCCGAAGCAGGAGGAGGGCGGCCCTTCTTCCCAAGCCCCGTCGCGCTGCTACACGCCTGCCCCCGCCCTCTCGCTGACCAAGCGAGCGACCGTGGCTTTGGTAAGGCGAAGCAACTCATTCGGCGGCACGAAAAGCTGGACCCCACGCAGCCCGGCACTGATGCTGACGACACTGTGCCCAGAGACGGAGTCGTCGGCGTACACCGGGTAGCCGCGCTTCTGCCCGCGGGGAGAACAGCCTCCTGGCAGGTAGCCGGTCAACTGCTCGACCTCTGCTTTCTTGACCAGCTTGCACGACTTGTTGCCCGAGATGGCGGCGAGCTTCTTCAGGTCAAGTTCGCGGTCGCCGGGGAGCAATGCCAGCAACGGACCCGTCCGGTCGCCCCGCGCGACCAGTGTCTTGAACACCTGGGTGAGGGGGAGCGACAGCTTCTCCGCCACTTCCTCGCAGGTGAACGCAGTGGCGGCAAACTCGTGGCATTCGAAGGGGACGCGCTCCTTCTCCAGTACCCGGTACGCGTTGGTCTTCCGCATGGGCCAATGCTCCAACGCCTATCCCACCCCTGGGCAGGCGTGGAATAGGCGCCGCTCCCGCCATCTGCCGGCCGCCGAAGAACGTCCGCTGGCAGCGCCGTCGCTTCCAGGCTGACCGCGCAACGCCCTGAGGGGGCTACGCCTTCGGCTTGGTGGTGCGCTTCCGCCCGGCGGCCGCCTTGGGGCTTGGCTCTTCAGTCGCTGGCGGCGGCACGACGTCCTCTTCTGGGGCGCTGTCGGGCAGCTCCCGGACTGCCTTCGCAGCCTCCGCCAACAGCGCCTTCCGGTCTTCCTCGCAGATCCGGTCGAGAAGGTCCAGAATGTAGCGGCAGCCCGGAATGCCGATTCGCTGCACCCGGGTGAGGTAGAAGAGGAATTGGAGCCGCTCGACGTCCCGTAGCGAGTACGGCCGCTTTGCCGTTCCACGGCGCGCGAGGGTGAGCAGTCCTTCCTTTTCGTAGGTGCGCAACGTCGCGCAGTTCAGCCCGACCAAGTCGGCCGTTACGCTGATTGGGAACACTGGCTTGTCTGGCTGGAGTTCTATTGACATGGCTACCTCTTCGCGGTCAGAGCGTGGTCGATTGAGCCCTGTTGGGCCCCTGTCCCCTCTCCGGTTGACTCGGCTACGGGGCTTCGCTTACAATTGGGCGACTTGCTCTGGGCATTCTGGCAGAAAATGTGGCGATCCGGAGCAGGCTTATGTTCGCTCCGTTCCGTGGACGCCATACTCACCGACAGGACCACCCCATGTTCCCCACACAGTCTTTCCGCGAGCCGGTCACAGCCAGACCCACGGGGATCACCGTCCGCTCGCTGGTTCTCGGCTTCCTGCTGGTGATTGCCTTCTCTGTGGCGGGATGCTACTCCGTCTTTCTGCGCTACGAGATCATCGGGACGGGCTATCTGCCCAGAGGCGCGATCTCGCTGCTGCTGCTGCTGGTGCTGGGTAACGCCGGGGTCGGGCGCTTGGTCGCGAAGTGGAAGCTCTCTCGCGCCGAGCTGCTACTGATTTTCGTCATGTTGTTGGCCATGGCGGCCATCCCCGGGCAGGAGTTTGCGCAGCACATCTACCTCAACACGGCCGGGCTGACATACCTCAGCGGCGCCCGCGGGCAGTACCTCGACCTGTTCACGCCGCATATCAAGCCCTGGCTCGTGCCCTCGCTCGACCCCGACGCCAAGGTAATCACCGACCTCTTCCAGGGGATTCCGGCGGGGAGCGGCGTTCCGTATGCGGGATGGTTGACCACGTTCGCCGTCTGGACTCCCTACTGGTTCGTGCTCTACTGGAGCATCATGTGCTGGTCGGCAATGCTCTCGCGGCAGTGGGAGCGGCACGAGCGGCTGACATACCCCCTGGCCCAAGTGCCCGTCGAGGTGGTGGACGATGAGAAGGGCGCACTCTCGTCGCTGCTGAGAAGCAGGTTGATGTGGGGCTGCTTCGCCTTCAGCGCCGGGCTCTATGTGATCAAGGGGCTGCACACCTACTACCCGATCATCCCCGACCTCAAGCTTCAGGGCGACACCGGCGTGCTCTTCGGCGGCGGGCCGGCATCGGAGTGGAATGGCATCCCGCTGCACTTCTACCCGGAGATGGTCGGCATCGCCTACTTGCTGACCAGCGAGGTGTCGTTCAGCCTCTGGTTCTTCTATATCCTGCGCCAGTTCCTCGAGATGACTCGCTACTCGATGGGGCTGTTCCAGCATGCTGACTTCTTCCAGTTCCAGACGGTGGGCGGCTACCTGGTGTTGGCAGGGGCGACCTTGTGGGCGGCGCGGCTCCATCTGAAGGACATCGTGCGGGGAGCCGTCGGCCTACCGACAAAGACTGACGGCGCCGACAATCCGCTGCCGTACGGCGTGGCGTTCTGGGGGGCGGTGCTTTCATTCGGCGCACTGGTGGCATGGGCGTCCGCGGCCGGTGTGTCGGTGCCGTGGGCGCTGATGCTGTATGCGCTGTTCCCCCTCGTCGCCATTGTGGTCAGCCGGGTGATCTGCGAAGGCGGCATGTTCATCTACACCTCGCCGTTCCGGCTGAACGAGCTGCTCTTCGACGTCATCGGGTGCAAGCGGCTGGGACCGCAGAACCTCACGGTCATGACAATGCTGAGCTGGGTGCAGATCCGCAGCACCGCCACGCAGAACATGCCTGCCGTCCTGCAGGGGTTCCGCATCGGCTCGCTGGCCAACCTGAACCGCCGACAGGTCACGTGGGCGATGTTCGCCTCGATCTGCTTGGCGATTCTCACCTGTCACGTCACGTCGCTGTCTGTCATCTACAACTCGGGCGTCGGCAAGCTAGGCTGGTGGCCCAGTCGGGCGGCGCAGGGAACGGCCGCCGGGCTCGCCTCGTTCATGCAGACTCCCCAACCGATGACCTCGGGCGACTGGACCTCCATGGTGTCCGGCGGACTCGTGACGTTCTTTCTGGTGAAGATGCGCCAGCAGTTCGTCTGGTGGCCGTTCCATCCGGTGGGATATGTGGCGTGGATCGGCTGGCCGCTGGAGCGCTACTGGCTGTCGATCTTCCTGGGCTGGCTGCTGAAAGCCGGCATCCTGCGGTGGGCGGGATACCAGTTGTGGCGGAAACTCCGCCCGGGCGCCTTTGGGTTGATCTTAGGGATTTGCTTCGTCCTGACCTTCTGGATCGTGGCGCATTTCTTCTGGCCGGGACCCGTGCTCATTGTGGAGTGAGCGGGCACCCGGCCCCTCGGCTTGGCACGGGGAATCGCGCTGAGCTGTGCTACAATCCTCGCCTGTCCGCTAAC
Organism: Armatimonadetes bacterium CG06_land_8_20_14_3_00_66_21; assembly: GCA_002779825.1. Classification (GTDB taxonomy): domain Bacteria; phylum Armatimonadota; class Abditibacteriia; order CG2-30-66-41; family CG2-30-66-41; genus CG2-30-66-41. Next base: position 1,077 of record PEVN01000062.1, on the reverse strand, counting down.
AGGAACTGCCGAAGGGATGGATCCTCTTTGCGATTGTCCAAGGAAGAAGTCGAACACGTGGCGCTGTTGGCCAGACTCGACATCACCGACGAAGAGAAGGCGCGCTACACCGAGGAACTGAACCAGATCCTGGCGCACTTCGACAAACTGAACGAACTCGACACCAGCGGCGTGCCGCCCACCTCTCACGTGATCCCCATGACCAACGTGTTCCGCAAAGACGAGGTCAAGCCCTCACTGCCGGTAGAAAGCGTCCTGGCCAATGCGCCCGACGCTACGGAGACCGCCTTCCGCGTGCCGCGGGTGGTGGAGGAGGGTTAGGTAGCCGCAAAGAGGCGCAGAAGGCGCAAGGAGGGACCTATGGAAGGGAAAGACCCTGTGTTCGTGCTGTGCGACCAGGTGCGCGAGGCGAGCTACGCGCTCCATCGGTACCTGCGGCATGGGCATTTGGAGAAGGTGTACGAGAACGGCTTGGCGCATCGGTTGCGTGAAGCCGGTCTGTCTGTGGAGCAACAGCACCCGTTGACGGTTCGCGACGAAGACGGCACCCTCTTGGGCGAGTACTTCGCCGACCTCTTCGTCGAGGGCCAGCTTATCGTCGAACTCAAAGGCTGCCGCGCGCTCGCGGACGAGCATATCGCTCAACTACTTGGCTATCTGCGAGCCTGTCGCGTCGAGCACGGGCTCTTGATCAACTTCGGAGCGCCGAAACTGGAAATCAGGAAGTTCGTCCTCTCCGACCGCAAGCCCGGACGGTAGCCGCAAAGAAGCGCAGAAGGCACAAGAAAGGGCTTGCGGACGGGAAAGTCCCGGTGTTGCTGCGACGGACTCCTGATGAGTCTGGGGCAACGAAGCTGGAGATCACGGAGTTCACGCGTTCCGCCCTCAAACCCGGCCCTTTTGCGCTGTTTGCGCCTCTTTGCGGCAATCAGGAGGATCCACTTGGAGCTATTCTCTCTAACAGCCCATGAAGCACGCGCCTTGGTGCGGGAGCGGCAGGTCTCCTGCCGGGAGTTGACGGAAGCCGTCCTGGCGCGCGTCCAAGAGGTCGAGGACCGGGTTAGGGCGTACGTGACA
>PEVN01000119.1 GCA_002779825.1 Armatimonadetes bacterium CG06_land_8_20_14_3_00_66_21 | reverse complement strand
CTGCAGGTCCGGCGTCACGTCGAAATGGTGCGCCCAACTGGTGATCACCGGCCGGCACGCGCTCCAGCCCACCTGCAAACTCGCCGACGCGCACCACGCCGAATCGAAGTGGTGGTACAGCAGCCAACCTACGGAGTGCTCTGCAACCAAAGCCTGCAAGTCCCCGTCCGACGGCCAGCCCAGGACCGCGCGCACCTTCGTGTCCAGTCCGCGGCGCCACACCCCCGGCATCACCTCGCTCTCGAAGAACTGCACCTGCTCCGACCAGGCGCCGGGTACCAGCGCCGCGTGGATCGTGAGGGTGGCGTCGGGGAACTCCGCAAGCAGGAGCTTCAGCGCCTCCAGGCACTCCCCGTAGCCTTTCCCCTGACCGAGGATGCCCCACGTCACCACCCGGTGGCGCACCTCGTCCGGCAGCGCCGACAAGGGCCGCGCCGTGGCGTGCGGAATGAACGCCAGGTTGTCCGTGGTCCAGCCCTCTCGTAGCGCCGCCTCGAAGGCGCTCGGGCTGGTGAGGACCAGAACATTCGGTCGGCGGTTCCTGGTGACCGGGTCGGGCTCCTTTGGGAAAGTGTGCTGCGTGACCACCACCGGACAGACCGCCTGGATCTGCCGCAGCACCGCGTCCCACTCCCCCGCATCGCAGCAGAACGACCATTCGTGCTGGAGGTTGGCCACGTCCGGCTGGAGCCGCCGGACGGCCCGGGCAACGTCCGCAAACGAACCGCCCCGTTTCCAGCACCGCACCGTTTGCTCGGCCGGGAACTCGCCGCGCAAGTCCCCCGGAGGTACGCGCTCGCCCAAGCACCACACCTCGTGCCCGAGCTTGCGCCATTGCTCCACCAGGCTCTCGGAGTAGACGCCGATGCCGCACGGGTAGTCGAACGTGCTGACCACGGCTATGCGCATGCCGGAGCTGCCGCCATCGGGGCCTTCGGAAGGGCGACGGGACAGCACCGGCGGCGACGGCCACAGATCCACATCGACGCCAGCACGGCGTCTGGTGCTGCTCGGGGAGTCGGTGTCTGCCGCGACTTCCTCCAACAGCCTGGCCCACTGTTCCGCACACCGGTCCCACGTCATCGTCTCCGCAAACTCGCGGCCCCGCCGACCGTACTCCGCGCGCAGGTCCGGATCGCGGTACAGCTTCTCCAGCAGCTCGACCAAGTGGTCAGAATCGACGATTGCCTGCCCCACGTTGAAGGGACCAACGGTTATCCACTCCTTCACCCGAGCGAGTTCGCCACGCCCCTTGACCAGTTCGGTCACAGCCGTGCAGTCGGTGGCTACGACAGGCACGGCACACGCCATCGCTTCCAGGATCGGCAGTCCGAAGCCCTCGCCCATGGTCGGCAGAACCAAGACATCGAACAGCCCGTAGATGAGCCGCAGGACATCGTCGGACACCGCCGACACCGGGCTGGTCCGCTTGGTGATGACGGTCACGTCGTCGATGCTGGCGCGCCTGATCAGGTCAAGGAGATCGCATCCCCAGGCATCATTGGGATCGGTGTGCAGGTATAGCAGTGCGTTGGTTCTCCGTTGGTGGAACTCGGCGAACGCTCTGACGAGGAGGGGTAGCTGTTTCCGCGGCTGGTTGCGCGCAACGCACCCGACGATGAAGCCATCGGCTGGCAGACGGTGTTCGTCTCGAAGGCGCGTCCTCTCAGCGACGGGGGCGAATAGTGCGCTGTCAACACCATGAGGTATGACGGCGGACGCTACCTCGATCCCCGTGTCCGCCACTACCGCGTGCCCGTAGTCAGAAGTGGCAACGGCTACGCACATGCTCTGGAGCAGCGGGTACCACTTCCGTGAGAACGGATGCCCGTCAACTGGCAAGTACCCGACGTACGGCATGCTCCCAAGCTGCGCGGGTAGCCATTCCACCGTCCAGGGATCGGCGAAAGACACGACCACATCAGGACTGAAGTCGCGAAGAATGCCGGGAACGTCGGTTCTGCCCAGAGGATCCTCCGACGGCTGGTACAGTTCGTAGGGGATCACCTCACGGTCGTAGGGGCGGCCATCGTAGTACCATGCCAGACAGGCCGGCGTGCATTCGTGGCCCGCCGCCAGGCGGCGAAGGGTCTCGCGGGTGACCCTCGCCAAGCCCGTGGGCAGTGTAGGACTGTCGCTGATCCAGAGCACTCGGCACGGCAACGCTGCAGGTCACCTCCCCCTCAACCATCGGCTATCTCAGCCGCGTAGTAATACGCGAGGTAGTTCTGGTCCTGCGGCCTGTAGGTGATATTCGAGAGCCCGAGGGCCACGCTGTCATACGTGCCCGAGGGATAGGGACCGAACCCGGGCACAACGGCGCTGCCCTGCCACAGCCCGCTCTGCTGATTGTACTGGAGTTCGAAGTCTTCTTGGTCGAAGTCATATGGCGGATGTGCTTCTCTGGCTTGCTGCTTGTACAGTGCTGCAGCCCAGGCGGATCCCTGCGGGGGCGGAAGCCCTTCACCCGCAGATTGCACGACAAGCCGGTGCACGTCTTGGTCGGGAGGATCGAAGGTCGCCACGACTCCGCCTGAGATCTCGTGCATCTGCGCTCCCGTTGACGGGACGGGGTACGTTGTGTAGGCGGCCATGCCAGTCTCACACTCCATCTCGAGAGGTCGTGAACCATCCGCGCCCCCTCAGGGAAGATCCGGGAAGTTGCGCAGATCAAGCGGGTTCTGCTGTGTCATCTCGTCGTTGGGGCCGTTGCATGCGTACTTCCGGGGCCGCTTTGCGTCGTCCCGGAACGAGGTCCAGATCTGCTTCTTGAACTGCGCTGGGTTTGGCGGGTTCGCGTGTTGTACCAGGGCGTCCATGACGGCGTGCAGGGAAGCCTGGCCTGTCTTCGTCTTCTCCCAGATCGTGCGGATGACCAGGGGGTCGGGCCGGTGGCCAAGGCCCAGTCCGCCTCCCTGGCGTCCATACTTCTCAGCCGCCCACCGGAAGAACGCCGAGGTGCCGTATTCCTTCTGTCGGTTCGCTATATGAGCCATCGACTGTTCAGCTCCCGGTGGGTAGATCACCTCGCCAGCGTCCATCCTCTTCGTCTGCACGCACTCCAGGGGCAGACTCGCCGGGTACCCTATGGGTTTCGGGTGGAACAGAGAGGCCTTGTAGAACTGGCGCACGACGCCAGTGCCAGAGGCGAAGGAGGTTGTCCCCACCGACCGAAACCACCAGTTGTTGTCCGGCCAGACGAACTCCGGCGCAATCTGCGCGGTGCCTTCCACGAGCCAGGACTCTTGGTTGACGTCGTAGCGGAACTGAAATGCGTGGAACAACTCGTGACAAGCGATGAAGGCAGCGAAGCTGTGCGGGAGATCGCTCGGGAGATTGGGGTCATCACTCCGTATGTATGGGTTGTCGCACGAAAGCCGAATGACGGCATCACTGGTCTGCCGGCCCTGCGGGTTCACAGGCTGAACGTCCGTCCATGCCGTCCTGCCCACTCCGATCTCCTTGATGATGCATCGGAAGCGGCTGTTGCTGGTCGTGTCGGTGTAGAGAAGATCGGCCAACCCCATGGTGATCCTGTAGAACCTCCACGCCTCGAGCAGACAGATTCCCATGTCTGTGGCGTAAGCCTTCTGGGGCGTCATGCCTGGTGCGGTAGGCGTTGTCTGTGTGCGCCGGTCGCGGCCGTTCTCGGTGTAGTACAGGATGAAACCATCCCCGTTGGGATTCCCTTGAGCTTTGTCGTCGGTCGTGAAGTCCGCCAGCACGTACTTGGCGAACATGACCTCCCACCCGTTGGCCTTGTCGGCCGGCGAGCTTCCATGGCTTGGGCTGGACACTCCGATGTCGACGGCATTCGTGTCGTTCGGCGCCCTGAGGAGGATCTGCGCCTCACCTTGCGCGTCTGTGGTCGCCGTGTCTGCCGGCTGTTGGTTGAGGTCCAAGAAGGTCCCGAGGGGTCCGTTCGGATCGTCGGATTTCTTCTGCTCGAAGGTGACCACGACGTTCGGCACCGGGTCTCCGTTGTTGTCCGTCACCTTTGCCGTGATCGTGACATGCGAGGTCCCGTCGGCCAGCACGAGTCCGCGGGTTATTCCCTCGAATGACCAGTATTCGCTCTTGTACTGATAGGGTTCAATCAGGGTGATCTTCACCGGCATGCCAGAGCCTCCTCACCGTCAACCGCCGTCACCGGTTGACGCGCGTTAGCACTATGAAACGGTTCCCAAACTGGACCAGAACTCGTCTCCCGTCAGGCGACCAGGTCGGGGCTCCGATTCGCTTGGCTGCATCGAGATCAAAGCTCGGGAAGCGGATCAAGGCCAGCTCCGACTCCTCCAGTTTCCGTATGATCTTGGCGTCCTCGCGGCTCCAGTCCAGGGCCGGCAGCCACAGAAGGGTGCCAGCTTGAGGGTTGAGATAAATGACCTCCCGGCCGTTGGGCGCCAGTGAGGATGTTCGGTGGAACGTGGGACAGACGTGCTCGACGACACCACGTCTGAGGTCGACGCTGACGATGTCGGGCCCAGGTCCGTCATCTCGGTCCAACAGTCCGCACAACCCCGTGTACTGAGCTGCTACGTAGACTCTCCCCTCGGAGGCAACCGGGAAGAGCTGCGTCACTCTCGCTGCAAATACCGCCCAAGCCACCCTTTCTTGGCACACCTGTCTACGCGCGTGGGAGGCGAGATCGACATAGAACAGATCGTCCCCGGTGGCAGCCAGGGGACGGTCCATAAAGTACACGCCCTTGCCGTCGGACGCCCAACAGAAGTGATACAGGTAGGGTGCCTCGGGGGATAGCCGCGTCAGTTCCGTGGGCGCTGGTTCCTCTCGTGCTCGTGTGTCGAGCGCACGGATGGAGGCTGGGCCATGCCAACGGTGGAGCCAAGCCAGCCAACGCCCGTCCGGAGACCACCGCAACATGGCGGCGAAGGGAATGTGGGCGACGAGCGTTCTGTCCTTCATCTTTGCGTCGCTAACCCAAAGCTCGGCAAGCTGGTCATAGTTCGCCGATTCACGGACAACGTAGGCTATGCGGCCGTCATCCGGAGCGCAAGCGACGGAGAAGCCCTGCTTGCGGCTCACTTCCAGCAGCGTCTTGGTCCGCAGCGTCACGACATCGAGCTGCTCCAAGACATCGCGCGGGCCCTGGGCGAACCGCCAGTACAGTAGTCTGCGTCCGTCTGGCGACCACGTGGGAGACCACGTGCCCTCATACGATGCGTAGTCCTGCACAGTGCCGCCGTGAGGGGTGTCGGTCAGGTCCACGTAGCGCAACGTCCAGCGGCCCACAGCTTCCTGAGCCAACCGGACCGGCGCGTCGCGGGATGCCGGCTTCGTGCGTTCGCACTCGGCCACTGGGGCGAACGCGAGAAGCGCCAGAAGGGCCGCCAACGAGGTCCGACCTGCGAGGCGAGATTTCGGACGGCCGCTGCTCCCCGGGGTCCGGGGGCAGGGCAAGTAGATACTCGCCGTCATCGTGCACTCCTAACTGCGCCACAGAGGTCCCCCGCCTTTGGCGTCGCCCGATCCACTCGGCAGCTCATGAGGGCTTCACCGCCGCCGCCCGGCACAGCAGACCGGCCGGACGGGGAGTCCACGGGCCACTACCCGCCTGCGCCTGCGGCTACGACGCCAGCGTGAGGCTCTGCACCGCGCCTTCCGTCGTCCCCGCCGAGTTCGAGGCTTGGGTCTTGACGTGGATCGTCTGGCCGGCGGCGAAGGGGCCGAGGGTTTGGCCGGTGAGAGTCACTGGCGCCGGGTGAGCGAAGTCGGGGTCGAGGCCTTCGAGCTGGTAGACCAGCGTCAGGCTGGTGGCGCGGCGGCCGCCGCCTGCGAGATAGGTCACCTCCACGGAGGCCTCCCTTTGGGTGAGCGCCGCGATCTCCAGGGCGGTCGGGGGCGAGGCGCCTTCTTCGGTGTCGACGAGGCTCAAGGCGTCGTGCTCGGGCGAGCCGTCGGGGAAGTTGCTTCGCCACGCGGCGTACCAGCGCTTGTTGTCCCGGTCGACCTTGCGGGTGTGCGAGCTGAGCTGGCTGCGCTTCCGGCTCAGCTCCGCGCGCTCATTCGCCACGGTCTGGAGCAGGCTCGGGTGGTTCTCCACCGCGCTCTGGAGGGCGGCGAGGTCGGCGCTGCCCAGGAGCAGCGGGGGCTGCGGCGGGGTCAGAGCAGCGCGCTTGGCGTTGACCTGATTCCAGAGCGAGATCAGTCGGCGCCCCCGTTCCAGGTTCCCCTCGTGGCTGTAGGCGTCCACCTCATACACGCCGTCCAGCTCGTCCTGGAGATCGTCGTCCGGCGGCAGGACCGCATCGATGAGCTGCGGCGCCCGGGTGTTGACACCGTGGATCTCCTCGAAGCTG
>PEVN01000553.1:6463-7876 GCA_002779825.1 Armatimonadetes bacterium CG06_land_8_20_14_3_00_66_21 | reverse complement strand
CCGATCAGCAGATCGCCGCCTGGGCCGTCGAGCAGCTCAAGAGCGGCGATCTGGAGTTCTCAGTCGACGACCCCGATGCGCCGGAGAACTGGCCGCGCGTGTGGTTCATCTGGCGCGGCAATGCGCTCATGTCCAGCGCCAAAGGGCACGAGTTCTTCCTGAAGCACTACCTCGGCACGCACAACAACGCCCACGCCGAGGAGTTGGCCGAGGGGACCGTCCAAGACGTGAAGTGGCGCGCCGAGGCGCCGCAGGGCAAGTTCGATCTCGTGGTGGACATCAACTTCCGGATGGACACCTCGGCGCTCTACTCCGACATCGTGCTGCCGACGGCGACGTGGTACGAGAAATCGGACCTGAACACCACCGACCTGCACTCCTACATCCACCCGCTGCAAGCCGCCGTGCCGCCCTGCTGGGAGTCGAAGAGCGACTGGGACATCTTCATGTCCTTCGCGAAGAAGATCAGCGAACTGTCCCGCAACCATTTCCCGGAACCGGTGAGGGACCTGGTGGCCGTGCCGCTCCTGCATGACACGCCCGCCGAAATGGCCCAGCCGACCATCCAGGACTGGCGCAAGGGCGAGTGCGAGCCAATCCCCGGCAAGACGATGCCCGGGCTTGTCGTCGTCGAACGAGACTACGCCAATCTCTACAACCGGTTCATCTCGCTGGGCCCCTCCGTGCGCGAGCAAGGCATCGGTATGCACGGCCTCAACTGGTCGGTCAAGGACCTGTACGACGAGATGGTGGAAACGCGGGCGACGGAGCAGTGGAACGGCCGGCCGATGCCTTCCCTGAAAGACGTTGAGGACGCCGCCAACGCCATCCTGCTCATGGCGCCCGAGACCAACGGCGAAGTCGCCTACCGCGCCTTCAAGCACGAAGAGGAGAATGTCGGTCTGCCGTTAGTCGATCTGGCCGAAGGCGCCCGCGCCATTCGGTACACCTTCAGCGACCTGGCCGCGCAGCCACGCCGCCTGCTGAACAGCCCGTGCTGGACCGGCTTGATGGACAACGGCCGAGCCTACTCGGCCTACTGCCTCAACGTCGAGCGCCTGGTCCCGTGGCGCACGCTGACCGGGCGGCAACACTACTATCTCGATCACGAAGGATACTTGGCCTTCGGCGAGCACCTGCCGACCTACAAGCCAAGGCCCGATCCGAAGAAATACGGCGACCTGAACAACTGCGAGCCCGGCGGCAACGCGCTGATGCTCAACTACCTCACGCCCCATGGCAAATGGCACATCCACTCGACCTACGGCGACAACCACCGGATGATGACCTTGTCCCGCGGGTGCGAACCGCTCTGGATCAACGACGCCGACGCCGAGACGATCGGCATCAAGGACAACGACTGGGTGGAGGTCTACAACGACAACGGCGTGGTCGTCACCCGCGCCGTCGTCA
>PEVN01000553.1:0-6388 GCA_002779825.1 Armatimonadetes bacterium CG06_land_8_20_14_3_00_66_21 | reverse complement strand
GCCTCAAGCCCGTGTTGATGATGGGCGGCTACGGCCAGTTCACCTACGGCTTCAACTACTGGGGCCCCACCGGCGTCAACCGCGACACCTCCATCTTCGTGCGGAAGCTGCGGGGACGGCCGGAGTTCTGAGAGGTCCGACCCATCCGACTGATCCGTCCGATTGATCTGACGCGATCCACCCAACAGTCAGGAGCCCTAACTTTGAACGTCCGCGCGCAACTCTCCATGGTCTTCCATCTCGACAAATGCGTCGGGTGCCACACGTGCAGCATCTCGTGTAAGAACATCTGGACCGACCGCAAGGGCGCGGAGTACATGTGGTGGAACAACGTCGAGACCAAGCCGGGCACCGGCTATCCGTCGCTGTGGGAAGACCAGGAGAAGTACCGCGGCGGCTGGGAAGAGGCCGGGAAGGACGGACTGCGGCTGAAGCTGCAAGGCCGTGCCCGGGGGTTGGGCAACCTGTTCCACAACCCCGCCCTGCCCACCCTCGACGACTACTACGAGCCGTGGACGTACGACTACCAGCACCTCTTCAATGCTCCCGCCGGCGATGACCAGCCGACGGCGCGCACGATCTCCATGATCACCGGGAAGCCGATGAACGTGGAAGCCGGCCCCAACTGGGACGATGACCTCAGCGGCTCGCCGGTCTACGCGGAGAACGACCACAACCTCAGCGCGCTGACCGACGAAGAGCGGCAGCAGCTCTTCCAGGTGGAGCGCCTGGTCTTCTTTTACCTGCCACGCATCTGCAACCACTGCCTCAATCCGGGCTGCGTGGCGGCCTGTCCCTCGGGCGCGATCTACAAGCGCGGCGAAGACGGCATTGTCCTGGTCAGCCAGGACCGCTGCCGGGCGTGGCGCATGTGCGTCTCAGGCTGCCCCTACAAGAAGGTCTACTACAACTGGGCCACCGGCAAGTCGGAGAAGTGCATTCTCTGCTACCCCCGGGCGGAGTGCGGCCAGGCGCAGGCGTGCTTCCATTCGTGCATCGGCCGCATTCGCTACACCGGCGTGCTGCTGTACGACGCCGACGGGATCCTCGACGCCGCAAAGGCCGAGGACAGCAAGCTCGTCGCCACTCAACGCGACTTGATCCTCGACCCGCATGACCCCGCTGTCCTGGCAAGCGCCCGCGCCAGTGGCGTTCCGGAGCAGATGCTCGAGGCGGCCCAGAAGTCGCCCGTCTACCAGTTCGTCAAAGTGCACAAGCTCGCCCTGCCGCTCCACGCCGAGTTCCGCACGCTGCCGATGCTGTTCTACGTGCCGCCGCTGCTGCCGGTGACCGGCGGCAGCAACGGCAACGGCGGCGCGTACAGATTGGCGGAAGACTTCTTCTCGTCGCTGGACAGCGCGCGCGTTCCGCTTAGCTACCTGGCTCGCCTGTTCGCCGCCGGCAATCTCAGCGAGGTCAGCGCTGTCTATCGACGACTCATGGCTGTGCGTCTTTACCAACGTGGCCAACGGGTCGGCGATGTGGAACCGGCAGAGGTGAAGCGCGCCCTCACCGAAGCCGACCTGACCGCCGCCGAAGCCGAAGCCATCTACCGGTTGACCTCGATGCCGACAGTCGCCGAGCGCTTCGTTGTGCCTCCGATGGCGCGTGAGGTAGCCGTCGAGGCCACGCAGGACCCGCTGGCGCGCAAAGGCGAAACCGGGATCGGGTACCGGCACAAACCGGAGAGGGGGTGGTAGCGCATGACCCCGCCGGAAGGGCTGCGCAGCGCCTTGGAGCAGTTCGCCGCGCTGCTGGAGTACCCCACGCTGAACCTGCCCTTGCAGACCGACCAGTGCGCGCACAACCTTGGCCGCCACTGCCCGGAAGCCGCCGCGAAGCTGTGCGCCCTGCGCGACTTCGCCCGCCGCGAGCCCCTGACGACCGTCGAAGAGCTGTACACCCGGACTTTCGAGCTGCACGCCAAGTGCTATCCCTATCTCGGCTTCCACCTGTTCGGGGATAGCTACCAGCGCGCCGTGTTCCTGTCGCGGCTCAATGGACTCTATCGCCAACAGAGCTTCTCGTCAGGCGGCGAGTTGGCCGACCACCTCCCCGTCATCCTGCGGTTCCTCTCGGAGCCTGCCGACGGCGAGGAGACGGCGGCCCTCTTCGACGAAGGCCTCGCGCCCGCCGTCGAGAAGATGACTGCGACGTTCAACGGCGACGACAACCCCTACGGGGAAGTCATTGCCGCGTTGCACGTCGTGCTGACTCGCCTCGGGCAGGACGAGGCGCGAGCTTCGGCGCTGTTCCCTCCGACCGATTCGTCCGATCAGTCCGACCTACCTGAATCCTACCGCCTGCGTGCCTGATCACAAACCACTCCCTCAGGAGCACACACCGTGACCAACTTCCTCTTCCTGACCTTCCCGTACCTCGCGGTTGCGTTGGCTGTCTCGGTGGGCCTCTACCGCTATTTCCGCGACCGGTTCTCCTACTCGTCGCTGTCGTCGCAGTTCCTTGAGAAGGAGCAACTCTTCTGGGGCTCGGTGCCGTGGCACTACGCGATTCTGCTGGTCCTGACGGCCCACTTGGTCGCGGCGTTGATCCCCGGCTGTTGGGCGGCGTTCCTGTCCGAGCCGCTCCGGCTTTGTGTTGTCGAGCTGACGGGTCTGGCTCTGGGACTGACGGCGCTCCTCGGCCTGGTCGTGCTCATGGCCCGCCGCGGCGGCAACAGCCGGGTCGCAGTTGTGACCACAGTCATGGACTGGGTCTTGCTGGTGGCGCTGGCGCTGCAGGTATTGGGCGGCGTCCTGATCGCCCTCCTCTATCGCTGGGGCGCCGCCTGGTACGCGCAGACGGCCGCGCCGTGGCTTTGGTCACTGGCCACCTTCCGGCCGGACATGCAGACGATCGCGACACTGCCACTCCTGGTGAAGTTCCACTTCGTGAACGCCTTCGTGTTGGTGGCGCTGTTCCCGTTCACCCGGCTGGTGCACCTTGCCACCTTTCCGTGGGGCTACCTGTGGCGGCCGCACCAACTGGTGATCTGGAACCGACGGACGCGCGCGGCTGAGAGCGCATAGCTCCCCTCGTTTGTAGTGAGGCACGTAGCGTCGCGCAACGCAGTGGAGCAATGCGGAGTGCCGTACCGCCATCGCGCTGCTCCGCGATCACGCGGCAGTTGACTGCGAACGCAAGTCCACTGGAGGCACCCATGAACAACCGCGACGCCACCAAGGCCCTCTTCTTCTCCACCCTGTCCTTCACCGTCGCCTTTGCGGTGTGGGGCATGATCGCGCCGATGGCCAAGACGTTCCAGACGGAGTTGGGTCTCTCCGAGACGCAGACTTGGACGCTCATCGCCATCCCCGTGATCCTCGGGTCGATCATGCGGCTGCCGATGGGGATGCTGACGGACCGGTACGGCGGGCGCCTCGTCATGGGCGCGCTGCTTCTGTTTGTCGTGCCGCCAGCGCTGCTGCTGAGCTTTGCGACCAGCTACGGCGTGATGCTGCTCGGCGGGTTCCTCGTCGGCATGGCGGGAACCTCGTTCTCCATCGGCATCGCGTTCAGCTCAAAGTGGTTCTCGCCGGAGAAGCAGGGCACGGCTTTGGGTGTCTACGGCATGGGCAACATCGGTCAAAGCGTCGCGCTGTTCTGCGTCCCCCTGATCGCCGCCCACTGGGGGTGGCGCGCGGGCTACCGCGTCTTTGCGTTGGCCACCTTGGCGTGGGCGATCATCTACCTGCTGGGCGCGCGCAACGCCCCGGTGAAGACGATGCCCAGACCACTGGGCGAGATGCTGAACGTGCTCGTCCACCAGCCCCTCGCCTGGCTGCTCAGCCTGTTCTACTTCGTGACCTTCGGCGGGTTCGTCGCGCTGAGCATCGGCCTCCCGAAGCTGCTCCAGGACCTCTTCCAGCTCACCCGGGAGGACGCCGGCATGCGCGTTGCGGGGTTTGTCCTCCTGGCTACGTTGGCTCGGCCGCTGGGCGGGTGGCTGAGCGACAGGATCGGCGGCGCCAAGGTCCTGGTCGGCGTCTTCCTCGGTGCCGGCACGCTGGCTCTGGGGCTGGCCTTCGAGCACATCGTCCCCTTCACCGTCGGCGCCCTGGGCGTGGCGTTCTTCATTGGCACGGGCAACGGCGCCGTGTTCAAGCTGGTCCCGCAGTACTTCCCCAACGACACCGGCACCGTCGCCGGCCTAGTCGGCGCCATGGGCGGGCTCGGCGGGTTCTTTCCGCCCCTCGTTCTGGGCCTCATCAAGACCTACACCGGCAGCTACAACCTGGGCTTCTACCTGCTGTCGTCGTTCTGCCAGCTCTGCCTCGCCGCCAACTACCTGGCGCTGCTGTCCTCCGACCAGGTCGCCCACCAAGAAGCGAAGGCCGCCCTCAAGCGGGAGGCGAGCAGCACTTGAGCTTCTCCGGCCCGTAGCCGTTGCCGCCCCCCGACCCGAGGAGGTGGACACGCCCTGCAGAGCGCACCGACAAGGTGCTGGTGGTGGGGGGGCGGGAGTGACCGGAAGCCCTGGGTTGGCTCCCCCTCGCACCCAAGAGCAGGGCGCGCGTTCCTTCCTGTCGAACTACTGCCCCGCCGCAACCGCCTCCACAGAATGGGGACAGCCAACGATGCCCAGTCGCCCGAACCTCCTCTGGATCTGCACCGATCAACAACGCTTCGACACAATCCACGCCTTGGGCAACCCGCACATTCGTACACCCAACGTCGACCGGCTCGTGGCCGAAGGAGTCACCTTCACCCGCGCGTACTCGCAGAGCCCCGTCTGCACGCCGAGCCGGGCATGCTTTCTCACGGGCCGGTACCCGCGAACGACCCGCTGTCGCCAGAACGGGCAGGATTTCCCCAGCGACGAGCCGCTGATCACGAAGGCGCTGGCTGACGCCGGGTACGACTGCGGGCTCGTCGGGAAGCTGCACCTGTCGGCGGCGCAAGGGCGCGTCGAGCCGCGGGTGGACGATGGCTATCGCATTTTCCACTGGAGCCACCACCCCAACCCCGACTGGCCGGAGAATGACTATACCAAGTGGCACGAAGCCAAGGGGAAGAAATGGGACGAGCTGTACCACCGGCGCGGGCGCAATCAGGTGTACCCGGGCGTGCCTGCCGAGTACCACCAGACGACGTGGTGCGCCGAGAAGACCATCGAGTTCCTGCGGGAACAGCACGAGGGGCCGTGGCTGATGAGCGTCAACCCGTTCGACCCGCACCATCCGTTCGACCCGCCGCAGGAGTACCTCGACCGGATGGACATTGACGCCATGCCGCTGCCGAAGTACCGGCCGGGGGAACTGGACAGCAAGCCGACATTCCAGCGCGTGGACCGCGAGGGCGCTTACGGCGGCGGCGGGCCGAGCACCCGCAACATGACGGAGCGCGAACAGCGCGAACTCGTCGCCGCCTACTACGCCATGGTCGAGCTGATCGACGACCAGCTCGGCGGAATACTGGCCGCGTTGGAGCGCACCGGTCAGCGAGAGAACACGCTGATTCTGTTCCACAGCGACCACGGCGAACTGTTGGGCGACCACGGGATCATGCTCAAGGGACCGCACTTTTACGACTGCTCTGTGCGCGTCCCGCTGATCCTGTCGTGGCCCGGTCACTTCCCAGCCGGACTGCGCTCCGAGGCGTTAGTGGAACTGACCGACCTCGTGCCGACCCTTCTCGACGCGGTTGGCATGGAGACGCCTGAGCGAGTGCAAGGGAAGTCCCTCTTCCCGATCTGCACTGAAGCCGCCGACCCAAGCCGGCACCGCGACCACGTCTACTGCGAGTACTACAACGCCATGCCTGGGCACAACCACTCCGCCCACGGCACGATGCTCCGCGAGGAGCGCTACAAGGTAGTCGTCTACCACGGGCGGGACGAAGGCGAGCTGTACGACCTGCAAACTGACCCGGACGAGTTCGACAACCTCTGGGGAAGACCCGACTGCGCCGAGCTCCGGATGGACATGCTGAAGCGCTGCTTCGACGCCAGCGTCTTCACCATGGACCCGATGCCGCCGCGGGTGGCGGGGTTCTGATTTCGGACTCCGGATCTCGGATTCCGGGTGCTGTCTCCGCTGGTCGAGGTGGTTGCCGCACCGCCGACTCGCGCTCGCCGGAACTCAGCAGACGGCTGCGGTCTCCTTGAGCCGCTGCTTCTCCACGAACACCGGCGCCAGGTCGGACACGCGCGTGTTGGTCAGGTAGTCCCTCACTTGGTTGCCGACAGCGTGAAGCAACCCTCCCAGAACGCAGTTCTCGCCGCGACACACGGGCTGCCCGAAGAGGCACACCGAAACGCCCATGGGACCGTCGATCGCCTCGTGGATCTCAAGGAGCGTGATCTCCTCCGCTGGCTTCGCAAGGAAGAACCCGCCCTTCGGGCCCCGAATGGCTCGCACGTAGCCCAGCTTGGAGAGCCGCTGGAGCA
>PEVN01000328.1 GCA_002779825.1 Armatimonadetes bacterium CG06_land_8_20_14_3_00_66_21 | reverse complement strand
ACAGAGGGTATTCTCCCAGACGGAGCCGAAGTCGCACCGGGACTTCGGTGTGTTCCCAACCTTCGCGGGTATACGTGTCGACTGCCGGGCGCCGCTCAGCCGAGAAGGTCGCGGTACACTTCGACCGTTTTCTCGACGTTCCGTTCCACGCTGAAAAGGAGGCGAGCGCGGCGGCGCCCCCCTGCGCCCATCCGCGCTGCGTCCGCGCGGTTCCGGGCGACCTCCAGCATCGCCGCGGCCAGCGCTGCGGGATCTTGCTGGGGGACGAGCAGACCGGTGGCGCCCTGCTCGACGATCTCTCTCGGGCCGCCAGCACCGGTCGCGACGACCGGTTTCCCCAGCAGCATCGCCTCCACGAGCACCCGACCGAAGGGCTCGCCATGGGAGGGGAGCACAAGGCAGTCTACGGCGTCCAGCACGTCGCCGATGTCTTCCCGGTGCCCGGTGACGATTGCTCGGCCCGCCAAAGGCGGCGCGGCTGCCCTGGCCCGCACTTCGGTGCAGAGGTCCGGATGGTCCCCGAACAGGTCGTCTCCCACCAGGGCGAAGCGAGCCTCGTCAAACTTGTTGGCCACGATCGTCGCCGCGTTGAGGAAGTCGCGATGACCCTTCCACGGCACAATCTGCCCGGCCATCCCGAAGACTACCTGTTCGTCAGTGCACCCCCATTCCGCGCGGATTTCCGCGCGTCGGTTGTGCGTCTCGGGAGCCGCAACGCCCGGGTGGATGACGGCGATCTTCTCGCTCTCAGTGCCCTCTTCGACGAGTTTGTCCGCTGCCGCCTGCGAGATCGCGAGGATCGCTCGCGCTTGGGTGGAAAGCCACGGTGCCCAGCGCCCCAGCGACACGAGATCGCGAACGTGCCACACCAGGGGTGCGCCGAGGCGGGGACGGGCGTAGGCGGCGAAGAGGTGTGCGGTGGTACTGTTGGAGTGGACTACGTCGACCTCATTGCGCCGAGACAGACCCTCCAGCCGATGGGCGACGCGTTCGAGGGTTAGGCCCAGGCGTGCCAGCCGAAGCGGGTTCTTCGTTCGGTGGACGCGGTAGAGCGGCGCCCGGTCAACCGGCACTCCCAGCGCTTGGAGCCTGTCGGCCAGAGGACCCGGCCCCGGGAGGACAACGCGCGAATCGACGCCCGCGCCGCGCGCGCCCGCTACCATCGAGAGCAGGCTCGTCTCCGCGCCGCCCACCTGGGAAACGTGGTTGAGGTAGAGGACGCGCATGAGGCTACCGGTGGGGCGGCCGAGGAGCGCCGCTCAATCGCCTCCCGCAAGCTTCTTCTCGACAAACTCCGCGACGGAATTGACATTCTCAAACAGGTCGAGGCTGAACTCGTCGTCTTCCATGGAGACGCCGAAGTCCTCCTCAAGCCCCACGACCACCTCGAACAGGGCAACTGAGTCGATGTTGTACGTGTCCATCAACGACTCATCGTCCTTGATGTCTTCCGGCGCCACGTTGAGGAACAGGCGCTCGACGATCATTGCTTTCAGTTTGGGTTTCAGTTCATCGCTTGCCATGCGTGCCACTTCCTCCTCCACAGTCCATAACGTTCTCGAACAAGACGCGCCCGCCTTGCTGGGCGCCCGAGCCGTAGTGGCCCGACGCAGCAAGCCGGGCTACTGCGGAACCGGCGGCGGGCACTGCTCGATGGTTTTCCGGGGCAGGTCGCGCCACTTTGCTTCCTCGTCGGTCGGGCCGCCCTCGGAAGCGAACACGTGCTGCCACCGCTTCTTGAACGTCATGCCGTTTCTAATCGTAACGTACTGAAAGTTGAGGTCAACGGAGCGGCTGGTAGTGGTGTGCTCGTAGTGGTACATCGCCGCCGAGGGGACGTACAGAACTCGGTACCCGGCAGCCCGAGCCCGGTAGCAGAAGTCCAGGTCCTCGTATTGCACCGGGCTGAACACCTCGTCCAGCATGCCGATCTCCTCGACCAGGGCGCGCCGGAACATGAGGCAGGCACTGATAACGCACTGCACTTCCTTCTGCTCGTTGTGCTCGGGGGCGTCGCCCGCCTCACCACGGCCCAGGTACTGGATGCGACCGTTGGGGGTGACGGCGCACCCGGCGAATTCGAGAGCGTGTGGTGGCCACGGGAACAACAGCTTGGCGCTGACGATGCCGGTCTGCGGGTCCGCCTCCAGTGCGCTCCGCAGCTTCTCCAGCCAGTCGCGGTCGCGCACGAGCACGTCGTTGTCGACGAACGCGAGGTACTCGCCGGTCGCTCGCTCTAGAGCCTGGTTACGGCCGACAATGGCGCCCACATTGGAATCGTTGGTGAGCAGCTCGCAGTGGATGCCCCGCTGCTGCGCCTTTTCCCGGAACTCCTGGAGCACGGTGGGTGTCGCGTCTGCAGAGCCGTTGTCGACGGCAATGACCTCCAGCGGCGAGTAGGTGGAGTACAGCAAGCTATCCAGGCACGCCGCTGAGTAGGCGGCCTTGTTGTGGTTGAGGACGATGATCGAGACGAGACCGGTGTTCAACATGGCGGGGCTGTCAGCAGGGGCTGTTGGCACGAGCCCTCGGTGCGCGCGGACGTACCGGGTGTGTCAGTACTCCTCCAGCAAGTGGCGCGCGGCCGCGGCGATCTTGGCGGCGTTGGGCAATGTCGCTTGCTCGAGGGAGTTGGCGTTGGGAATTGGGATATCCAAAGCGGCGACGCGGGTGAGGGGCGCTTCGAGCAGGTCGAATGCCTGCTCCGACAACTGTGCCGAGATCTCGGCGCAGACGCCGCCGGTCTTCGGCCCCTCTTCAACGAGGACGACCCGCCCGGTCTTCTCCAGGGAGGTGAGAACCGTATCGAGATCCAGTGGCGCCAAGCTCCTCAGGTCGATCAGTTCGACGGAGGCGCCGGCCTGCTCCAGAGCGTCGCACGCCTTCTCGCATTCCTCGACCATCCGGGAGTAGGCGACGAGCGTGAGGTCGCCTCCCTCGCGGACGACGCGCGCTTTGCCGAGCGGAACGAGGTACTCCTCGTCGGGGACTTCGCGCTTTCGGTTGTAGAGCAGTTTTCCCTCGATGAACAGGACCGGGTTGTCATCGCGGATGGCGGATTTCAGCATGCCCTTGGCGTCGGCCGGCGTTGCCGGCGCGGCGATCTTGAGCCCGGGCACGCTCAGGAACATGGACTCGAGGCTCTGCGAGTGCGTCGGTCCGTAGCACCGACCGCCGCCGGCGGGGGTGCGGATCACCAACGGGACCTTCGCCTGCTCTCCGTAGACGTAGTGGAATTTGGTGGCGTGGTTGAGAATCTGGTCCATGGCAAGGGTGAGGAAGTCCATGAACATGATCTCGACCACGGGCCGCTGTCCCAGCAGGGCGGCGCCTGTGGCTACGCCGACGATGGAGTTCTCGGAGATGGGCGTGTTCATCACGCGAGTCGGGAAGCGTTCCGATAGACCGGCGGTGGTGCGGAAGGCGCCGCCGTACGTCTCGATGTCTTCGCCCAGGCAGAACACGCGTTCGTCGCGCGCCATTTCTTCGGCTAACGCGTCGCGGATTGCCCAGGAGTAGTAGAGTTCAGCCATGGCGGGTGATTGGAGGCAGGGGTGGCTCGGCGACTGCGTAACTTGGTCGGGCAGGCTCAGGCGAACAGACCGGCCGCGGCGGTGGCACCTTCGGGCTCGGGAGACTGGTCGGCGAAGTCAACGGACTCGTCGATGAGGCGTTTCATCTCCTCGCGGAGCTGGTCGAGTTGGGGCTGGCTGACGCCGTGAGTCAGCAAGTGCTCCGCAAGGCGCGGGATCGGGTCCCGCGCGTGCCAGTGGGCCTCTTCGTCGGTGGTTCGGTACTCCCGCTTGTCGGACTTGGAGTGTCCGTAGAACCGGTACGTCTTTGCCTCCAGGAGCGTTGGTCCCTCGCCGGCGCGGGCGCGGACCGCTGCGGTGCCGACGGCGTCGTAGACGGCGAACAGGTCATTGCCGTCCACGACGACACCGGGAATGCCATAGGCTGCGGCGCGGTCCGCCACACTCGCGACTGGAATCGTCTGTTCGGCCGGAGTGAACATGGCGTACAGGTTGTTCTCGCAGAGGTAGATCACGGGCAACTTCCAGATCGCGCCCATGTTGATTGCCTCATGGAACGTTCCCTGATTCGAGGCGCCTTCGCCGAAGAAGCAGCCGACGACTTCGCTGCGTCCCTGCTGCTTGATGGCCAGCGCGGCGCCCGTGGCAACGGGGATCAGACCGCCGGTGATGCCGTTGGAGCCGAGGAATCCCAGCTCGAAGCACGCCACGTGTTGACTTCCCCCGCGGCCGCCGGCATAGCCTGTTACTTTGCCGAACAACTCGGCCATGATGAGCTTTGGGTCGCCGCCCTTCGCAAGGAAGTGCCCGTGCCCGCGGTGGGTGCTGCTGATGAGATCGGCCGGGCGCAGCGCGGCGCAGGTGCCGACGGCAATGGCTTCCTGTCCGGCGTAGAGGTGAGAGGTGCCGCGGATGACGCCTTGACTGAACAGGGCATCCACGCGGTCCTCGAACTCGCGGATGAGGAGCATCGAGCGGTAGCAGTCCACGAGCTGCTGGGTCGTCAGGCTCATGAGGTGGCAGCCGCCCCCTCGCCACGCCGGAGGGCCAGCGAAACGCAGCCGCCACCGCGGTCGACCGAGTTGATCAGCGCGGCCGAGCCGCTCTCGGTCTCTCCGAGCGCTGCAATCGCGCAGAGCGGTCCCCCTGCAGCCAGCGGCTCGCCGAGCCGCTGCTTCAGGGCGTGGCAGTTTGGTGCCAGCTCGCCGAACAGTTCGTCCACCGCGCGGCGTTCGGCTCCATCACTAACGCCAGTTCCGTTGGCACTGAGGTAGAGGCTGTCCACCTCGGCGGCCGAGATTCCGGCGCCGGCGAGCGCCTGCTGCATCGCGCGTCTCACGCCGTCGCCATTGAACTCGAGGTCATTCGCCATCCCGCAGCCTGCAAACGTCGCGAGCACGCGGGCTCCGCGCGCCCGGGCGTGTTCCGCGGTCTCCAACACAAGCACTCCGGAGCCTTCGCCGAGCCGCCACCCTTCGGCGCTCCCGTCGGGTGCCAGCGTCCCGGCATCGCAGAGAGCGCGGAACAGCGTCTCGCAGAGGGCGTCGGTGCCACCGGCAAGGAGCACCTCGGCTTGACCGCTGCGGAGAACGTCGCACGCATGGGCAATGGCGGTCAGCCCGGAGGTCAGCCCGTTGGTGTACGCGCAGTGGAATCCCTGGATGCCGAACTCGATGGCCACGAGGCTGATGGGGGTGTTCACGTAGGAGTGACTGAACAGCAGCGAGTTCGCGAACTTCGCGCCCTTTGTGAGCAAACGCTCATAGAACGTCCGCATCGTCCCCAGGCAACCGTATGCGCTGCCGAGACAGACGCCGACTCGGTGGCGATTGTCGTCGGTGAGGGTGAGACCGGCGTCCCGCAACGCCAGGCTGGCGGAGGCAAGGGCGAACTCCGAGCACCGGTCGAGGTACGTCTTCTCCGACGCCAAGTGCTCACCCAGGTTGAGACCCTTGACCTCAACGGCGGCGGAGCAGGGGAGACCGTCGGTCGGGAACAAGGAAACGGGAGCAACGAAGTCCTCACCGGAACGAACGCCGCGAAGGAACTCGTCTCGCCCGATGCCTGCTGCGCTTACGGGACCGACGCCGGTGAGGACGACCTGCGGTTCGGCGATCATGCCTCACCTCCACCCAGTGACTTCCGCAGCACAACTGCCGAGTTGTTGCCCCCGATGCCTGCAGAGATGGAGACCGCCGTCGCAATGTGCTGCGCCCGCGCCTCGTTGGGGACGCAGTCCAGATCGCACTCGGGGTCGGGCGTCTCGTAGTGGATGGTGGGCGGCACAATTCCGTCGCGCATCGTCAGCAGCGTGGCAATCGCCTCCATAGCTCCGGCGGCGGCCATGCCGTGGCCGGTGGCGCCCTTGATGGAAGTCATCGGGATTTCGTACGCGCGTTGCCCCAGGATCTCCTTGACGGCTTGCATCTCTGCCACGTCATGGTATTGCGTGCCGGTGGCGTGGGCGTTCACATAGTCGACCTCGGTTGGTGCAACCTGCGCGCTGACCAGCGCCATCCGAAGCACCGAGACCATGCCGGCGCCCCCCTTGTCGGGGGCCGTCAAGTGATAGGCGTTGTTGTTGACGCCGTACCCAAGCATGAGTCCGTAGATCCTCGCGCCGCGGCGCAGCGCGTGTTCGAGGTCCTCCAACACGAGCATCCCCGCCCCTTCAGCGAAGACTGTTCCGCTTCGGTTCTTGTCAAACGGGCGGCACGTGTCGGGAGAGATGGTCCGCAGGATGCTCAGTCCGGCCAGGCTCGAAAGCCCCAGGCTGTCGTGGCCGCCTGTCACCACGACGTCGGCTCGCCCCGCGCGACACAGGTCGAACGCGGTCCCCATTGCGGTTGCGCCGGAAGAGCACGAGTTGGAGAGCGTCAGCTTCGGTCCCCCGGCGCGCAGCAGCCGTGCCGTGTGATCAGCCGCGTCGTTGAAGGCGAAGCTACTGAACAGAGCCGGGTCCGCGTCGCCCCCGGCGAGGTCGGCGCAGTAGACTTCCCAGGACTCGGCGCCGCCGAAGTTGGTGGAGAAGGCGACTCCGACGCGGTCCGGGTCTGGCGGAGTTGCGGTTAAACCGGCGTCAGTCCAAGCGTCCCAGGCGGCGGCGAGGGCATACTGCGACGCCTCGTCGAGATCCCCAAAGGCTCCTGCTGCAGCGTCTGCGGGCAAGTGCTCGCTCAGTGCGAACTCCTGCACCTCCCCGGCATTCTCGTTCCGCAAGCCGGTGGTGTCGAGCTTGGTGATGGGGCGGAGCCCGCACTCGCCTGCGCACAGCGCGCGCCAGAAGGTGTCGACGCTGTCGCCGAGGCAAGAAACGATGCCAACACCGGTGATTGCTACCTGTCGCATCAGCTTTTCCGTTCCAGCAGGCGGACGCTGACTCCCGTCGTCTTGTCCGGCCGTGCGTCCCCTTCGTGGGCGCCAGCGTCGGTCTTTCCGTTGGCCGAGGCCAGCCATACGGCGTCCGGGTCGAAGCGCCAGTCCTTGTCGAAGAAGCCAGCACACAAGAACCGATTGGTCTTGTCGCTGGCGTCGACTTCGCTGCTATAGACGATGAAATCCGGCAGGAGGTCAAACTTGTGGTTGATTGGTAGCGCGTCGCCCCAGAACCGGCCGGTGCAGAACACGGCAAGTCGGTTCACAGCCAGGGGATTCGGGTAGCAGAGCATGAAGCCAAGCCGGTCTGCCTTGTAGTCATAGGTGCGGTCCCCGAGGCACACAGTTCCATTCTCCAGTCGAAACGGCAGTTTGTCGCGCATCTGCCCTACCAGGGAGTTGGTGCCCTCATCGCCGAAGAGCACGAGGTTCCGGCCTTTGAGGTCGGCGTCGGTCACGGCGGTGTCGGGCTTCACCTCGGGAATGCCGTCTGCGAACTGCTGCCACTCGCGGGCGGCACGTTTCGCCTGGTCCAGCAGGTCTGTGTCCGCGGTGTCGTCACCACTCGTCCCGTAGACGAAGGTGAACGCCTCGTTGTACGCCTCTCTGACGGGCCCGGAGAGCCGCCACGACTTGGGGACTGCGCCGTTGGGCACGTCGCCTTCGTCGGGAGTGCCGACGCGAATGGCGAGATGGTCGCCGGCCTTCGGCTTGCCTGCGAACGCCTGCTTGCCATTGACTTTGACGAACACGTCGCGCGTGTAGTCCAGCAAACCGGGGGCGAAAGTCACCGTGAGGGCGGCCACGTTTTGCGTGGTGATCTCGAGGGCGTTGCCCTCAGCGGCTTCGGCGCGAACGGTGGTGCGCTGCCCCCACTTGATGAACTCGTCCAGAGCTACCCAGTAGGCGCGCCGGTACTTGGGCAGGTACGTGGTGTACGTGACTACCTTGGGTACAGGGTCGCGGCGGAACTTGTCGAACCAGTCCAGCATCCGTACGTAGCAGTCGGTCTTGAAGTAGATCCAGTGGTCTTCCCCGGGGATCTCCTCGTACTTCGCCTTGAAGCCGCGCTTCTCGAACTCCTTCAGGATGCGGTGCGAGTTTTCGGGGTCCACCAGAGTATCGTGCTGGCCCTGCTGTAGGTGCGTCGGCACGTTGCGCAGGTTTTCGACCAGGTCGAGGGGGTTGTCGGCATCGATCAGAGGCCGCTTGAAGCCCGCGACTTTGTCCCGCTTGAGCTTCTGCCAGAAGTAGTGGTCCGTTCGTCCGCAAGCGGGAGCGATGGCTGCGAAGAGGTCCGGGTAGTGCATCCCGACCGCGTAAACTCCGTACCCGCCCATGGAGACGCCCGCCAGGTAGACCCGGTCGGGGTCGATGTTGAACACCTTGCGGCACTCCGCGGTCGCCTTCAACGTGTCCACCTCGCCGATGCTCACGAAGTCGGTGTTGCGGCGACCGTAGGGAATCAGCAGCACGTAGCCACGATCCTCGAACACCTGCAGCACGTCGCGGGAGGGCAGCCAGGCGTTGACCTTGTCAATGGACGGATCGTAGCCGTGCAGGAAGACAACCAGCGGCCACTGCTTGTCTCTGGTGTAGGCTTTGGGCACGTTCACCCAGTAGGGTTGCGGGGAGCGGTCGGCGGCGGAGACGTATGCCCGCTCCTGGAGCCCCGTCATGCCTTCGTAGATCGGGGTGCCGCGCTTGCTCAAGTCGAGCGCCTGTTGGACGACCTTCAACTCGTCCTCGACTCGCGCGGAGCTGTAATAGTAGGACGAACTCCTTGCCGCCAGCATCCGAGCCTTCTCGAGTCGGAGAAGGAGGAACGGCCCATTGATCTGGTAGGTGGCGGACTTGGGGTCGGTGTTGGACAGGTAGTCGTTGGTGGCCGCGGTGAGGTCTTTCAGCTTCTTGGCGGTCTCTGTTTCCGCCTTTGCGGAGTTCGGGGCGACCGCGCCCTGTCCGTCCTCTTCCTGCGCCCTCAGCCAGTGGCTGCCGCCCAAACTTGCGCACACCAGTGCCGCCAGTAGGGCGGTCAACCAGCAGATCGCCCGTCCGCGTAGCTTGCCCTGCAACCGCTGCCGAATGCTGTTCACTGCGCTACATCCTCAATCCGCCGTCCACCGAGAGCACCTGTCCGGTCAGGTAATCCGCTGCGGGGGAGGCTAAGAACACGACCACGGACGCGACTTCCTCCGGTGCCCCAAAGCGGGCGGCGGGAATCATGCTCAGGAGCTGTTGCCGGCGGTTGTCCTTCATATCCGAGGTGATCTCAGTCTCGATCAACCCCGGGGCCAAAGCGTTGACGGTAACGCCGCGTGCCGCCAACTCACGCGCCGCGGCCTTCGTCATCCCGATCATCCCGGCTTTGGCGGCGGAGTAGTTGACCCGCAGCATGTCGCCCAGGAGACCGGCAGCGGAGGAGATGTTGATGATCTTCCCGCTCTTCTGCCGGACCATCTGCTTGCTGACCGCTTTGGTGCAGAAGAAGGCCCCTTTCAGGTTCGTGTCGAGGACCTCGTCCCAGTCTGCTTCGGACATGAATGCCAGGAACTTGTCGCGCACGATGCCGGCGTTGTTGACCAGCACGTCGATCTTGCCAAACGCCTCCAGCGCTGCCTGCACCATTCGGTCCACGTCGGTGGCGACGCCCACGTCTGCCTGCACGCAGATGGCGCGACGCCCCTTGCTCTCGATCTCCGTCACCACAGAGTTTGCCTCGGCATCGCGCGCGCGGTAGTTGACGAGCACGTCAGCCCCAGCGTCCGCCAGCGCAAGCGCGATGGCCTTCCCGATGCCGCGGGAGCTGCCAGTGACGAGAGCGGATTTTCCGTCGAGAATCATGGGGCGGAGTACCTGGGTGACGGGGTCGAGCCTCAGACTGGGGCGTGCGGCGACGGGGCGCTAGTGCGGCGAGACTTCAGGCCGCCCTCTCCATGAGGACGTCAGCGATCGCGTGGCTGTTGCTGTGGGACATCGTGAGGTGAATGGCGCCGACTCCCCACTGCTCCGCAAGCTCCTTTGCGCGACCGTGCAACTGGATGGTCGG
Organism: Armatimonadetes bacterium CG06_land_8_20_14_3_00_66_21; assembly: GCA_002779825.1. Classification (GTDB taxonomy): domain Bacteria; phylum Armatimonadota; class Abditibacteriia; order CG2-30-66-41; family CG2-30-66-41; genus CG2-30-66-41. The sequence goes on along the minus strand of PEVN01000328.1, from coordinate 23,950 downwards.
GCGTGCGCCGGGCTGACGGGCAATTTGGACAGTCTTCCAGTGCACTCCGTTTCGCCACCCTGTGCCTAAGGCTTTGCTGGCGGCCTCTTTGGCGGCAATCCGCGCGGCGAAGTGCTGGGCAAAGCTGCGGCGACTGCGGCAGTAGTCGATCTCGTCCTGGAAGAACACTTTCCCCAAGAACCGTTCATCCCACTTGGCGATGAGTGCCGCCACCCGGTCGATCTCCACAATGTCTGTCCCGATGCCGTGGATCAGCATGGCTGCCCTTGCTGCTGGCGCTGGACGAGGAACCGCTCCACGTCCTCTTCCGAGAGCATCTTCGCGTCCGAAGTCTGAGCGATCTCTTCGAGGTCTACTCCTGCTTCGCGTGCCCGCGCGCGGGCCTTCGGGGTGGCTCGGACGCCTCGGCCCGCACGCGCCTTGCGGATCAGGGGCGTCGCGCCGACAGCGTTGGCTTCGAGTTGCTGCTCGGCCTGCTTCTTGGCGAGCAGCTCCGAGTTCTCCTGGTCGACGTCGGGCAGTGCGTCGTCCGGTTCCCCGAGCACGCCGATGACATAGCCCACCGGCACCGCGCTCTTCTCCTGGGCGACGAGGCGACGCAGTACGCCGGCGCCGGGAGATTCGTACTCGAACGTCGCCTTGTCGGTGATCAGCTCGACCAGAGGCTCTTCGTTCTCGACCCGGTCTCCCTCCGCCTTCAGCCATTGGCCGACGGTGGCCTCCTCGAAGTTCTCGTAGAACTGCTCAATGATGACGCGAGTGATCAAGCCGCTCCTCCGAATGCATGCGGGCAGTCAGCCCGCACCTGCAACCATGCCGCCATGCGGCCGCCCCAAGCCGCTCCAAGGCCTGTAGAGAAACCGGGGAACCGGCGACCGGACAGCCCCTGAGAGCACGCGCCTACTTGCCGGCCAGTACCTTCTTGATCGCCTCGTCAATCTCACCGGCCGTCTTCGCCCCGAACCCTGTCTCCACGTACGTGATCACTCCCTCCGGGTTGACAACACACACGGTGGGATGCGACTGCACGCCGAACTTCGCCGCGACTTGTTTGCTCACGGCGCTCCCGCACGTCTCAAAGGTGGGCGCTGGCTTGAGGCGCTGAAAATAGGCGTCCAGCTCTTCCTTCGTCTCAATGTCCAACGCGAAGCCCACCAGGGTGACTTTGGGCGAGTACTTAGTGTTGAGCTTCTCCATAGCGGGGAGGTGAGCGCCGGTGACCGGAAGGAACTTGCGCCAAAACGTCAGGACAACTGCCTCGCCCGGACTGCACAGTGACTTCAGGTTTGCGGTCTTCCCCGAAAGCGCTTTGATAAAGAGCGGCGGGATCTTGTTGCCCACTTCCAGCTCGCCCGCGGCCACGCACCCGGAAGCCGCGATGATGCCGGCCAAGCAGCTAAGCAAGAGCCCCCCGCGGAGGGAGCCTCTGGAGTAACACATCTGTACGTCCTTCTTTCGAGTCAGCGGAGCTGACCAACGGCAGCGACTGGCGCGAACGACCGGCCAACGCGTTCCAACAGCTTATCTTCGCCGCGCTACGCCGGCAAGTGCCCCGCACCAGTGAAGGCAGGGCGCTCTGTACCTACGAGTTGTGACGCGGCGGTCCTGGTCTCGACGCTTCGTCCGGCGGGAAGTTCCGCTTTCCCGAGACGAGGAATGGAGTGCAAGGGGGTACTGAGTCACCGCCTGCGTAACAGCGCTTGCCGAAGGTCGGCGAGAATGTCCTCCGGGTCTTCCAGGCCGACAGACAGCCGCACGAGACCGTCCGTGATGCCGGCTTCCCGGCGGGCCGACTCCGGAACGTGGAAATGGGTCGAGGAAGCGGGATGGCAGAGCAGCGTCTTCACGTCGCCGAGGCTGACAGCCCGGGTGCAGAGCTGGACGCCGTCGATCAGTTTGCGGCCGGCGTCCAGACCGCCGGCGAGTTCGAAACAGACCATCCCGCCGAACCCCGTCATCTGTCGAGCAGCGAGTTCGTGCTGGGGGTGGCTCGGCAGTCCCGGGTAGGCCACCCACGCAACTTCGGGGGTAGCCTCCAGAGCCTCCGCGACCAATTGGGCGTTGCGGTTGTGCCGCTCCATGCGGAGCGGGAACGTCTGCATGCCCCGCAAGCCCAGGAATGCGTTGAACGGGCTCGGCGTGCCGCCCAGTTCGATCTGCGTTGACCACAGCGAGTCGACAAACGCGTGCGAACCGGCAATGGCCCCGCCGATCAAGTCGCCATGCCCCCCCAGGTACTTGGTCGTGCTGTGGAGGACGGCAGTCGCGCCGAAGGCCAACGGCCGCTGGTTGAGCGGTGTGGCGAAGGTGTTGTCCACCAGCAGCACCGCGCCCGCCCGGTGCGCCAACTCGCCGACTGCGGTCAGATCCGTTAGCTGGAGCGTTGGGTTGCCCGGTGTCTCCGCGTAGATCAGTCTCGTGTTGGGGCGCACGGCGGCAGCGAACGCCGCCGCGTCGGTGCCGTCCACCAGCGAGACCTCCACGCCCATGGTCGGGAGCCGGCGGTAGAACAGCGTGAACGACGCGGAGTAGACATTTCGGGCGCAGATGGCGTGATCGCCGTGCTTGACCTGGGAGAGAACAGCGGTGGACACGGCTGCCATGCCGGAGGCCGTGGCCAGCGCTGCTTCGGCCCCTTCCAGCGCGGCGAGTTTCTGCTCGAAGGCCGCTGTTGTCGGGTTGCCCCAGCGGGTGTAGACGTACTGGTCCCGGCCGTCTGCGAAGGCGTCCTCGGCGTGCTTTGCGTCGCGGAAGGCGAAGGATGCTGTCTGGTAGATCGGGGTCGCCGTGGCGCCGGTGCCAGGTTCCGGTTCCTGGCCCGCGTGGATCGCCATCGTGTGGAGGTTGGGGGGCGTGTGCATAGGTGCGGTGGTCCAGTCTGCGGGGTCTGGCAAGCTCTGTCGCCATTGTAGGAGTGCCGAGCGCACCCGTCAACACGGCGCCTCGGCCGCTTGACGAGCCGTCGGCGCGATGGTACACTGTGCGTGTCGGTAATGAACCGGCGCTTAGGTCTCATCGCGAGTGTACTAATCGGCGTGGCGAGGTGCACGGCAACCTCCCGGAGCCAACGCTCCGGAAAGGTGCTACACCCACGAGACGGATCTCCGCGAGGATGAGCGAATGCGTTGTTTGGACGCCTCCGCCGCCCGCGGAGGCGTTTGTCGTTCTGGGACCTATGACGAGCGCAGGAGATGCTGAGCACGCCAGGCGTGCCACAAGGGATTGGGCCCGACGCTCCTGCCCGCAAACCCACCGGCGGAACCCGCCTGTGGCAGTGCGAATGCCCACCCGTGGTGCCACGGTGCCTGCGGGAACCATAGGAGGCTGGTCATGCTCATCGAACTCTCCCCGTACGTCCGCCGCCAGGCACAACGGCTCTGCCGATTCTCCCCGTCTTTGGTCGAAGACGCCTACTCGGAGGGCCGCCTGCGGGTCTGGGAGCTGCTGCAGACCGGGATCCAGGACGAGGCGTATCTCCTGAAGTCCTCCGCCAACCGAATCCGCAACTTCCTGGCCCACGAGAGCTACGAGCCCAAGCCGCTGGACGGCCAGAAGGCGGACGCGGAGGGGCGAGCCGACCCCCTCGAGGCATTGCCCGATGCGGCACAGCACTACGAAGAGGTGCTCTCCCGGGCCTGGCTGGGCACGCTGCAGGAGACCCTGCGGTCCGCGCTGGAGAAGGAGCTGTTCACGCGGGAGGCGAAGACCGACGCCGAGCGAGTGGCGCTGCACCGCTTCCGCCGCTCGCAGTCGGCGCGCGAGTTGGCGACGGGGCTCTCCCTTGCGTAGAATGTAGGTGATCAACAGAGACCGGCGAACCTGCCGACTCGCGGTGTACCTCATGAGCAAGGACCTCAGACCCTCTCTCGATGCCTGGCCCTACAACGAAGACGAGCGGGTGACAGCCCGCAAGATCGTCGGCGCCGACGGAACGCCCAAAATCCAGATGCGCCTGGAGATGGGCATTTTGCAGATGGAGCTGACCGGGCGCCCCGACGGCCAACGCCCCTATGGGTACGACTCTCTGCTCGAACTCTTCGAAGATGCCCTGGAGCGGCACCGCTTCAGCGACGAGGAGTTCTCCCTGGACAGCGGCGACTGCGGCGCGTTGCACCATGAGTCGATGCTCTACTTCCACCGCCGGCTCTGCTGCCTGCAGATCGGCGAGTTCCAGCAGGCCGAAAGCGACGCCGAACACAACCTCCGCATCATCGACCTGCTGGAGGAGTACGCGGAAGACCGCCAGGATTGGGTCTCCTCCGAGCAGCATCGGGCGTACGTGATCAGCCACCTGACTCAGGCGCGGGCAATGCGTGTTCTGCATGAGCGCGGGCCGATCCCCGCACTGCGGCATGTGGAAGAGGGCGAAGGCGCTCTCCGGAAGCTCCTGGCCAAGTACGGGCGCCCCGAGCTTGCCACCCGAACGCCTGAGTTCCACTTCCTGCAAGAGCTGCGGAAGCAGATCGAGTCGGGAGCGCCGCTTAGCGAGCGGGACCGGCTGGACATCCAGCTCCGCAATGCAGTGCGCGCCGAGCGATACGAGGAAGCCGCTCGGCTGCGGGACATCATTGAAGAGCTTGGCTGACGGGGACTGCGGCGGGAACTCGCCCAGGGCCCGGGGGCGCGTAGCCAATCCGAGCCGCGACGGTGTCAGGGAGCGCGTGAGCCGTCGGAGTCGCGCACCACGTCAGCGTGTCACGGGCTCCCTCACGGTCGCGGCTCGGATCGGCCGCCGCTCTCCTCCGTCTCCCACACCATTCCTTGACCCGTCACTGCGCCCGCAGTAGAATCAGGGCGCCGGAACGACCGACCACAACCACGACTCCACATCAGAAAGGGGACACCCACCATGGGCCAAAACCTTGTCCAGAGAATCCTCTCAGAGCACCTCGTCGAAGGTTCGCTCACCCCGGGAGAAGAGATCGGGATCCGCATCGACCAGACCCTGACGCAGGACGCCACCGGGACCATGGCGTACCTCCAGTTCGAAGCCATGGGGCTGCCGCGGGTGAAGACCAAGCTCTCCGTGAGCTATGTCGACCACAACATGCTGCAGACCGGGTTCGAGAATGCCGACGACCACCGCTACCTCCAGGGCGTCGCCGCGAAGTACGGCATCCACTTCTCGCGCCCGGGGAACGGCATCTGCCATCAGGTGCATCTGGAGCGCTTCGCCGCGCCGGGCGCCACGCAGCTTGGGTCGGACAGCCACACACCTACCGCGGGCGGCATCGGCGCCCTGGCAATTGGCGCCGGCGGGCTGGATGTAGCCTGCGCCATGGCTGGGCAGCCGTTCTTCCTCAACACGCCCAAGGTAGTGGGCATCAAGCTCTCCGGGCAGCTCCAGCCGTGGGTTGCCGCAAAGGACGTCATCCTCGAGGTCCTGCGTCGCCTGACGGTCAAGGGCGGCGTCGGGAAGATCATGGAGTACTGCGGCGAGGGCGTCGGCACGTTGAGCGTGCCCGAGCGCGCGACCATCACCAACATGGGCGCCGAGTTAGGCGCCACCACCTCGGTGTTCCCCAGCGACGCGGCAACGCAGGCGTTCCTCAAGGCTCAGGGCCGCGAAGACGCCTACCGCGAGCTGGGTCCCGACGCCGACGCGACGTATGACGAGGTCGTCGAGATCAACCTCAGCGAGCTGGAGCCGCTGCTCGCCTGCCCGTCCAGCCCGGACGCGGTCAAGACGGTGACCGAACTTGCCGGCACGCCCGTCGCCCAGGTGTGCGTCGGAAGCTGTACCAACTCCTCATTCCTGGACCTGATGCTGGTGGCCAACGCCCTCGCCGGCAAGAGCGTGCACCCCGGCGTGAGCCTGACGCTGTCGCCCGGCTCCAAGCAAGTCTTCACCATGATCGGCCGCAACGGCGCCCTGGCGGACCTCATCGCCGCCGGCGTGCGGGTGCTGGAGTCCGGCTGCGGGCCGTGCATCGGGCAGGGGCAATCGCCGCCTTCGGGCGCCGTCTCGCTGCGGACGTTCAACCGCAACTTCCCCGGTCGCAGCGGCACCGAGGGCGACAAGGTCTACCTGTGCAGCCCCGAAGTGGCCGTTGCCGCCGCCCTGACGGGTGTGGTCACCGACCCGCGCACCCTCGGCGACAAGCCGCCGGTCGAGATGCCCGAGCGCTTCTCCATCGACGACAACATGGTCCTCGCGCCCGCGGCCGATCCCGCCTCCGTCGAGATCGTCCGCGGCCCCAACATCGCGCCGCTGCCGTTGGCGGAGGTGCTGCCCGATCAGCTCAGCGGGCCCGTGCTGCTGAAGCTCGAAGACAACATCACCACCGACCACATCATGCCGGCAGGCACGTGGCTCAAGTACCGCTCCAACGTGCCGGCGTACTCGCAGGCCGTGTTCTACGGGGTGGACAGCACCTTCCCCCAGCGCGCCAAAGACGCCAGCGGCGGCTTCGTCGTCGGCGGCGGCAACTACGGCCAAGGCTCCTCCCGCGAGCACGCGGCGCTGGTTCCGATGTACTTGGGGCTGAAAGCAGTGCTGGCCAAATCCTTCGCCCGCATCCACAAAGCCAACCTAGTCAACTTCCGCATCCTGCCCCTCACCTTCGAGGACCCGGCCGACTACGACACCATTGACCAAGGCGACCAGCTCGAACTCACCGGCCTGACCACCGCCCTCGCCCCCGACCAACCCCTCGCCGTCCGCAACGTCACCAAGGACCTTACCTACCAGGTGACCCACGGCCTAACCGACCGCCAACTCGACGTCATCCGCAAGGGCGGGCTGCTCAACGCGATCAAGCAGGGGCAGGGAGACTGACAGGCCGCTGGCGACTGTCAACCGTTGGCCGTTCTGCGTTGGCTGTTGGGGGCTGAGCGCTCAACGCCCGGCGGTCAACTCACAACGCTCAGCGGCGAAAGGGCGACAACCAACGCGGCTGCCAGCGGTTGGCCGTTCGTGCTTTGCAGGAACGTCGGGGTATTGCGGCCTCGGTGATCGCAGCCATGTGGTCCAGGCCCTAGGGTCTCTCCAGGCGCCCATGGTTGAGTGCAACAGCAGAGGTCGGGGTGCCTGTGCCGCCGCAACCGACGGTTGACCGTGTCGGCTCCCTAGGCTACGCTCTTGGGCATCGACTCGTGTGGAGTGGACGAGAATGGACCCGCAAGCATTCGCCCTCGCTTGGCGCGCACGCCGGGAAGCCACGGACGCGCGGCGCGCGGCGTCGGCAGCAGCAGCGCGCCAAGAGGCCTGCCGGATCGCGAGGACTTTGGTGGGCGACTACGGTGCCAAGCGAGTCTACGCGTTCGGCTCGCTGACCCGGGAAGGTCGATTCGGCGAGCACTCCGATATCGACCTCGCCGTCGAGGGGCTGCCACCGGAGCTCTACCTCCGCGCCCTCGGCCGGGTCCTGCGGGAGTCGCCTCGGCCAGTTGACCTGATCGAGCTTGAGGACTGCCCCGCGCCCCTGAGAGAACGGGTGCTGACTGAAGGCGACCTGCTGGAGGGAGTCTGATGCAGACGCAGTCGGGGGCGCTGTTGCGTTTGGCGGCGGAGATTGGGGACGAGTTGGGCAACCTCCAGCGGGTTGTCGCCGAAGGCGCAGACCTCCTTCCGCACTTGGCTGCTGAGCCGCCTGCCTCCATCCATCTCCGCGCCGCCGGGTCAGTGATACACGACTTCTGCTGCGGCGCCGAGTCGGTCCTGCGTCGGGTGGGTCAAGACCTCAACGGCGGCCTGCCTGAAGGAGCCGACTGGCATCGGCAGTTGCTTACCGATATGGCCCTGGAGATCCCCGGCCTGCGCCCGGCTGTAGTGTCCGCGTCGCTTCGGGACGAACTCGACGAACTGCGCGCCTTTCGGCATGTCTTCCGAAATGTCTACGGCTTTGCCCTGAAGCCCGCTCGGGTCCGGGACTTGCTCGGGAGGCTCCCCGAGATCTTCGAGCAGCTTCGAGCGGAACTGAGCGCGTTTGCAGCGATGCTCCGTGCAGCGGTCAAGGCCGCGTCTTGACGACCGCTCGGCTGAGGCAGCCGGGCGGTTTCTGTTTGTGTGGCGGCGAAGCGCGGCGGGAATGCGCTTCCGGTAGTTGACTCTTTCTGCTGCCCAAGCTGTGCTTCTACGGTCTTTTCCGAGCATGTTACCTCTGGGCTTGAGGCGCTTGGATGATACCGTACCGGCGACAACTACGGCGTTTGGTGGTGGGTAGCGCGGCTTCTGGCTCCGCTTGCGCGCGGAGGGGAGCCGGCGTTGGCGGGTGCTGGCTGTGAGTTGGTGGCGTCTCAGTTTGGGAATCTGTCTCGTTTGCTCGTCTTTCCGCCTGTCCACACCTCACCTTCGGGTCAACTCAGGGCCATTCCTCGGCGCTCAACGAGGTATCTTCGTCGCGGCACCACGTGCCTCCGTCACGGCACCACGTGCCTTCGCCACGGCACCACGTGCCTTCGTCACGGCACCAGGTGCCTGCAGCACTCCACCAGTCCACCACTCCCGATATCCGTCGGCAGTGCAGGAAAGGAGGTGACCTGAAGCGTGAGCCACATCAACCCCGCCAAACTGGCTGACCGGATGCGCGACTTCGTCGCCCACGCCACCAAGTACGCTACCGGAACGACGGCGTTCGGCGGCATCACGAAGGCGGACACCGACGCCGCGCTTGCCGATCTGGAGGACAAGCGGGAGGCGAAGGTGGCGGTGGACACGATGGGCAAAGAGGCGGCGAGTGAGGCGGTGGTGGTGGCGTAGCAGTGCTGCGTTTCGGGCCTCGGGTTCTGGGTTTCGGACTTCGGAATTGGGGTTTCGGATTTTGTGGTTGCAGCGGCGGAAGCAGCGGGCACACATCGGCCGCAGGTACAATGCGGGAGAGCGCGCCGGGCGAAAGGAACAGAGATGAAGTGCCACCAGTGCCAGCACGAAATGGTGTCTGGCTACTCCTCCGCCAACACCGGGCTGTCGTGGATTGAGGAGGAGCAGTTCCGCTCCTTTGCCTTCCTCGACAAAGACCTATCTGAGGCGGGACTCAAGAAGCTCTTCCCGTGGAAGGGCGAGTACTTCAAAGCCGCGCATTGCCCGCACTGCCGAATCGTGTTGATCGACTATTCCCAGCGGCACGACAGGAAGGCGGTCGAGGCGGAGATCGAGGCGGAGTAGGCGGCGCAGCGCTCAGCCCAACCACTCCACGGGCGACGCCGGCCTCGACGCTCACAGGCCCTGCACACCGAGGTCTCCTTGGATGACCCCCTCGTCGCCGTCAAGGCGGAATTGCCCGCGGAAGTCGCCCTCGAAGCCGAAGTGGAGGCACCCCTCGACGGCGGGCGTTGGCGTGGATGAAAGCCAGGTCGAAGCCGCACTCCTTGCAGAATGCCGCCAGATTGTGTGCCTTGTTGCGATGGAGGTCGTGCCGCGCCCAGGAGTGGTAGTGCCCGCGGTCTTCGTCCTTCATCATCTGGTCGAAGCCGGGTCGATCCTTGTCCTCGGGGTCCGTACCCAGACTCACGCTGCCGTTGTGCATGGTCACGATCCCGCGCTCGCGGCCGTAGTCGCTCACGAGCTTTGCGCAGGCGCGCGCTGCGGGAGTGCTGGCGAGCTTGTCAGGCAGACTGGAATGGCTCTGGGAGCCAATGGTGTGGCGAAAGACGCCGGTGGCTTTCATCCGGAACAGCCAGTCCAGGTACTTCCGCATGTTCGCCAGGTGTGCCTGCGGGTCGCCGCCCACAGTGTTGGTCTGGTAGGGAGCCAGGGGCGAGCCCATGTGCCGGTGCTTGTAGTCCGGCCAGTCCACCCCGGCGGCGGGGTGCAGGAAGACTTGCCCCGCCCGCTCCTCGATCAACCAGCACAGCGTAACCGCTGCGTACAGCATCTCCACCCCGCCTTGCCCCGCCAACGAGAGACCGTCGTCGCGCGGGTACACGCCATACGCCTGATCGGTCTTGCGCGCCTCGGCGGGCACCGTCTCGTCGCGAGTGAACGTGTTAGTACTACAACCGTACTTAGCGCGAATGTGCTCGGCGAGGGTCTCCTGACCCCGCCGCTCCCCGGACCGACAGGTCTCCTCGAATCCCGTGGATTCGCAGCCCTTTGAGACCTTCCGGTCAAGCGTTTCGGGGCGGTCGGAGACCTGCCCCGAGCTAAGTACGGTTGTAGTATTAGGCCAGCGGTTCTCGATCACGACGTTGTAGGCGCCGGCCTGCGGAGCGGCGACAACGGGGAGTTCCACCTTCGCGGAGAAGTCCTCCAGCCGAGACACAATCTCATTTGCAGCAATGCGTCCCCGCGGCGAGTCCTCTGCGAGCACGACCACGGCACGACGCGCCCCCTCGCCGGATAGCGGCAGCGGCTCGCCCCGGAACTGAAGCTGCTTGGGGACGGGCAAGAGCCGCAGGCCGCGCTGGCGGAGCGCGTCCCAGTTGCGCTGCAGGGCCGCTGTGTCAACGGAGCTGCGAGGGTGATCGGCGGCGGAGTCGGGCTCCTGCTGCGCGTCGCCGGCCGGACAGCGCGCCGCGGCGACGAAGCAACTGCAGGCAATCGCGAGGAAGCTGCTGCTCCTGGGAGGGCTGTTCATGTGTGGGGTCCAGTCGCGTGTTCGCTTGCGGAGGCAGTTCAGGGACAGCCGCCCGAGATTGCAGGGCGTGCGTCCACATTGCTCCGCCCACGCGTGCGGTGCCCTGCAGCATACGTGCTTTCGCGCCTGCGGACAACTGAATCAGGAGGTCATTTGCAGGCATCGGCGAACTCATGCATGCCATGGATCGCCAGATCCGGCAGGGCCGCAGACCACGACCCGCAGAGAGGAACCGCCGTGCCCCCAAAAGCCACAACCACGCAAGTAGCTGCCGCCGACATCGCCGCCAGCGTCCGCGCCGTCGGCGTGCAGCCCGGTGAGCTGGTGATGTTCCATAGTTCCCTCAAGAGCATGGGGCATGTCGTCGGCGGCCCCAACGCTGTTATTGACGGCTTCCTGCATGCCGTCGGTCCCGAGGGCACCGTCGCCGTGCCCACGCTTTGGTGGAACGGCACGCAGGACCTCAGCGACTGGGACTACGACGCCTCCCCGTCGTACCCGGGTCTCATCACCGAGACGCTGCGCCTGCGCCCCGACAGTATCCGCAGCAACAACCCCACCCATTCGGTCTCCGCCATCGGCCCGCGAGCGGCGGAACTCACGGCCGACCACGGCAAGTGGGGGCTGCGCCCGTGCCTCTACGGCGACGCCGCCTTCGCGGCAGCCAGCCCGTGGGAGCGCTTCTACTTGTGGAACGCGCACTACTGCTTCCTGGGCGTCGATTTCACCTACAACACCATGGGCCACTACTGCCAGTGCGTGCTCCTGGAGTGGGCGCTGCAGCAAGCGCCGCTGGAGAAGCGCGCCGCCCTCGAAGCGCAGATCTCCCGGTGGGACACCGTGGTCGCGTACTACCGCGAACGGCAGTCGGGCTCGGGCGGCACCGTGGAGTTCATGTGGCCCGGCTTCGGGTTCAAGGACATGGGCGAGTACCTCGCCAGCATGGGTCTCGTCCGCTTCAGCACCATCGGCAACGCCACCCTCCGGGGCATCCGCACCCGCGACATGGTCGATACCCTCCTGGCAACGCTCAAAGCCGAACCGGAGAAGTGGTTCGACGCCAAGTTCCTCGGCTGGTGGCAGGAGGCGACAAGGCTGCGGCCAGGGGCGTGATCCAGTGGGGGGAAGACGGGAACGGTGGATGGCTGGTGGGGCCTTCCGTCCCTTCTGCGTGTCCCCTCATCCCCTTATCGCCCCTATCTCCTTGTCGCCCAGTCTCCCCGTCCCCCAGTCTCCCTGTCCCTCCTCACCGCCCCGCCAGCAGCAACCCCGTAGCGAAGAGCACCGCCGCGACGATCCTCCGGAACACCTGGCGGTTCACCCGGTTTTGCGCCTTCGTCCCCGCGGAGCTGCCGAGCAGCGCTGCCGGCAGCGTCCAGCACGCGAGCCGCGCCGACTCGTGGGTCAACATGCCGGCCGTGAGGTACGCGCCCAACCGGGCGGCGTCGATGCACAGGAACAGCATGATGATCGACGCGCGCAGCACTACTTTGGAGGGCAGGCGCCGAGTCAGGTAGATCACCATGGCCGGGCCGCCCGCGCCAAACAGGCCCAGGAGCGCCCCGCCGACGAACCCCGAGACCGGCGCCAGCCACTCGGGCCACGGTTTCGGCGGCGGCCCTTCGTCGCTGGACTTCTCGAGCAGCATGACCAGGGCGAACACGCAGACCAGCGCGCCAAAGCTCTTCCGAAGCGCCTCGGTCTTGAGCGACACCAGTGCGTACGTCCCGAACCCCAGCCCCGCCAGCGCCGCCACGCCGATCCAGACAATGGCGCGCCAAGCCGCATTTCGCCACTCCGTCCGGGCCAACACAATCCCATTGGTCCCCGCGCACACGCAGGCAGCAAACACTACGACCTTCAGGTCGAGAAACAAGCTGAGCAGTGGCACCACGACGATCCCCGCCCCAAACCCGGTGAAGCCTTTGACGATGTACGCGACCAACGCGAGGAGTGCGGCAATTGAGAGCTGCTGGAGGTCCAAGTCAAACGCCCTATGTGGCGGAGTGGAGAGCCTGCAGTGTAGCCTCGACGAGGGGCGGACTCAAGGGAGGGCGCACGCTGTCCCGGCGACTCAGAACCGGCACGCGAGGCGGCGGTCCGGTGGCTGTTCAGGCAGCCCACGCTCTCAGGACTCGCCATCCCGCGGTCGCAGAAACCTCGCCAACCACCCCAGCGCAACCGGCCACGTCCGCTGCGTCCACCCGTTGCCGGGGTCGTAGACGAATCCGTGGCCGGCGCCTGGGACGGGCTCGAACTGCACGGGGCGGGCGGCTTCCATGAGACGGGTGGCGAGCTGGACGGACTGGCTGTAGGGGACCAGGGGGTCGCCGGGGTCGTGGAACAGGAGCATGGGCGCAGACTCGCCATCGACGAACCGGCTCGGGGAGGCGTCTTCCCATTGCTGGCGTCTCTCGCCAAGTGCGCCGCCGAAAAGGGGCACGCAGTACTCCGCCGTCATCTCGTCGTCGACGAGAGACGGGAAGTCGTGGACGCCGTGGTAATCAACGACGCACTGGACGCGGCTGGACAGACCGGCAAGCTCCGTGTCGCTGTCTTCGCGCGTGTCGCGGGTCCCAAGCAGCGCCACCAGGTGCCCTCCGGCCGACGATCCGAACGCGCCAAGCCGGGTCGGGTCGAGCGACAACTCGTCTGCGTGATGCCGCAGCCAGCGCACAGCGCGCTGGCAGTCGTCGAAGCACGCCGGCCACTGGGCGGCCGGAACGAGGCGGTAGTCGACGGTGGCCGCAACGTAGCCCAGCAACGCCGCCTGTTGGGCGTGCCAGTGGAACGCCTGCCGCTCCCCGCTCCGCCAGCCACCGCCGTGGACGAAGACCAGCCCGTGCCGGAGCCCGTCGGCTCTGCTGGGAAGGAACAGGTCCAACAGGAGTTCGGGACCATCCGTTGTGCCGTAGACGATGTCCGTTCTGCGTGTGACTTGCTCGCTCATGTTGTGCTCCGGTTCGCGGAATGCCGTGCCCCGTGTCCCGCACTCGGATCTGGAGACGCTGGTTCGCCTCGTCAACTTCGGCGTGGAGGCTGAGTTCGCCGCCCGCCGGCATGGCCTGCACGCTGTTGAGGGCGAGGTTGAGCAGGGCGCGCGAGAGCTTCTCCTGATCGCCCGCCAGCCAGTGGCGGGAGTGACGCCGGGCAGTCGACTCGGAGGGTTACGCCAGCCTGTTCCGCCGGTGAGCGAACGAGGACCAGGACTTCCTCAAATAGAACCTCAACGCGGACGGCAGTGCAGTTGGTGTCGGCCGGACGGGAAAAGTGCAGCAGGTCGTGCAGCAGCGTCTCCAGCTTGGTGACTTCCTCGGCAATGATCGTCAGTTTTGGTGCCACCGGATGGCCTGGCTCCACCTGCTCGCGCATGCTTCGCGCGAAGCCACCGATGGTGACCAGCGGGTTCTTCACCTCGTGGACGATGTGTGCCGTCGCCTCCCCCAAAGCCGACAGCCGCTCGCCGTGGCGCAGTCGCTCGGTCGCCTCGCCTTCCGCCGCAACTGCTTGGCGCACCTGCCGCTGGAGGCGAGTATTCAGCTCTCGGAGTTGAGCGTGGATCTCCCGGAGTTGCCTGAACTCCGCCATCGCCTGGGCCACGACCAGACCCAACGCAAAGAGGATGACAGTCTGGCTCACGTCGGCAACGGAGTACGGGACCACGTGCCGCCAGAGAATGAGTTGGTAGGTCAGCGTGCAGAGCACCGCGCAGCCCAGGGCGCCACGGGTGCCGAACGCAGCGGCGACGAGGCAGACAAGGAGGAAGTACAGCGCGGCGGGCTCGCGGCCGGGGCCGGTTGCCAGATCGATCCAGAGCGTGCCCAACACCATCAACGCAACCGTCAGCGCCACCGCAAGTCGTGCCGAGGGGCGTTCGAGCGCCATAAGCATCTGGAGCCAGCGGCTCCGGGGTTCGTTGTCGTCCACAAGGGCACTTAGACTCACCACGCGTGCGTGTGTTCCGGCATTGCCCAGACGGACGTTGTGAACGACCGGCGTCACAGCCCTCGGCGCTTCGCCCGAGACGAAGCCGGCGCCAAAGGAAGGAGGTGTTCCCGCCCTCAGCGACGCGTCACTGAGCAAGTTGGTGGCCTTGTTGATTCACCACGCGCCGGGAGTTCCCAGGCGCAACCCGACGTGCAGTGGACAAACGTCTTCACCCTCCGGACGAGCCGAACGGCGATTCACGGCTTGGGCCACTGCGTCAGGTCCGCCCCAACGCGCTTGGGGTTGCGGGGCTTCCAGACCTGCGTCACCGCTTCTGGCAGCGGCGCTGCCGCGTCGAGCCCTTCCTGTGTGAGCAAGCTGAACCTGGTGCCGACGCGTTCGTAGGCGACGTTCAGGAGGCGCGAGTGCAAGTCCTGTTGGTAGCGTGCCTGCCACTGGGCCAGCGGGTTGTTGTCGTTCCAGGTGTGGCGCATGAAGGGCGTCCACGGGTTGTTCGCGTAGACGTTATAGTCGGCCACGCTGCCCATGTCCGCGCGCCAGGTCGGGTCGGGCGACATCTCCAGCGTGAGGCCGCAACCGCGGGTGGTGGTGTCGGCGGTGATGTAGTTCTTGAGCAGCAGGTTGTTGAGCACCTTGGTGTTCTTCGCGGGCTCGTCGGCGCCGCGGGTCATAACGACGATTCCGGCGGCGTTGTCGGCAACGGCGTTATTCACGACCCACGTGTTCTGCGAGCCGGACACGTAAATGCCCCGGCCGGTGTTGGCGTAGATGAGGTTGCCGGCGATGACGCCTCCTCCCTTGTTGATCTCGAAGAAGATCCCGCAGTCGCCGTTGTGGTGGCAGACGTTGTCGAGAATGCGGATGTCGTCGTTGTCGGTGTCGAACCAGATGCCGCGGCAGTCGAGGTTGTAGGCAGCTTCGCACCGGCGCATCGTCGTCCGTTTGTTGCCGGGGATGTTTTTGGTGCCGGCCGCTACGCCCCAGTCGCCGTCGATGCGCCGGTAGTTGTTGAACATGAGCGTGCAGTCTTCCACTACGCAGTCTTCGGTGGCGCCCATGGCCAGCCCAATGGCGCCGTTGTGCGAGAAATCGCAGCGCCGGACGAGGCAGTCCTTCGAGCTGTGCAGGCTCAGTCCGCAGAAGTCGGCGAAGTGGACCTCGCAGTCTTCCAGCGTCACCCACTCGCACCCGGAAATGGCCGCCAGGGGCCACTGCCCGCCGGGCTGGCGGTTGTGTCGCACCTCAAGCCCGCGGAGGACGACGTCGTGGACCTTGCTGGCGGTCAGACCGAAGCCGCGCACGATCTCCGATCCCTTGATCACCACCCGGTGCCCGGGGGCGGCGGCAAACGTGAGCGGCTTGCCGGGCGCGCCGGACACGGTGATCTCTGCGTGCTCGCGGTAGACGCCGGTCTTGATGAGCACCGTGTCGCCGGGCTTCAGCTCCGTCGCCTTGCCGGCGCGGGCGAGGGTCTTCCACGGGGACGCCTCCGTTCCGGCGTTGCTGTCGGCCGCCTACGGGTTGGGGCCGTCAACATAGTACGTCTTCCCTGTCTCTGCCGCAGCCGGGAAAGCGGTGGTCAGAGGGAGGTAGGTCAACTCGTCCTTCAGTTCGTCAAGTCTCATTCCCGAAGCCGACAGTCCTTCGAGAAGCAGGTTGCGTCTGAGTTCGTAGTCCGTGATCTCTGGGATCACGACGACGACCTCGGCAGCCAAGAGCTGATCCACCCACTCGGCGACTTCGGTGCGCGCGTGGGCGTGAGCCAGCCTGCCCAGCGGACCCGTATCAAGCATCACAATCCGCTTCACCGAATCTGCTCCTGTACGAAGACCGGTTCTCCTCGATGGTCCGTTTCACGAGCGGCCAGACGCGCTCGCCATCGCCGGAGTCGTCGGTCGTCCACTTGTTCAGTAGCGCAGACAGGTCGCGCCGCTTGTCTTCCACTGAACGCGGATCTTCCCGGATCGCTGTCTGAAGCTCCCTCAACGTCTGGCCGGAAGTGGTGGACTTGGTCCGCTTCCGGGTCTCAGCGGCGAGAGTTGGCCACACCCGTTCGTCGTGGCCCGACTCGTCAGCCATCCATTCGTCCAACAGTCGTAGCAGTCCCTCGTTCTTCTCGGTCTGGCTCAGCTCCCTACCCGGTTGCGCGTTCGCGGCGCGAGGGACCGCCACGGTGTACTCGGCGACGGGCTCGTGGACACTCGGAATGTTGTCGGTTGTCTTCCTGTCTTCCATGGCGCTGCCTCCCCTCCCTCTCCTCAGTTGACGGTCAATCTACCCACGATGAGGAGTTCCCGCCACAACCCCCGGCCAGTCGCCTACGCCGCCCAAGGACCCTCCCGTGACGCGAACTCCCGGAAGAGCTCCGGGTGCTGCTCGGCGTGCGCTGCGCGGCCGAGGTTGCACCCTCTACCTCCCACGCACCGACCGCACCACCCGCTGCACCGCACCCGCAATGCGGTCCTCGACGTCGCCCGCCCAACGCCAGGCCGGGCGGCCGTACTCGTCGAGGTGCGGACCACCCTCGTAGCCGGCTTCTTCCCAGACGCGCCGGGAAGGAATGTATGCTGCCATGTCGTTGGCGTAGCCGCAGACCCAGGTTGTGGGGCCGAACTCCCGCTTGAAGCGGAGCGAGTAGTCCACGACTGCCTCGCCGCCGATGCCGAGGAACAGCAGTTCGTCGCCGAGCTGCCAGGCTTGCACCGGGTACGGGTAGGAGGTCGGGAAGACCACGCCCTCGTCGATCATCTTCAGCATCCGCTTGGCCCAGCGAGCGTGCAACTCGCTGGTGCCGTTGGCGACTGGCAGCAACGTCCCGCGGGTGACGATCTCATCGTAGGCCAGATCGACGAACTCGAACGCGGTGCGCAGCCCGGATGATACCCGCTGCATGGGCTTGGTCAGCACGTCTTCGACAGCGTCGGAGAGCATCTTGCCGTAGCGTTCGCACAGCTCGAGCTTCCGGCGCGGGATCGGGTTCTGGTCGGCGCCGCAGGCGTTGAAGAACATGGCGTCGGTACCGGGATGCATTGCCTCCAAGTTGACCTGCGCGAAGCCCGGGTAATCGCCGCACCAGGTGTTGAACGACAGCGTGGTCGGGTGACACGCGTAGCCGAACAGCACGGCCAGCAGGTGCCCGTCTTCGCCCTTCACAGCCAGCACGGGGACGGAGTGGTCGACCACGCCCTTCAGTGGCTTGCCCTCGGCGCGCAGTTGCTCGGCTTCCGTTTCTGAGTTGTCCCGCCGGTTGACCGCGAAGGTGCACTTCCCTTCGCCCTTGAGGAGTTGCGCCGGCTGCCAGTTGGTCAGCGCGTCACCCACCGCCTCGACTACTTGATCCTCCATCCAGTCGGAGTACTCAGCGACCAACCGTCGTTGCTCCTCGTCCAGCGGGTAGTAGTCCACGAGGTCGTCCTTCAGCACTGGCCCGCAATGGTTGTGGGAGAAGGTGAGCATGAAACCGGCCCGATCCAGCCCGAAGCGCTCGCGCAGCTTGCGGTAGAGGCTGTCGTAGACGGTCTTGGACATGCCCATGTGGTCGGTGGTGCCCAGGACTGCGCGCTTCCCGTCGGGTGCCTTGAGGGCAAGCACCTTGACCCAGAGGTCGTGGAGCTTGCCCTCGGGCGCCCGCTTGGTTCCGTAGCCTGCCAGCCACACCGGCGTCTGCGGCGTGATGACCCGGCGGCCGAGACCGATCTGCCAATTCATCTGTTCACTCCCGTGGGAAACGGTCAGTGCAACCGCAAGGAACGCGAAGACCATCGAGCGGCTGCAGGCGCAACGCCGGAAGCTGACCCTTGGTCTGTCCTCCGTTGAGCTGTCGCGGCCGTGCGAGCTGGCACACGGTCACGGGTTGTGGGCGCCAATCGAGGGCGGCCCGTCGCGTAGCACCCGATTGCCCCAGAAGTCCCGGCCGCCATTGTTGGCGACGGCCTTCCCGGCGTTGCGACAGGGGGACCCGGGCTTGAGTTTGTAGCCGGCTGCCGTGGCCGCGCCGTTCCCCCCGCTGCCCGGGCGGACCAGCAGCGGATCGCTCGTCACAGCGTGGGCCTCGGCCGGGCGGCCCGGGTGGTTTCCAAAGAAGGCATTGTCCTCGAAGGCAGTCTCTGCGACCGCGCCGAGGTTGTACGTCATCGTGCCTTCTGCGTAGAAGAGGTTGTTGAAGTACCGGACGTTGCGGGGGTGTCCGAAGGTATTGCGGGTCATGTTCACAGTCAGGTCGGGACCGACGTAGAAGACGTTGTTGTAGATGCTGACGTCCTCGACACCGTCGCCCTCCAGGCTGAAAGTGGCGACGGCGTCGTTCTGGCTGACGTTGTAGCGGACGAGCGTGCCCTTCGCGCCGCCGCAGAGGAGAAGGAATCCGCCGGCGTTGTCGTGGCTGTAGTTGTACTGGAAGACGGTGTCACGGCAACTGTTGTCGTCGTCAAAGGCTTCACTGTCCCACACCGTGACCCCACCCACCGCGGTGTGGCTGACCTCGTTGAGTTGGATGATCGTCCGGTTGCAGCGGTGCGGCCAGATACCGGCGCAGGCGCGCTCTCCCGGCCGCCGGCCGACGCGCTGGTGGGCGTACCGCAAGACGTTGCGCTCGATGAGGGCGTCATCGCAACCGAGAATGAAAATGCCGTCGCCACCGATGTCGCGGAGGTGGTTGCCGCGGATCACCACGTGCGTACTGTGGTGCTGGTCGGACGCCGTCGGGTAGTCCGTGTGCAGGATTCCGTTCCGGTCCACCCGCTTGATACTGCACCCCTCGATCAGCAGATCGTCGAACCACGTGGTCAGTCCTTCGCGCTTGAGAAGGAAGCCGCCGTCGTCGCCCGTCAATCCGCCGCGAACGTCGTGGATGTCGAGGTGCTTGAAGTGCAAGTGGTGGGCGACGCCGAACTCCTTGAGGTATGTGAAGACCCCGATGGCGCCTCCACTCAGTTCGAGGTTCCGCACCTCCCAGCACTCTTCGTTGAGCAGCGACAGGACGGCTCCCTGTCCCGCCGGGATAGCGACATGTGGGTTCGGTCCTTGCCCGTAACGATCCACCACGTTGAGGGTCGTTCGTTTGCCCGAACCGTGCAGCGAGACGGGGCCGGCGAACGTCTGCCCCGCGCGGAACACAACATGGCTGCCGGGCGGGAAGACCATCGCGTTCACCGGCGCCACCGTCTTCCACGCAGTGTCGCGAGAGCGGCCGTCGTTGGCGTCGCTCCCATTGGCGCTGTCAACATAGAAGCTGGGCGTGCTCGGCGGCGTGGCCGGTCGGGCTGCCCCCGAGGCGACCGTACTGAAGACCACTCCCGCCAACAGACCACGGCGCACACGCTGCCTCGCCAGAGCAGCTTTGGAGGGGCGGTGCCGCTCATTTGGGCGGCAAATGGGGTTCATGCTCGGCGTCCTTCGCACGTAGGTTCGTGGTTCCACGGGGGTGCCTCGCGGCCGGGCGGCATTCCATTGTTCGCTGAGAGGGACCGCTCTTCCTGTTGCGCTCGCGCACGCGGAGCGGTACACTCTCAACCTTCATCACCGGAGCATTGCCGGAGGATTCAGCATGTCAGCAGCAACCAGGTATCTCGCGATTGACTTGGGCGCCGAGAGCGGCCGCGGGCTTATGGGCACGCTTGAAGGCGGCCGGTTGAGCCTGGAAGAGGTACACCGGTTCGCCAATGGGCCGGTTGACGTGCTGGGTTCGCTGCACTGGAACGTGCTGGGCATGTACGGGAACATCCGCACCGCGCTGGCGCACGCGGCCGACAAGTGCGGAGGCATGGCGTCCGCGCGCGGAGGTAGGCTCGACGGGATCGGGATCGACACCTGGGGGGTCGACTTCGGTCTGCTGGACAGCCAGGACAAGCTGCTGGGGACCCCCTTCCACTACCGCGACAGCCGGACAGACGGCATAGTCGAGGCGGCGTGCCGGCTTGTGCCCAAGGCGGAGATCTTCGACCGCACGGGCATCCAGTTCATGCAGTTGAACACTCTCTTCCAGTTGGTCTCCATGGTGCTGAGCGAATCTCCGCAGCTCGAGATCGCCGAGACCATGCTCATGATGCCGGACCTGTTCAACTTCCTGCTGACCGGCGAGAAGGCGACGGAGTTCAGCATCGCCACGACGAGCCAGATGTACGACCCGCGCCTGGGCGACTGGTCGCGGGAGTTGTGCGACAAACTCGGCATCCCTACGCGCATTCTGCAGGGCCTGGTTCCCTCCGGCAGCGTCATCGGCAACCTGCTGCCTTCCCTCGGGGACGAGACCGGGCTGGGTGCAGTTCCCGTCATCGCTCCCGCCTGCCACGACACCGGCTCCGCCGTCGCCGCCGTGCCGATGGTGGAGAAGGGCGCCTGCTACCTCAGCTCCGGCACGTGGTCACTGGTGGGCGTCGAACTGGACAAGCCGTTGATCAACGACCGGGTTGCTGAGCTGAACTTCACCAATGAAGGCGGCGTCAACGGGACGATCCGGTTCCTGAAGAACATCATGGGCCTCTGGCTGGTGCAGGAAAGCCGGCGGCAGTGGGAGCGCGAGGGTGAGTCGCTGTCGTACGATGACTTGACCCAGGCGGCGGAGGCGGCTGAGCCGTTCCGGTCGCTGCTGGACCCCGACGACGAGCTATTCCTCAAGCCCGGCGACATGCCCGCCCAGATCGGCAAGTTCTGCGTGAAGACCGACCAGCCTGTGCCCGAGACCAAGGGACAACTCGTCCGCGCCGCGCTGGAGAGCCTGGCGCTCAAGTACCGCTGGGTCGTCGAGCGCCTCGAAGAGGTCACGAACAACGCCCTCGACACCATCCACATCGTCGGCGGCGGCAGTCAGAATGCTCTCCTCAACCAGTTGGCGGCTGACTGCACCGGCCGGCGGGTCCTGGCCGGTCCCGTCGAAGCCACCGCCATCGGCAACATCCTGGTGCAAGCGGTTGCCCGAGAGCACCTCGGCTCAATCGCGGAGGCGCGGCAGATCGTGCGCGACTCGTTCGACTTGGCCGCGTACGAGCCGCAGACCGGGCAGGATTGGGACGCGGCATACGCGCGGTTCGTCGAGCTGACGTAGCAGGGAGCCGCCGCGAACGCCCACCCCCCTCACTGTCCGCCGCCCGAGTCGGCCCCGGCCCCGCTGCCCGTGCTTTCTGAAGCGGTCGTGCCGCCACCGACGGCCGGGCCGCGCTCGCTGAAGTCCTGGAGGGTACCCCACAGCATGACCGCGATGGCGCCGAGGGTAACCAGGACTCCGATGAGCATCAGGATCTCCATTCCGCTCCAGCGCCAGCGCAGCCACGACCAGTCCACCAGCCCCGGTGGTTTGTTGGCGCGTTTCGGTGTCTTCATGAGGGCGTTCCCCAACCGGGAGGCTCACTGCCTGAACAGCAGCATGGCAATGCGTCGCTTGTCGACGATCCACTCAACCTCGGCGGTCAAGTACTTGGGAGTGTCAAGGAGGAACAGCTCGCGGACCTTCTGCTGCAGCACTTCGGGCGGGTCAACGACGCGAAGGGTTCCCTGGTAGAACCGCTCCAGTTGATCGGTCATCACGGCTCCCTCGCGCTTCAGGCGCTTCGAGAGCGCTTTGGTGGACTGGTCGGCGGGCGCGCGCGGCTGCCGCAGGATCATCGTGACGAGGAACTTCGGGCTGCGAAGCTTGCTGAGTCGGTAGTAGTGTTTCTCACCGGTCGCGGGGTCGCTGATTTCGGTGGCTTTGCCGACGATTGCGGGCTCCACCAGGTCCACCATCTCCTTGCGCCTCTCGTCGTCGAAGCGGGTGAGCTTCACCTTCGCGTGGTGATAGCCGTCGATCATGACGGCGCGGTACTCCTTGTCGTGGAGCTGCTCGGCGGCAATCACCTGCTTTTCATCCTTGGGGAGCTCCGCCAAGCCCTCCGCGCGGTCGCGGCTGAGCAGCTCGACACCCCAGCAATCGGGGCGCGGAGCGTCTTGGCAGGCGCTTGCTTGCGCTCCGCCTTCCACGCGTCCAGCTTGGTCTGGGCCTCCGCCCGCGACGCTTCCATGGCAGGCGACAGGGGTCCGAGGCTCTCCGCGGCCTTGAGGTCGTCTACGACCTTCTGGTACTTGTCGGCGTCTTTCTGCTTCTCTACCCACCGCGGATCGTCGGTGAGGCGGAGGAGCGCCTCGCCCTTCTTCACGGCCTACCGTCTCGGCGTGCTATCTTCCTCCGCGGCTGGTCCCGCAGCGCTCTCGTCGCTGCTCTCGGTTGCCGCCTTCGCGGGCTCCGTTGGCTCGTCTTCGACAAGCAGCTCGAGAACGACGCACTCTCTGGTCCAGGAGAGGACCTCCTCGAATGGCTTCAGGCTCGGTGTCGGGCTGGAGGCGGCTCCCTTTGGCCACGTCGTCGACCTGGATGATCCATAGGGCCGCGATGGTGCTGCCAATCAGCAGCACGAACAGGTAGCCGGTCACCTCCAGGTCCAGCATGTACTTGGCGATGAACCGGCGGAGCCGCAGGTTGGTCGGTCGCGTTACGTCGTCGGGTCTGAGTGTCATGGTTCGTCACGAATGGGTGGACTGCCATCGACTTGATCCAAGGCACCAGCCCCCAAGGCGCGATCAGCTCGTCGTGGATGATCTGCAGGTCGTACTGCTTCATCGCGACGCGGTACCCGACCACGGTGAGCGCCAGGTAGTTGCCGACCTCGTGTTTGCGCCGGCCAAAGGTCTTCACGACTTGAACGCCGGCGACGCCTTCCTGCAGCCCGGCGTCGCGCTTCTGCCACTTCTCGCGGGCTTCCCGGTCGAGGCGCCGCAGGATGCTGGCGACCCAGTAGGCGATCCACGTGTAGGGGACCCTGTAGAACAGCACCAGCACGGTGGCCTGCCAGTCCAGGTAGGTCATGAACGCCAGCATCAACGCAAACTCATAGATCGACCGCGCCATCAGCGGCAGGACATCGGTAATCATCCGCATGACCGCCCAGATGTCGGCGCCGGCGCGGAACATGTGCTCGCCGATGGGGCGGTTCTCGATGAAGGTCATCGAGAGGCGCTGCAAGTGGGAGAAGAAGTCCTTCTTGAGGTCGAGCATCACCCGGCAGTCGATCCAGATCTGGAACAGGTAGTTCATCGTCCAGACCACGCGCCCCATCAGCCTCATGACCAGCACCGCCGCGAAGAGGCGGTAGAAGAGGTTCCAGTCTTGGGTCGGGAAAGCGTCGTCGATGAGGAACTTGCTGAGCCACGGGTAAAGCACGTTGACTGTGCCGATGAGCATGACCAGGACGGCAGCCAGGGCAGCGCGCCGCCAGTAGGGGAGCATGCACCGCAGAAAGTGGAAGAACACCCACACCTCGCCGCGCTTTTCAACGCGGAAGAGGTCCTCGTCCGTCCCCAAGGTGTTGGGCAACGGCGGCGGCGCTCCTTCGGGGAGTCTGGCGTCCATGGAGTTTGGTTCTATCGCCGTACCTACTCAGGTACGCAAGCTGGCCCAGTGAACCGAAGAGCATCGGTAGCCAGGGGGGGGGTCACCAGTGTGGGCAGGTTTCCCT
>PEVN01000319.1:2575-3758 GCA_002779825.1 Armatimonadetes bacterium CG06_land_8_20_14_3_00_66_21 | reverse complement strand
CGTGGCCGGTGTCGACGTTCAGCCCGGCGTTTGGCATGCCGGAGGCGTTGACCATCTCGACGAGGAACTCCCAGTCGGCGCGGTGCTGCATGTTCTCGACGGCCACAGCGCCCCCGAACGCCGCCGCCCGCTCGCAAAGCTGGCGCAGGACGAAGAGGTTGGCCTCACGTCGTGCCGCCAGGGCCGCGTCCGTCGCCGCCGGGTCGTACCCGGCGGAGTGCACCACGACTACCTTGCAGCCTAAGCGTTCGGCGCTGTCCATGGAGGGCGCCAGCGCGCCCAGCGCGCCCTCGATGTCGGCCGGCGCTGCGGGCAACGGCTGCCAGGCATGTGCCGACCACGCTTCGAGTCGCAGTCGGTCCAACTCCTGCCGGATGGAGGTGCACTCCTCCCGGGTGAGATGGGTCGGGTGGGAGAACTCCGCCGCGTCGAACCCGGCGTCGGCAATGAGCCGGAGCGACTCGCAGACTTCGCGGGCGCGGAACTCGAGGGTCTCGTCTCCCAGTCGGGAGGTAGGGTGGATGGTGTTGCAGCCTGTTCGCATGGAAGCACCTCGCTTGGTTGCTGCCCCCTGGGGGGCGCCCACCTACTCGGTCACCTGCCGTGCCGCCGTTAGGCACACGACGGTGGCGCACTTCGCCTTCTTCAGCATTTTGGCGCACTCGTTGACGGTAGCGCCGGTGGTCATCACATCGTCGACGAGAACGACGTTCCTCCCCTCGACGCAGGCGCCACGGCGGAGGGCGAAGGCGCCGCGCAGGTTCTCAATGCGGGCGGTTCGCTTCAGCCCGACTTGAGGGCGCGTTGCTCGGGTGCGGACCAGGAGTTCCTCCACCGGCGGCCGATCCAGCAGCTTCGCCAGCTCTTGGCAGAGCAGCAGCGACTGGTTGAACCCTCTGCGCCACCTCCGTCGCCAGTGGAGGGGCACCGGGACAAGGCAGTCTGGCGCGGGCAAGTCGGCTTCGCGCCGAAGTGCCGCCAATCGCTCGGCAAGCAGCTCCGCCAGCGGTGCCGCCAGCCGCGTCTTGCGGTGGTACTTCAGGGCGAGCACTGCCTCGCGCAACGGTTCTCTGTAGTACCCGGCTGAGCGGCAGTAGTCGAATACGCGGCCGCCCCCTCGGCACTCGGCACACACCTCGCCCCCGGTAGCCAACGGAGGGAACGGCCGGCCACAGCGCTGGCA
>PEVN01000319.1:752-2558 GCA_002779825.1 Armatimonadetes bacterium CG06_land_8_20_14_3_00_66_21 | reverse complement strand
GGCAGCGCGCGGGGATGGAAGCTCGGGGCGTCGGTGTCGTCGGCTCGGTTGCGGGTCTGGACCATGGCAAGTCACCAAGGGGCGCGCGTTGCCTGCCGAGCGAAGTGTCGTTCAGACGCGAAGGTCAGGAGCGCCTCTGCTTCCTCCAAGCGCACCCAGCGCCGCTGGAACTGCTGCTCGCCTTTGCGCGTCCGCTTGCCGCGCCAGCGCAGCAGGAAGTACGTCTCGTCGCGCAGCCACAGCCGCTGGTCGTGGTGGAACAGGTTCCGGACCGTGCCGAGGCAGGACACGCTGTCCAGCCCGCGCAGGCCGCTCTCTTCGCGCGTCTCCCGGCGAGCCGCGTCTTCGAGTGACTCCCCAGCTTCCACGTGCCCTTTGGGGAGGCGGAGTTCGTCCCGTTCCGGGCGTTCGAGGAGTAGCACTTGGTCCTCGTGCAAGACGACCGCGCCGGCGCAGCGGTACCGGTTCACCGGGACGCCGCCCGCGGCGATGGACTCCTCAAGGACACTCCACGCCCGGTCGGGGCCGGCGAACTCATAGCTGATTCCCTGCCGGGCGAACCAGTCGCCCACCGTGCCGCAGACCGACTGGGGCAAGTCATCGGGGGTCCGCACAGCGCCGAACTCAGCCGCGTCGGTCGCCACCGAAAGCAACTTGTGGTCGCCATCCGCGCGGAGCGCGATGCCGACAAGCCGGCACTCCGCCCGTTGACCAGCCTGGAAGTCGCCGCCGCAGATTACGGCGTCGATCCAGTCGAAGATCTCACCTTCGGGGCCCGGCAGCACCGATTCGTCGCCGGTCGACACGACCCCGGGCAGGCAGCCGTAGTGGAACGGCCAAGGGCGCGGGAAGTGACCGAACAGCCGGGTCTCCCCCGCAGGCCCCGGCGCGTAGCGGCCGGTGTCGCCCTGGATTGTCTCGACTCGGGCCGTCATGAGGAGCGGCTGGGACGGCAGCCACTCGGGTTGTGGGGGGGACAGTGACATCGTCGCTACGCTGCATTCCGGCAGCACGAGATACTTACTCCGGCGGTCACGGATCTCCTGCCGGCCGGCTGTTCCGAGGTCGCCTGCCCCGCGCTGGCAACCGCCTTGCGCAGTACATTGACCCACGCTGCTCCGCGGGTGGCGTTTCCCCGCACAGGAGTCGTCGTTGCAGTGATCGCCGACGAACCAACGGGCGGGCGACCTGTACCGCAGGAGACCAGGCAATCATACTGTTGTGGGTGCGGGAAAGACAACTTCCTCTCCGAGAGGACCACTCCATTGCTCCGTAGCGTTCCCTTGCCAGCCGAAGAGCCGGTACTGCCATCGCCCGCCGATCTGTTCGCGGTCGTCGGCGACGAGTTGACGCACGTCGACGACGAGCTTGCCCGGTATGCGGGGGAGGCGCCCGAGTTGGCCTCGGCGATGCTCCAACATACGTTGCGCGCGGGCGGCAAGCGCATTCGCCCGGCACTGGTGCTCATCGCGACACAGGCCGCGGGCGGCGGGGCTGAGCGCGCTGTTGGCGCCGCGGCGGCCATCGAGCTCATCCACACCGCGACACTCGTCCACGACGACGTGATCGACGAAGCCGACCTCCGTCGCGGGCGCCCGTCCGCGCCGCGGCTGTGGGGGAATGAGATCAGCGTTCTGGCCGGCGACTACTTGTTTGCGCTGGGTATGCAGTTGCTGGCCTTGGAGCAGCAGATGGACGTGGTGCAGACCATGTCGCGCGCGGTGAACGAGATGTGCGCCGGCCAGTTGCTGGAGATTCAGTTGCGCAAGGACTTGAGGGTTACCGAAGAGCAATACTTCGAAGTAG
>PEVN01000319.1:0-732 GCA_002779825.1 Armatimonadetes bacterium CG06_land_8_20_14_3_00_66_21 | reverse complement strand
GTCCGGCTACGGGCTGAACGTCGGGATCGCCTTCCAGATAATCGACGACGTCCTGGATGTCCTGGCCGACCGGGAGCAGTTGGGCAAGCCGGTGGGGAATGACCTCCGCGAAGGAAAGGTCACTCTCCCGCTCATCCGCACGCTCCGCTTGGCGTCTGACGCCGATCGGCAGCAGATCAAGACCTTGCTCTCGCAGCCAGAGCTGGACGCCATGGCCGTGGGCGCCGTGACCGCGCTCATCCACCGCTATGACGGCGTGGACTACAGCCGCCGGAAAGCCCGGGACTTCGCTAAGCGGGGGCAGAAGGCGCTGAAGGAACTGCCCCGTTCGACTGCCCGGGATTCCCTGCTGGCCCTCGCCGACTTCATCGTGATGCGGCAGATGTGACTGATGCCGGTCGGCGGGCAGGCGGCGCGTTGCGTCCTGCGCCAAGTGCCTGGCGAGAACCCGAGGAACTGCGCTCTGCCGACTGGCCGCTGACCCCATGCTCTGGCTTCGCCTCGCCAACCTCAGCAAGTCCTTCGACGGTACCAAGGTGTTGGATTCGGTGAGTCTGCGCGTGGAGCAAGGCACCGTCCTCAGCATTTCCGGCCGAAATGGCTCGGGCAAGACCACGTTGCTCCGGATCATCGCCGGGTTGCTGCGGCCCTCCGGCGGCAGCGTCGAGTGCGGCGAGGGCGATGAGCCGCCCTGGCAGCCGGCACGACTGCGGCGGGAGTTGGGGTACGTCT
>PEVN01000189.1 GCA_002779825.1 Armatimonadetes bacterium CG06_land_8_20_14_3_00_66_21 | reverse complement strand
GAATCCCGTGGATTCGCAGCCCTTTGAGACCTTCCGGTCAAGCGTTTCGGGGCGGTCGGAGACCTGCCCCGAGCTAAGTACGGTTGTAGTATTAAGAACACACCGAAGTCCCGGTGCGACTTCGGCTTCGTCTGGGAGAATCCCCTCTGTCCTACGTCTGCTGCACGCCTGCCGGGGAAGTTCCGCGAACTTCCACTTCGGTGTGTTCTTAACCTTCGCGGGTATAACACACAATACGTGCCCAACAACCGTCGCAGGGGGGTCTCTCGGCCGGCCCTGCGACCGAGAGGGGAGAAGCCTCGCCTCTGCGGCAAGCGGAGGGAGGCTTCTCCCCCTCCTGCTCAGACGAGCGTCACCTGTTGCCGCGGGCCAGCCCGTTGCCGATCAGGTACCGGTAGCTCTCCGCCACCGCTTCGGTCATGTCGGTGTCACAACGGTCCAGCTCGACGATGAGCCACTCCGTTGTGTCGGCGGCTGCGCCGATGACGGCGGACCAGTCCACGATGCCGGCACCGACGGCGGTCATGGCTTGCTCTCTGTTGCCGGGGCCGTCTTTGATGTGGAGCAACGGAGCGCGGGCGCCGTACTGCTTCACGATGGCGGCCGGGTCGGCGCCGCCGACTTGGACCCAGTAGGTGTCGAGCTGAGCGAAGGCGCCGGGGGCGGCCTCCATGAAGACCTCGTGCGGGTACTTGCCGTCAATCTCGTGGTCGAACTCCCAGTAGTGGTTGTGGATGCCGAAGGTGATCCCGCTGCCTTCGAGCAGTTCGGCGGCCTTCTGGGCGATTGCTGCCGACTCGAGGATGGTCTCCTTCGTGGCGAACTGGGCAGGGCCGAACCCGGCAACGTGACGGGTGTAGCCGAGGGCATTGGCCGTGTCGATGACCTCGCTGAGGTTCTCCGCAGTGGGCATGGGGCCGTGGGTTGAGGAGACGACCAACCCGAGGTCGTCCAGGATCTTCCGCAGGTCTGCCGGGGCGAAGTCGTGGAGGCCGGCGAACTCGACGCCGACGTACCCCATCTCGGCGACCTGCTTCAGGACGCCGGGGAAGTTGTCTTTGGCTTCTTCGCGGAGGGAGTAGAGCTGGAGAGAGATTGGATAGGGTTTCATGGGTCACTTCCTTACTGGGGTTGCACTCGATTGGGGTCGCGATCTGACTGGGACCGACCGGATGATAACCTGCCCAGCGCTGGCCGCAACCGGTCAGCCAAAGGAACAGCGATGAATGTCGACACCGGCGAGCGGGCGTGCCCCACCTGACCGCCGCACCCGACCTCTAAGCGATCAGCCGGGACGGTCGTCTCGTGGGACGGAGAGCCGCCAGTTCACGTTGCGCGTCCTGGTGCTGAGTAGTTGCAGCGTTAACGTTCGGTCGGCCTGCAAGTGTGCGTCGACAATCTCGGCCTTGTCGGCGCGCGCAGACTGAAAGGCGAAGCCTGCGGGCACGTGGAACACCAGCCGTGTCGGGTGATCCCTCACCAACTGCACTGTGCCGCTCAGAGTCTCGGTCCGGTCGTCCCAGCGGAGCCTCTTCAGCGAGACGCCGCCCTGAGTGACGTGTCGGTCCGTTGAGAGGAACTGCGGGCGCCCCGTTGCGGGGTGCACGGCGAGCAACTGGCTCGACCGCGGCGGCAGTGTCGCGCGGAAGCGTCCTTCGTGAGCGCCACGGAACTGCTGGGTCCAGAATTCGTAGAGCAGGTAACGGCCGCCCTCGGGCAGCCCGAGATCCTCGAAGGTGAAGTTGACTTCCTGCTCCCGGTCCGTCCAGTTGAGCAGAGAGACCACGTCCCACTGGCCGAAGGGGCGCCGGATCTTCACGTCCCAAACTGGCGCCAGATCGTAGATCGGGAAGAGATCCAGCGGCCGAATGTCGCAGACGGGCAGAGCCTGCTGGAGCAGCCGCATCCGCTCAGCACTCAGCTCGCCCAGCTTGTCGCCGGCGAACATCATCTGACCGGACAGGGTCACGATGGAAGTGGTCATGCGGGCGACCTCAACCGTGTGGTAGTCGCCGACCAGCAGCGTGTCCGGGTCGCCGTACCAGAGGAGGTTGTTCACGAAGAGTTGGTTCAGCGTCCACCGCGCTTGCGCGAGGACGTTGTGCCACTGGGACGGCTGGTTGGGGGAAACGATGTCGGCGCCGATGCGGGCGGCGTCGCAGTACGTCACCTCCGGGGCGGTATAGTGCCCCTGGCAGGCGAGGAAGATCGCCTTCTCGCCGATGCCGTCGCGAAACGCCTTCACGCACAGCGCAAACGGGTCGCCGGCCGGGTGCCGGAAGGCGGCACGCACCTCGGGGCGCTCGAAGAAGTGGGCGGAGTAGCTCGGCCCGCGGCCGGACATGCCGTCGATTTTGAAGAACTCGTAGCCCCATTCATCCGCCATGACCCGGTGCATCTCACGCAGGTGCTTGCGCACGGCGGGCTGCGACGGGTCGAGCACGTAGTTGCCGCACCAGTTGCTCATCGGCTTGCCGTCGGCGTCGTGGAGGAACCAGCGCTTGTGGGCTTGGTAGAACGCCTCCTCGCCGGTGCCGAAGGGCGCAGTCCAGATGCCCGGCCTGAACCCGAGCTTGCGGATCTGGTCGGCAAGCCACTTCATGCCGTGGGGGAACTGACCGGGGTGCGCCTTCAGGGTGAGGTTGTGGAACTTGCGCACCGGCAACGTGTCGGAGTTCTCTTGCCACGACTCAATGGACCAGATCTCCAGACCGAACGGCTTCAGGTGCTTCGCCGCGATCCGCGCTTCGTCGAGGTTCTCTTTCTCTCCGGCCTGGTCGAAGTAGACGTTCCACGACATCCAACCCGTCGGCGCAGAAGGACAGCGCCGCTTGTTGCGCGGCCGGTAGCGGGGGACATAGCGGTCCCGGTAGTAGTGCTGCTCCACCGAGAACACGAGGGCAGACGCGCCCGCCGAGTCGATCCGCGCTGACAGTTCGATCCCGAACGTCGGGACTTCGTTCCCCTGTCCGGAGCTGCTCGTGAGGGCGACGCTGTCGCCGCCGAAGCGGAGAACGGTGTCGCCGACGACGTCAAAAAGCGAGTCGTTCAAGCCGCTGTCGGCGGGCCCGGACGCCATCTGGACGACGGTCGAAATTCCTGGCGGCCGCGTCCGACAAGCGAACGAGTCAGCACCGAGCCGCGCCTCTCCCAGCAGCTTGAGGGTACCGGGGTAGTTCTGAGCGGCGCGGTGGAGGCAAAGGAGACGCAATGTGCCGCCCGTCCCGGCGAACTGGACGTATCCCTGAACGTCGCCTCTCCCGTCCACCAGCGCCAGCCGGTCAGCCACAGCGTCTCGCGCCAGGGCAACCGACCACTCGCCGGCAGCGCCGTCAAAGGTCGCCTCGAAGCACAGGCGGCCGTCGACCCGCGCGCCTGAGGATGGGTGGGCGCACGACAACAGGCACGTGTCGAAGTCGAGGGCAACCTGCCAGTCGCCGCAGGTGGTCTCGAAACGGTGGGAGGAGGGAATCGGGTTGCTTGTCATGGACTGCCTACCGCAGCTCTCTCCGCTATAGCCCGGGGTGCGACAGTAGCCCCTCGACGGCCCTGGGTTCCAGTCGTTCGGCCAGCGTCGCTGCTGCAGACCGGCCGGCTGCTGCCGCGGAAGTCGCCATGAGTTGCTCGAGCATGGACTTCCGTCCGTACCGAACCAACGCCGGCTCGCCGTGGATGCCCGCCAGCTTGGCTGTGAGGCGGACCGCCGTGGAGAACGTGCCGATCTCGTCCACCAGCCCGAGCTTCTGCGCCTGCCGGCCGGAGAAGATGCGGCCGTCGGCGAGGACCTTCACCTTCGACTTCGGCCAGCCGCGGCCCTCGGCGACGCACGTGATGAACTGGTCATGCACGTCATCCAGCATCGCCTGGAACATCTGCCGTTCCTCGGCTGTCATCGGGCGCGAGGAAGAGCCGAGGTCCTTGTGCTTGCCCGACTTGATTGTGACCGGCTGGTAGCCGACCTTCTTGTACAGGCTCGTCAGGTCGGCCATGTGCATGATGACCCCAATGCTCCCCGTCAGCGTGGAGGCGTCGGCGACGATCTTGTTCGCGGCGGCGGCGACGTAGTAGCCGCCGGAGGCGGCCACGTCAGACATGGACGCAACCACCGGTTTCCCGAGGTCGCGCACCTCCTTGGCGGCTTGGTAGATCTCTTCGGACGCTGCTGCGCTGCCGCCGGGGCTATCGATCCGCAGGATGACGGCCTTCGTGCTGTCGTCCTTGCGCGCCTCCGCGAGCTGCTTGATGATGTCCTGCGCACCCGCCGCTCCCGATCCGAAGATCCCGCCGCCCCCCGAGCCGCTGACAATCATGCCGGACACGTCGATCACGGCGATCTTGTCGCCGCCCCACCGAGAGCCGCCCTCAACGCTGGTGCCCAGCCCAAGCACCGCGGCCATGAGCGCCACGAAGCCGAAGAACGCCAGGGCACCGGAGACCAGAATGATCAGCACCCATGGAATGTGGCGCCTCGGTGCCTGGGGCGGCTGTTGGTAGGGCGGGAACGGGGGTGGGGGAGGGGGAGGTGGCGGAGGAGAGGAAGAAGGCGACGGCGGCAGGAGGTCAAAGGTCTGTGAGTCCATCGGGGTTTGCTCCTAATGAGAATGCAGATTTGAGATCTCAGATTGCAGATTGGGGGACCGGTAACACGGCGACCGTATCATTCTCATCCGACGTGGCGCCCAACCAGCGGGCGGGCAAGGACGATTCCTTGGTGGTGAACGCAGCGGGAAGGCAGAGCGCAGCCCCTTCCCCTTGACTTTGGTCCCGGGCAAGCATATACTTTGAGTCTGTGCCGGAGTGGTGGAACTGGTAGACGCGCTGGACTCAAAATCCAGTGGGGCTTAAACCCCGTGTCGGTTCGATTCCGACCTCCGGCACCACCCCATTCTACACGATCCGGGTCCCTACGTCCTTCCCCCGCCGCCCCTCGGCACGCGACCTGGGCACGTGACAGAGAACACCTGCAACTGCCCTCACGGCTCTACGCCATGCCGGCGAACGAACCGTCGCTTGTTCCGTGCCAACGAGCCCCTCTGGTCTTTCTCGACCGGGTGCTCTTGGTGGAAAGCGACGGGGCCGACGAGGGGACGAAGCCCAGCCCGCAGCGCCCGATACGTGAAGTCGGTGTCTTCCACGCCCCAGCCTCGATAGCCCTCATCCCAGCCGCCGAGCGTCCGAGCCGCTTCACGGCGGAGGGCAAGCAGCGGTCCACTGAACGCGGCCCACGGGCGAGGCCCGATGGCGGCAGCGCACAGGCGGCGAGTGTCTTTTGCGCTGCCACGGATTTCGGGAACCAACGAGAGCCACCGCTTCATGGCCGGCTCCAGCAGGCAGGCGCCCAACTCCCTCGGCGGCTCGATGCGTTGACGCTGCGGAACAACCAGAGCGTCGTCGTAGACGGCCAGACCCGCCGCAACGCGTTCGAGGGCGTCCCGCGCCAGCAGGCACTCGGCGTCAAGGAACACGATCAGGTCGCCGCCGGCCGCCTCCATCCCTTCGTTGCGCGTCGCCGACCGGCAGTTCTGAAGACGATTCTGGCGGACCAGCCGCGTGTCAGGAAATGTCTCGCTCAGCCAGACCGACAGCGCCCTTGCGTCGCTTGGCGACCCATCGTGGACGACGATCACCTCCCGCAACGGGTACGTCTGTCGGCGTAGCGACTCCAACGTGTTGCCGAGCTGGTCGCGCATCGGCCTGCCGCACGGCAGGACGACGCTGACGGACGGCGCGCCATGCCACGGGCGGCCGAGCAGAGCATCGACCAACCACAGCCAGCGTTGCTGCATCACGCGCTCGTCCAGCCCTGCTACTTCCGTCGCTGTGCGGGCGCAACGTCCGAGCCGAGCCGCCGTCCGGGGGTGCGTCAGCAGGTGCGAAAGGGCGTTGCCCAGGCCGGCAGCCTCTGTGGCGACAGCGGCTGAGGTGCCATCCTGGAACACGACTGGCACGTCGCCGACAGGCGTGGTGACGCACGGGACGGCCCTGCCGGCTGCCTCGAACGGCACGCGGAAGAACCCCTCCGCCGTCTGGGAGGGTGCCAGGATCACGTCGGCGGCATCGTACGCCAGATTGGGGTCATCCAGATAGCCCAGCACGCGGACGCGGCGCTTCGCGCCTCGCCCCCACGCCAGCGCCTCAGCCTCGGGACCGGCGCCCGCCACCAACAGGAGGGCCGACTGCGGCGCGTGCTGGAAGAACGCGTCCGCAACCTGCTCCAGCCCTTTGTACGCCACCAGCCTGCCGACGTACCCGACAACAGGCACCTCCGCCGTCAACCCAAGCTCCCTCCGGGCCGCACGTCGTCGGCCGAACCGGTCTCGTGGCTCCGGCTCCGCCAGCGGGACGCCGTTCGCGATGACTGCGACCCGCGATTCGTCTGCCCACCAGTGGGGGCGGTCCGCTGCCGCCACGTCTGCCAGGCGCTGCCCACAGAAGGCCAGCAACTCGCACAGCCCCTGTCGGAAACCCGCGTCGATTCGCTCCCAGCGAGTCCTGGCAGCATTGCGCACGCTCTCGATCACCAGCGGCCGGAAGCGCCCCAGAGCGGCTGCTTCCTCGCCCGCCCGGCCCGAGCCCTCGCCGATCACAACGTCAGGCGACAGGGCTTTGAGCAGGTCCGCCACGCCGTTCTCCGAGCACACGTGGACGAAGTGCACGCCCGCTGCGGCGGGTGAAGGAATCCTGCCGTGGACCGGGTGGGCAGAAGGCTGCCGGATAAGCAGGTGCGTCTCGTAGTGGGCGCTCAGTCCCGCCAAGGTCGCAGCCCCACTCCGCTCGGCGCCCCCGCCCGGTGCGCCCTCGCCCAAGAGAAACGCGACTCGCCACCGAGAGGGAGCGCGTCTCGACCGCGACGGGACAACCGGCGCGCTGGTCGGCGGGCGCTCGGGTGCGGGTGAAGCGCCGCGCTCTGTCGGGCGGCCTCCCTGTGAGAGCCCGAGGAGGCGCGCCGACACCGCCCGGGCCAGTCGGTCCGGGTCTATCGCCTCCTCACGGCGACGAAGGGCGGAGTCGCTCAGTAGCAGTCCGCCCACGAGACCGACCGGTCGCGGAACCGGCGCAGATCCGCCAGCACGCCCGCAGCGGTCCGGCTCTGCAGCGAGTGCTCATCCACTCGCTTGAGCACGGCGTCAATCACGCCATCCAGGGCCGCCCCCCCGAACAGTGCGGCGGCGGCCACCTCTGCGCTCTGGCGCAGGAACTTGCGCCGGTCGTAGTCGGCCAAGCCCTCCGATTCTCTCCTCATTTTGCAGCCTCCTGTGTCTGCGCGTTGGGTCCCGCCAGCGGCGGGACCGCAGCTCGCGGCTTCTCCCGCTGAACAATGGTTGCGCCCAGATGGTGTTCGATGTCGTCCCAGTCAGTGGCCTTCTCGGGCCAGAAGATCAGGTCGCCAAGCCCGGGGTCCTGTTGACGCAACGCCTCGACCTGCGGCTTCACGCCCACCCGCTGGTACCGGCACGTGGGCGAGATCACCGGGGACAGGACGCAGTCCTTGCCGGTCTCTGCGGCGAGCCGCTTCGACACCTGCCAGGCGCCCGCCAAGCGTGGGTCATCCCAACGCCCCGTCAGCAGCACGCCCTGCACGAAGCCGCGGCGAACCCACGCCAGCCAGTCGCAGGCGGCGCAGCCCATGCGCACCGGGTCGACGATGTACTGGTCTCCGCGGGCAACGGCGAGGACCCGGTCCTGCGGCTGCTCGGCGCGGTAGGCGGCAACGACCTCTCCCACGAATTCCGTCAACTCGTCCTGCCGCCAGCGGCACCAGTCCAGCAGGCGCGTCCGTTCCTCGGAGGCCTTGTCACTGAGGGTGAGATCCATGGGATCAAGCGCCGCGTGCCGGAGGTAGGCGGCCCGCTGCGCCTGACTGTAACCCCGCAGGTACTGCGCACACCACTCCGCGCGAACGGCCAGCCCGTCCAGCCAGGGGAACCGGCGGCCTACTTCGCGGACCATTTCGAGCAACGCCGAGCGCACCTCGGGAACGTGGAGGGACACGTACTTCTCGTCGGCCTCCTGCCCCGGGGTGCCGTATCGGTCCACCTCGAAGTACTCGGGATGGGAGACGCGGAAGGGATGCGGCTCGGGCGCGGTCAACTGCTCCCACTGCAGCAGATCGACGACGCCGTACACGGCGACCCCGCCGCCTGGCGCTCCCTTGGCGCCGCGCAGCGCGCCCACGCACCGGAGCCAGTGCGTGTTGCGCTCGAGTTGGTGCGGATCGGGCTTGGGGAAGAAGCTGACGGCAGACTCGTACTGAGGCCGGCCGCTGCTGAAGAGATGAACGAAGTACCTCCGGCCGAGCGCTGGCGGCGTCCACTTCTGCCCGCCGGTGCGGTTCATGGAAGGGCTTGCCGTGTCCAGCACGTAGCCGACGGGCAGACGCGGCTGGCCCCCCGCAGGCTGGCCGAAGGCTGCCGAAGCAGTCAGCGTTGCCCAGAGGGCGGCAGTCATCTAACTCCCTCCTT
>PEVN01000568.1 GCA_002779825.1 Armatimonadetes bacterium CG06_land_8_20_14_3_00_66_21 | reverse complement strand
ACTTTGGCGTACGTCTCTTGACCACCCTCCCGCTCGCAACCCGCGTTATGAAGCTTCCGCAACACGAATTACGTACGCGAGAGAAGCTGGAGCAAGCGCTTGGTGCCGCGCCACAGGACGTGGTCAAGGCAGAGGAAGAAGGGGTCTCGATCGCCGGCCTTGGCGCGCTCATCGACTTCGATCCATACGATGACGCCTTACTTCCTACAGTCAGCGGGGTCTATGTCTTCTATGATCGAACAGACAGACCTGTCTATGTCGGGCGTACGAAGCGGACAATCGACGTGCGCGTGCGGGAACATACAGACAAGTTCTGGTTCAAGAAGCCGATAGTTGACGCAGGGAGGTATCTCCAGATCACGGACGAGAGTTTCTGCAAGCAGACCGAGCAGGTGCTGATCAAGTTCATGCGCAGCCCTCTTCTCCTCAACCGGCAGGGCGTGGAGGCCGAACTGGAGGATGATCGAGGGGAAGCCAAGTGAGGGATGGTTCTGGGTTGGGGGATCTGCCGAAGCGCCGCAGCCATGTACGCCCACGGGTGCGGCACCAGGGATGGCAGGTGACCAGCCGACCATCAAGCCGGCCTGTGCATGTGACATTGGCGAGTGCCCGTGACGCCTGCCGGTGCCCAGCCCGTGTATCGCGGTCGCGCCCGTCGACTACTCGCGCTCCCAGGGAAGCAGATCGCCCCCTCCGCTGACCTACGCGACACCAATCGACCGGTTGGCGGCAATGGCTCCGGCGAGCGGAATCGGAGTATGAAATGCCCTACTTGCGCCTCTCGCGAGCAAGATACCCATATGCATGTGCGCGCTGTTCTGCGCAGATCGCCAAGGGTCGGCGCTACTTCCGTGACGAGCCGCATCCCTTCGCGCGGCTGCGCGGCCAAGCAGACACGCGCCAGCTGTGCGTGACATGCGTGCTTGGAGACGAAGCCGCGCGCGGCTTCGTTGAGAGTCTCGATGACTCGCGCCAACTGTCGTTCGGGTTCGAGCTGAGCCCCAACGGGTTCCTGAGGTTCCCTCCACGCGTTGAGCTCCTGGACATAAGCCCTCAGGTATTGAAGCTGCTTGCCGCAGAGCCTGACCGACTGCAGCAAGCCAGACCAGCGTTCTTTGAGGAGCTGGTCTGCAACCGACTTGACGCCATGGGATATGATCTGGAGCGTGTAGGGTCGAGCACCTTCCGGAAGGAGGGCGGCGTGGATACCGTGGCATGGCCCCGGGCACACGCGGTGTCCTGCGTGATCGCAGTGCAGGTCAAGCATACTGCCCTGCCCAACCGGAAGGTGTCGTCGCCAACTGTGCGTGACCTGCTCGGGGCCGTGCAGATGCACGGGTTCAATGCCGGGCTTATCGTGACCAACACGACTTTCACTGCGGATGCCCGATGGGTCGCTCAACAGCGACCGTTCCTTATCCGGCTTCGCGACTTCGAAGATCTCCGCCGATGGGTCAGGGACGACTTCCTGCAACAGCACGAATGGCGCGACTTGCCGATGCAGATTGAGCTTTGCCCTGGTACCATCGTCCAGCTCCCGAGATCGGGGATGGCGCCCGACTGGCCGATCTCGCGAAGGGGTGCGCGGGTGACTGTACCGACCTGAGCCCCTTCGGGGCCGTAGCCCAGGCCGCTACGCGTCTCGCCGCCGTCGGCCGCGCACCAGCCCCGACCAATGCACGGGGCGGCGCACACGACCCAAGACTCATGAAGATACGCCGGCTACGGAATGCAGGCAGGATGCCTCCGGTACGGGGGCGTGCAGGAAGTGGATGTTTGCGGTGAGAATTGCAGAACGGCTGTGCAGTGGCGCAAGAGGTCTGTTGCTTGATCCACGCAGGAGACGGGAAGCTGTTGCGGGTGAGGGGCTGAGGGGGTCTACCCCGCCTCGGTCAGCTCGGCCGCTGCGTGGATGGCTTGGAGGTCGGCGTCGGCGATCAACCCGAGGGTCGCCAGCCGTTCGGAGAGCTGCTGCAGCCGGGCGCGGGCGTCGCGGTTGCGGGCGCCCAGTACTCGGTCGAAGAGGCTTACGGCGTACCCGCCCCCGGGGATGGAACCTTGTCCTGACGGCATGAATCGTCCTTCTCTCGCCCACGCTGTGCTGCGGTCGTCGCTGTCAGCCGCAACGCCTGACGCGTGTCAGTCGGAACTGACTGGCAGTAACCCGGGGCTTGACTCTCGCAGTTTGTCCAGCGCGAGCCGCTCGATCTGGCGCACCCGCTCACGGCTCACGCCGAACCGGTGGCGGACCTGTTCGAGCGTCTGCGAGACGCCGTCGTACAGGCCGAACCGCAGCCGGATAACTTCCTGTTCTCGGGGCGTCAGCGCGCCGAGGGCTTCGTCGATCTCGCGGCGGAGCACGGCGAGCATCGCGGCGTCGTCGGGCGCTTCAGAAACGCCGTCTGCCACTGCATCGGCCCAAGTATCGGTGCGCTCGTCGCTGATGGGAGCATCCAGCGACAGGGGATCGGCTCCCACCGAGAGCAC
Source organism: Armatimonadetes bacterium CG06_land_8_20_14_3_00_66_21 (assembly GCA_002779825.1). Taxonomy (GTDB): domain Bacteria; phylum Armatimonadota; class Abditibacteriia; order CG2-30-66-41; family CG2-30-66-41; genus CG2-30-66-41. Next base: position 9,412 of record PEVN01000568.1, on the reverse strand, counting down.
TCGCGCCAGCGCCGGCTCAGACATGCCCACAGCCCTGGCGATCTCCGGCGCGGTAGGCGGCCGCCCGAACTCGGTGCCGAGCTGAGCCACGGTGGCGCGGACCTTGCGCAGCGATTCGACGACATTGGCGGGCCGCCGGATGATCGGGCCGTGCTGGTCGCTGCCCCGCGCTACAGCCTGCTTGATCCAGTAGGTGGCGTAGGTGCTGAACTTGAAGCCCTTGCGGTAGTCGAACTTCTCGACGGCGCGGATCAGCCCGAGGTTGCCTTCCTGGATCACGTCTGCCAGGGTCAGCCCGGTCACTCCTTGGCGGTAGTGCTTCTGGGCGATGCGGAAGACCAGGCGCAAGTTGCACTCGACCATCCGCCGCCGGGCGGCCTCATCGCCAGTCTCGATGCGCTTGGCGAGGGCGACCTCTTCCTCCGCAGTCAGCAGGGGGGTGCTGCGGATCTGGCTGTACCAGGCATCGACGGCGTCTCCCAGGAGCCCGAGGTCCATGTGCGGCGCCTTGTGAGTAGCTGGCGCTTCCGGTTCACTGGTTTCGTCGTCACTGACCGCCACCGCCGCTTTGAGGGCTGGGTCTTTCAGGACGATCTTGGCGTGCTTACGGGATGGCGTTGGCATTTGTACTAATGCAAGTGTACACCATATCGGCGCCTTTCAGGGACCAAAATCCCTGTCGCCGCCGCCGGACTTCCAGGTGCGTCTCAGCCCCGCTCACTTCCCCCCGGTCCAGGCCGGTTCCTGGTTCTTGGCGAACCACTCGCGCAGCAACTTCTGCCGGTCATTGGGCGTTGCCGTCCGGTCGCCGTCGGCTTCGTCATTGCTGTGTTCCACGCTCCAGCCGGTCCACTCCCGGAACCCGTGATACGTCCAGTCCCAGCCGTGTTCTTCGAAGAGGTCGATCACGTCCTTGAGGTATCGATAGGCGCTGTTGTCCGGCGCCCAGCGGATGGCGCTGAACTCCCCAAGGTACAGGTGCACGCCGTAGGTCTTCTGGAAGTCGATGGCCGGCTTCAGCGCCGCCTCGAGCTGCGCTTTGTCCCACAGCTTCCCGTCGATGACGCCTGGGTAGACGAATCGCAGCGCCTTGTCCCCCAGCACGCCCTGGTGAGTGAAGGCGTGCGGCAGGTACATGTGGACACTGTAAACGACCCCGGGCACGTCCACCGGCTTGAAGCGGTTCAGTCCGTATGGGTTGCCGCCCTGACCCGGTTCGAGGATGATCGCGTGGTCGGGGTCGATCGTCCGGACTGCTCTCGCCGTCGTCTCGGCCAATTCCTCCCAGTCCAGGAGATCCTCGGCGACGGCGCCCTCTATCGGCTCGTTGACCAAGTCGTATCCCCAGACGGCCTTCGAGGACTTGTACTTGCGGGCGAGGCGCTGCCAGATCTCGACGAACTTGTCCTGGCAGGACTTGTCGGTGAACAACCCCTTGCCCGAGGCTTCCGGACCACTCGGAGCCGAGTGCAGGTCCACCACCACGTACAGCCCGTACTTCTCGCACAGCGGCAGCCCGGCGTCGAGCTTCGCAAGTTGCTCCGCCAGCCACGCCTCGTACGCGTCCAGGTCGAGTTTGTCGCCTTGGGGCCGCCAGCCCACGAGTTGCCAGCGAACGACGTTGGCGTTCCATTCCTTGCCGAACAGCCGCAGGCTCTCCTCGTCCACGTTCGGGCTGATCACCGCGCCCCGCAACCGCGGCAGGCTGTGCCCCTTGTACAGCGGCCCGGTCTGCTGCCGGCGCGGCACAACGACGAACGGCGGCTTGCGGATGGTGAAGGTGAAGTCGTCATACCAGACCTTACCGGTCACCGCCTCCAGCCCCAGCACCAGCGTTGCCGAGGTGGCGTCGTCCGGGACGCGCACGGGGAAGACGACGCGCTGCCAGTCGAACGTGCCGACCTCGATTTGCCCCTGCGGATACTGCTTGCCGCCGGGCGTCTCGAAGATGACCATGAACTTGACCCCGTTCCACGACTGCGGCTTGACCGACACGTCCTCCGCCTTCACCATGCCGGAGAAGTGCACCAAGCACCCGCGCATCTCCTCCAGCGGCAGCGGCCGCTGCACCGCCGTGGTGCCGACTGGCGACCCCGCGGGGCGCTCAATCATGATGCCATGCTCGCTCTGGTACCCCGGCCCCAGTATCGTCCCCGCCGGCCAGCCGGCGGGGGAGTCCGGACCTTCGAAGTCAGCCGTGAAGACAACCTCGCCCCGCTGCGGCGCGGGCTGGGCGTGCGACGAGACGGCGATTGTGAGGGCACAGAGTGCGGCTGTTGCGGGCAGGCGGATACGCATGGTGGTACTCCTTGCGGGATTGCCCATGTCGGCGGGGGCGAAGGGGTTCATCCCACCATTACGGGTCCTCGTAGCGTAGCCCCTCATATACTGAGGGGAATGCTCCTTGTGTGCTCCTTGACAATCTACGGTGAACGTTGAAGTTGGAGTGAGTTTCCGCTGCCAACCGCAGTGAGCGTAGCGAGCGAAGGCTGGCAGCGGGCGGGAACACTCCCGCCCGCCAGCGTGCCGGTGGTGCGGTGATGGTGTAGGCTCTTCCGTGTGGGAGTCAGCGACTGCGTCAGCCCCTGGGGAGGCTTCGGCCTGCTCCTACCACAAGATGGCAGTGACGCCCGCACGGAAGAGACCCTGTTCAGGTAATTGAGAGACCGCAGCGAACGAGTCGGTCGTCTCTGAAGAATCATGAGGATGGGATTTGCCGATCACCTCATCGCGTTTCAAGCGCTCACAGAGGGAACCGTGCCTTCGTTCAACGGCCGCCGCAACACGCTCTCCCAGCAGACGTAGACTTTCAGCAGAGGTGCAGCTTATGTCCCGAAACCGCCAACTCCGCCAGCCGCCGCTCAGTGACGCAACGCCGACCAGCGGGTCGCCAGTTCCGTTCCGCGACGTTGGCATCGACCTCGCCTCGGTGGGCGAGCATCATGCTACCGTTCTGGATGAACGAGCCGAAGTCCTGTTCGGTCGCTATTTCCCGACGCGAGCGGAGGCGTTGGCGCAACTGGAAGCGCGGGCGTTGCAGGCAACGCCGTCAGGGACCCGGCTGCGGGTCCTGCTGGACTGTGCGTCGTTGGCCTGGCTTCCGGTCGCGGTCTGGTTTCAGCGCCGTGGTCACCTGGTCTATCAGGTGCCCAACGGCAAGACCAAAGACCTGCGGGAGTACTACAGCAAGCACAGCAAGAGCGATCCGGACGACAGCTACGCACTGGCCAAGCATCCGACGGTAGACGCGGAGAGCCTGGTGCCGTTGTATCTGCCGACACCGGAAGTTTTCTCGCTGGATCGGCTCAACCGCGAGCATGATCGCTACAGCAAGGAAGTGGCTGCCATGAAGAACCGGCTCCGGGACTTCTTGAACTCCTTTGCTCCGGGCTTGGCAGGTGCGCTTCCAGTCGGGCTGTTTCACGCCGGCGCTCGGGAACTGCTACGCGAGTATCTCGCGCCCGAACGGGTGTTGCGCCTCGGTCAGCGACGCTTCGGCACGGTGCTCCAGAACCGGCTGGGAGACCAGGTGACGCCGGCCGTCAGTGCCGCCGTCTACCAAGTCTACCAGCAGACCGCAACGCTCTTCGATCTGGCGGAGCGACCCGCGGTCTGTTTTGACGACCTGCAGGCGCAACTCAACCGCTACTGGGACGAACTGGCCCATTGGGAAGCCCAAGCGGCGGAACTCAAGCGGCAGATCGGTGAGCGCTACGAACAGGTGTCTCCGGGCAAGCACTTGAGTAGCTTGCCCGGTGTGGGTGACCTGATCGGCGCCAGCTTCTTTGGCACCGTCCGCGGTCGGGATCGCTTCCCCAACCTGGCAAGTCAGCGCAAGTTCTTCGGGTTCACCCCGAAGCGGAACCAGAGCGCCAACAGCGACAAGAAGAGTCAGCGGATGACCCATGCCGGGCCGAATCTGACGAAGAAGCATCTCTTTCTGGCCACCGACATGCTGCGTCAGCACGATCCGGAAGTCGCCGCCTACTACTACGACCAAATGGTCCGCAAAGGCAAGTGTCACACCGTCGCCGTCTGCAACGCGGTCAACAACAAGACCATCCCCCGGCTCCATGCTCTGCTCCGGGAAGACCGACCTTACGAACTCCGCGATCCGGAGACCGGCGAATCGATCACCCCGCAGCAAGCGCGGCAGCTCATTCGGGAGCGCTACACGGTGCCCGAAGAGATCCGGCGCGCGCGACGCAGCCATCAGCCGCGACGCAAAGCTCAACCACCAAAAGAGGGAACCCGCAGCCGAAAGAAGGGACGGGCTCAGAGCCCGGGTCTGCGACCGTAAACGCGCAGAGATCAGCAGAGACAAGGACGCTCCAAATCGGCGCACCCGTTCTCACTTTCGCTGCGAGTTCCCTCGACCGCAACGATACAGAACGTTCACCAGATTGTCAAGGAACGACTGAGCCGCAGCCACGGCTACGACAGCAGTCCACTACTATGCCACTACGCCGCTACGCCGGGCCGAACGACCGGCAAACGCTCTTGACACAACTTAGGAAATCTTGTGGGCGTCATCCGAGCGCACCGATGACGCCCACAAGGGGCTACGCTACGGGGTCAATCGAGGGGTGAGTCTCGCACACCCGTAATGGTGGGATGCACCCGGGCGAGACATCGTCGTTAGCTGCATCCCACGCTCATGCAGTGTACACCATCCCGGCTTCGCCGCAAAGGGGTCTGAGGGCCACTCGCACCTGTCGCCACAGTGAGCCACCTGCTACAATCAAGACCGCTTCGTAACACAGAGCGTCGCGATGGAGACGTTTCCGACTCTGGTGAAGTCGGTACCACGGCGGCCGTCAGACTAGCGGGGAGATGAGGACGACAATGAATACTCCGCCCCTTGTGCAAGACGTGGACTCGCTGCCACCCGCGGTCCGGAGCCAGGAGGCAGCCGGGCGACAACTGCAATCCCTGGGGTGAGAACCCCGACACGTTGTGTGAGCAGGGGCATGACGAGGGGGAGAATGAGTTCCCATGATAGTGACACGTGTTTACATCGTTGTGTTGGCCTCCTGTTTGGCTGCCTGGCAAGACGCTGCGGGGAGACCGGCGCATTGTGAAGCCGATCCCGCCCACGTTACCTTGGCGTGGGAAGCGGAGGACTTCAGCGCCATCTACCCGTATCTCCGTACGGTTGACTGCGAAGGGGCCTCAGGCGGACGGTGCCTGAGTGGACCCGAACCCCGGTCGATGCGTGATCCCACCCGCGCGGTCTACCGCGTCGACGTTCCGAGATCCGGCACGTACTACCTGTGGGCCCGACTGCAAGCAGGGTCGGGCGACTGGGGAACATGGGAAACGGTCCGCGTCAACGGCCGCAAGGTAGGCTACCTGGACTACCCCCGCTTTCTTCCTCCTCGGCCCGTGACGACGGCGACAGGGGAGCCGGTCCAGTTCTTCCGGGGCGAGAACGGCAGGTGGGTGTCTCCGTGGTGTTGGACGCCCTGCCTGACCATCCGCACCTTCCGTGAGGTTCCCAAGGATGCCAGGCTCGCACCTGTGCCGCTGGATCTGGCCAAGGGCATGCACGTGCTTGAGGTCGGTCCCCCAGGTGGCAGTCAGATCGAGTCCTGGGACCAGCTCGACATGCTGCTGTTGACAACGGATGCCGACCGGGACCTGCTGCTGAAGACGGAGGCCGTGCCGTGCACGGGCGAACGTGTCGTCTTCCCACAGACGGAACCGAGCGATCTGCTCGTTGTCAAGGCAGAGAGCGCTTCGTCGCTTGAGCTGCCCTGCGAGCCGCGCGCTGCCCGCGGCGCCTCCGGAGGGAGCGCGCTCGGGTGGCGGGACGAAGACTGGGGAGGACGGGCGACGTATGTGTTCAACCTCCCTTCGGCGGGAACCTACTACCTGTGGGCCCGGATGTCGCCGATGAGCTGGGTGGACCTGATTTCCATCCCCTCCGGAGGGTGGGTGGCGGAGGCAGGAGGCTCGGAAGCCACGCTCAGCTACTCTCCCAGTTCCTGGGGCTGGACGTGGGTCCGGCCGTGGATGATCCTCGAGGAGGAAAAGGCCGACCGAGGAAAGCGAGTGCCGCGGGGCCTGGAACTGCCGGCCGGCAGAGCCCGCCTCGCATTGCGTCCAGGGAAGCCACGTGCAGGGATGCGCATGCTCGTCGACCAGCTTGCGCTGACCAAAGACCGCTACTATGTTCCCGCACGCACGGGCTGGGAAGTCCTTGAGGTCCGCGGACCCCAACCGATTCCAGGAGGCTGATGGCGCGAGCGGGGAACCGTGGGCCCACCCACGCGCTTGACCCTACGCTGCCTCTCGCGCCAAGTGCTCCAACAGCCACAAGTTGGCGAGCGTCTCGGGCAAGAGGCCTCGGACTCGTGCCCGGGCTTCGAGTTGCTGATACACGGCGCCCATGGGCAATTGGGGCGATGGCGGGGTAGGGCGCGCATGTCCAGCTCCGATCGTTGGCGTTGCGGTCGTCGGCTCATGTTAACATAAGGCATGCGCAGCCTGAAGCTGTTCCTCGTGCTTACCGTGTTGCCCGCCCAGCAACTGCCCAGCGCCGCACAGGCCCGGCAATCACTGGAGACACCCACCGGCACCGTCGCGTTCGAGAACGGCGCCCTCGTTGAGGCCCGAAATCGCCTGACCGGCGAGACCTACACCGCCGGTCAGCGCGCTGACCGGGGCACCGGGCTCTTGCGGCCGGGTGACCAGGCGGTGTGGGCTGAGACGGCGACCGAGCAGGCGCCAAACGCCGATGGGCCGCAGAAGAGGATCTCCGAGGCGCGGTGGGATAGCGGCGAGGTATTGACCACGACGGTCGAGGCGGCGCGCGAGGGAGGTGACTTCCTCGTTCGCCAGTCCGGGCGTGGGAACGCGACCAGACTGTGGGGTTGCCAGTGGGGCATTGCCGGGTTGAGCGATGACGCGGTGTCGCTCATCGTCCCCGCGTGGTCGGGGATTCGGCTGGGCAAAGGCGCGCCCTTTCAGGAGGGCATGTTCGACTGGCCCGGCGGCTGGGAAGCGCAAATGTTGGTCGTGCAAGGGAAGCGGGGCGGCATGTGGATCCGCGCGGAGGACGCGGACGACCGGTTCAAGGGCGTCTCGATCCGGTACCGGTCAGGGAAGTTCGACCTCGGCTTCCGCACGTACAACGAAGGACCGCTCGAGGCGCGCACGACAGTGGAGTCGGTGGTGTGGCGCCTCGGGTTCTACCAGGGCGACTGGCGAGTGCCGGCGCGGCAGTTTCGGGAGTGGATGGGGCGTATGGCCGCCCTCACGCCCGTGTCGGGACAGCAACCGGCGTGGGCCGACCAGATCCGCTCGGTCATCATCTTGCGGTCCGGCCGCGGCGCGAAGAGCAACGACGAACCGCGCGCCGTCCTGAAGAAGCTGACCGAGTGGGTAACGCCGGCGAAGACGCTGCTCTACATCCCCGACTGGCGGCGCGACGGGTACGACCTGAACTACCCCGACTACACGGCATACGCGGGCTTCAAGGAGCTGGTCGACTTCGCCCACAGCCTGGGCTACCGGGTGATGCCGCATACCTGCTACTACGGCGTGAACCTCGGGAACCCGGAGTACGAACGGCTGAAGCCCTACCACCTGCGAGACCTGTTTGCCGGCGAGCCGATCACCTACTTCTGGCGGTTCCCCGACCCGCCGCCGCGGATCGCCATGCTCCACCCAGGCGCCAAGGCGTGGCGCGAGTTGTACGTGCGGAAGTGCCGGGAGATCGTCGAGCGCTACGGCGTCGACACGCTCCATCTCGACGTGACGCTGTCGATGCCCAACGTGACGGACCGCGCCGACGGGCTCAACACGGTGCAAGGCAACGTGGCGTTCCACGACGACCTGCGGACGGCGCTCCCGGAAGTCGCGCTCGGAGGCGAGGGACTGAACGAGGTCTCCTGCCGGCGCGAGGCGTTCGCGCAGACGCACGGTCTGTTCGCCGTCCGCCATCCGGGCGATCAGCCGGACCGCGTCGCCGATGACGCGGGAGTCGACTGCTCCCACCCGGTCTCGGCGTACCTGCTCTCCCCGTTCACCCGCTGGTACGGCTACCTCGGCTATCCGACGCCGGGCGCGTCCGCGCTCTACCGTGGCTGGACCCGCGCCTACGAGAGCTGGGGCGTGACGCCAACCCTGTCGTCACCGACGCTCAGCGCGCTCGAGCATCCCGACGCTGACCTGCGAGCACGCCTGGAGGAGATGCGGCTGATCGACAGCCACGACCTGCAGCCCGACTTCGACGCGAACGAGTCACCGGACACGAAGTGCGTCTGGCGAGGTCGCGACGGCACGAAGCTGGTCTACGAACGCGACGACCGCGGCGGCAGTCACGCGTGGTTCGCAGCGGCAACCGGCGAACGCAGCACAGTCTACCGCTACCTGCGCGGCCGCACGGCATTCCAGGGCGAGGGGAGCCTCGGTCCGTGGGCGGCGTTCGACGAGAACGGGCTGTACGGACTCGACCCGGAGCGGACCTACCTGTGTGAGCCGACGCCGCGCGACTACAAAACCCCTCACCTGCTGCGCCTGCCCGAAGGAGTCCTCGTTCGGGGCATGCGCTACGCCGCCGACTTCATGCTCTTCGACCTCGACGTTCCACCGGCGGCAATCGACCTGAGCCGACGGTTCGCGGAGGCGACTCTCGGCACCGTCATCGACGGCAAGGAGCAACCGATTGCCAGCCGCGCCCAGTTCACCCGGACCCGGGCGACGTGCGGAGGCGTCGGCAAGGACGGCCTGTTCGCGCATCCGCCGTGGGACCAGGAACACGGGCTGATCGGCGACGTGTTCGCCGACTGGCCTGTCCGCGTGCCGGAAGGCGGGAAGCCGGCCCTCGAACTCTCGCTCGGCCTGCGCGACGGAGCTGAGAACGCAGACGGGGTGACGTTCACCGTGGCGATCGACGGTACGGTGGTTCTGCAGAAGAACTGGAAGCGCTGCGAGTGGTTGCCGTGCCGCGTGGAGCTGTCGCCGTACGCGGGTCGCGAAGTCAAGCTCCGCCTGTCGGTCGGTAAAGGACCGGAAGGACGCGGCTCGTTCGCGTGGGCCGTCTGGGGAGAGCCGAAGATCGTCGTCGAGCCGACGCCGGAACCTCTCTCCGTCGAAGTGCTCACACCGCGGAAGGTCCGAGCCGCGGCTGGTCCTTCGGCAACTGCCAGCGCCACGCTCGTCCGCCGCGAAGGCGAGCTGTGGCGACACCGCGTCGAGACACAAGTGCCCGGCGCCACCTGCCTCTTCTTCCGGAAGCCGCAGCCAACCGCGCTGCCGGTGGACTTGCGCGCGCCCCCGTTCTCCTGGACGGCAACGGTAGGCGGCATGTCTCTGCCGACGGACAACCTGCCGGCCTACCTCACCGCCGTCCCGGGCGAAGGCCGATCCGGCGGCGTGACGAAGGCGGCACTCGTGACCCACCCGC
>PEVN01000039.1 GCA_002779825.1 Armatimonadetes bacterium CG06_land_8_20_14_3_00_66_21 | reverse complement strand
GCCAGCGCGCCGCGCGGATGACGCATTCCTTCACCTCCTTGGACGGGGCAACCAGGTCGTACAGCATCAGCCCCTGCAGCAGGATCCCGGCGGCGAAGGCTTTCCCACCGACGTGCGGCGGGTGGTGGAGACACTCGGGCGGGCCGTAGCCGAGGCGCCAGTCGCCGATTTCCTTGTCCTGCTTGGCGACGATCTTCTCGACGTACAGGCGGGCGGCGTTCAGGTAGAACGGGTTCAGCGTGGCCTCGTAGGCGGCAACCGCGTTCAGGAGCAGCCAGCCTGCGGCGCGCTCGATGCCGAAGTCGAAGCGGGCCGTCATGTAGGTGGCTTGTGCGGACACCACCTCTTCTGCCACCTCGCTGTAGCGCCGCTCACAAGTGAGTGCCCCCATCAGAAAGTCGCCGATCTCGAAGATGTGGCCGCCCGGGTCGATGATGCCGGCCACGAATAGGTTCCGGTCGGTGGCGCTCCTGAGACCGAAGACATTCCCCAGCGCCTGGAACTTCGGGTCCGCCATATCGAAGAATCCGCCGACATGGCCGACGGAGTGCGCGTAAACCAGCCCCGGGCTTCGCGGCGACCACGGGTAGTGAATGGAATCAACGTCCGTGAAGTGGCGCGCCATCTGGTCGGCTCGCCGCAGGTATCGCAGGTCGCCCGTGCGCGCAAACGCCAGCGCCAACGTCCCCTGCAAGTCGTACTCGCCGTTGCCCCAGTTGAAGTGCCGCTCGCCGTGCCAGTCGCCGTAGTTCATCCAGCCGTACTCCTGGCGGGCGACGCGGTTCTTCTCGATCTGGTCGAAGCCGCGCTCGACCAGTTCCTCGAAGTCCTCGAACCGCCCCGCTGCCTTCGGGTCCACCCTACCGAAGGCGTTGCTGCGGCAGTACGTCTCCGGCGAGGCGACCGCGAACAAGGGGTTCTGCACCCAGGCGTTCTTCCCCGCGCCGGTGTCGTCGCTTCGCTTCTCGAAGAAGACGGTCAGGTCGGTCGTGAACTCAAGTCCACGCTTCACCTGGTAGAGCCCTTCGCGGCTCCAGTAATAGAGCCGGGTGAGCAGCTCGGGGTCCTGGGATTCCTTCGCGTAGAGGTCCTTGGGCAGCACCGGGAGCAGGCGAAGGTGGAGGCCGTCCGGCTTGACGGCCAGCCCCTTGGGGTAGGTCTGCCAGAAGTCCTTGACGCACGCAGTTACCTGCCACCGGTCCGTGCGCGCGGTGGCCACCCCCAGACCCCGCTTTCCGTCAACGGCCGGGCTGTTGCCTGACAGCCGAAAGTGGCTGTCGTAGTCCTGCAGCAGCTCGGGCGGCGAATCGGGCTGGACTGGTGAGAAGGCGGTGGCATTGAGGGAGCCTTCCAGCTCGCCCTGCGCAGCCGACTCGACCGGCAGTCGCAGCACTGCGAACTTCAAGTTGGTCATGACTTGGTCGGTCCGATTGTTGCCGAGAGTCCACTGCAGCCGCACAGCGGGCTGGCCCGCATACATGAAGTACCGCGCCCGGTAGCGCATCAGCTTGGCGCCTGTCTCCAGCGAAGCGAAGTCGCCCTCGACGCGGACGACGGCGCGAATGGGACCGGCTTCCTCCACCGACACCAAGTCCGGCTTGCCGAGGCCGTACACGTTCCCTTGCTCGTCGTCGATGCGCCCGTTGCCGAACAGCGGGTTGCCGGTCACTGCTTCGCCCCGCAACGCTACACGGTCAAAGAGCGCGAACTCGTCCCGTGCCACTCGGAACGACAGCACCCCATTGTCGACTGTCAACACACCGGCACTCTCGGTCACGCGGACCTTGGGTGCTTCCTTCGCCGGCCGTACCGCCTTCCGGCCGGTCGTCAGTTGGTAGCTGCCGGCACGACCGGGCTGCGTGTCTGCCAGGAAGTCCACCCGCAACCAGCGCACGCTGCCGTCCGGCCAGTATGCCGCCGGCGTGAATGACGCAGGCACCGGTTTGTCGCCCTTGTCGCACAGCACAACACCGGCTTCGCCGGTGGTCGTCTGCGGCGGCAGCCACAGGGAGCCGACTGGAAAGGGCACGCCCGCGGTGACGGGCCAGCGCTTGCGGCCGGTCTGCGTCGGCTCCGACACCGACAGTGGAATCGACAGCGGCCGCGTCTTGCCGGCCCGATAGAGGGGGCGCACCACGAACTCGAACACGGGCGAGTAGAACTTCCCAGCCTCGATGCCCTGCCGCACCCGAGCGCGATAGGAGCGGCCAGGCTTCGCGCCCTCGATGACCACTCGGTGGTTGCGCAGGCCGCGTTCGTCCGAGGCGGCCTCGTGGTTCAGTTTTGCGCCTTCGCCCCACTCGATGGTGCCGGTGTCGAGTGGCTGGTCCGTGATCCACGAAAGCTGCACGCGGCCGTCGGCCAGCGGGAACGAGGCGAAGTGCGAGTACTCGGGCGCAACGAAGGGCTCGAATCGGAGGTAGTCGTAGTAGCAGGGCCCGGGGTTGTCGAGAGAGGGGTAGCGGTCATCGACCCACAGCTCAAAGACGCCCTCCTTCAGGTTCCACACGCCCCAGTCCGCCTCGTCGCCGGTGCGCTGCTCCCAGGTCTTCCCGTCCAGCGACACGGCCATGGGTCTCTGCGGCGGGCTCTGGTAGACGTGGTAGACCCCGGGCGGAATGCCCGTGACCCGCGTGTGGAGTGGCGGCGCACCCTCCTCCGGCGTCGCTCGTTCGGCAGTGACCCGGGGGCTGCGCAGCGCGCGTCCCAAGGACCGCTTGCTGACGACGTCTTCTTCCGTCGACCACAGGTTCCACTTGTCGGGCAGATCGCGATTCTCGACCCACGCGTCCTTGGGCTCAGTGTAGTCCTCCACCTCGTAGACGAGCCCCTGCAGCCTGTCGCGCAGGCCAGCAGCCTGACCTGCGGCGCACGCCCACAAGGCCACGCCAAGCATTGCTTTCGTCGAACGCTTCACTGTTCGCACTCTCCTGTTCCTCGCGATTGCTAAGCTGGCTACTGCGCTTCAACGGCAGCCCGCCGCTGTGGCGGTCCTTACAGCCTGCCGATCACCTCGGCGGCCGCCGTCTCATAGACCTCCTGCCACTCCGGCGCCAGCAGGCATTCGGTGGTTTCATAGCCACCCAGGGCATAGTCGCTTGCCGGGGCGCCGTAATGGAGGTAGCCGTTGGAGAACGGCGACACGAAGGTGTGCTCGTAGGGCGACGCGCGTTTGACGTTCAGACCGACCTCGACGAGCATCTCGGCCGGGCAGGTTACCAGCACGCACGCGCCGATTCGGACGCCCAGCACCTCGGCCGTCACGGTCGGTACGCCGGCTCCATCGTTGATTGCCTTGTGTCGGCGCAACGTGGCCGTCTTGTCCTGGATCCGTGCCAGCTTCTCCATAGCGTCGAGGTTCCGCCGGTACTTGTCGAGGTTGTTCCTGTTCACGGCGTCCAGGGCGGTCAGCTCGTTGGAGCCCCTTGCCTCGGCCTGCATGTACCTGTAGGCGTAGTCCGCCGGATAGTCGGGATCGAGCTGGTACTTGAGGTACAACGGCAGGAACGTCCTGAAATTGAGGCTGGTGCCGCGAAGCGACGCCAACAACTCGGCTTGCTCCTGCTCAAGCTCCGCGAGGCGTTCGGGCACGTCCGTTCGTCGGGGAAGCTCCACGGAAACCGAGGCAACGCTCAGTTCGGCCGCTCGGGTCTCGATGCCGCGGAGCGCCTTCAGCGTGCTCAAACCCAGCATCGTCCCAAGCGGCTTCGAGTCCTTGGGGTGGCTGACGTCCTTGTACAGAACCTCGGTGACATCGCCACCGGCTCCCTGCAAAAACAGCGCCATGCCTCCCTCGCCCAGGCTGCCCTCAATCACTTCAGAAGCGAACCCCGGGAAGTTCGCGGTGACGGCGCCGCCTGGAACGCCGATCAAGGGGTGGCAGGCGAAGTTGTAGACGACGGCCAACGGTTGACCGTCCATCTGGTCAACTCGAAGGATGCCGATTTCGGGGTCAATCGGCCCGAGCCCGACAACGTCCTCATCCGGCGGGCACGGGTTCGCTTGGCGGATCGTCCAGCCCTTCCCGTCCTTGAGTCGCAGCGTCCGGTTGATGATGAACCGGTCCTCATGGCCGACGCCGGCCCCGACCGTCACCGGCACCATGTTCTGCACAGCCCGGCTGACTGCATCGAACGTCCTCTCAAGCTGCTCATCCGCCTCGCACAGCATCGGCCCCACGGTGTGGGTGTGCGAGGCGTTGATCAGGACGTTGCCGCCGTCGATTCCCAGTTCCGCCTGGAGGCGGCCGCGCAGCTTCGGCAGGAAGTCGTCGTCGATGTCGCAGATGCCGCCGAGGGCCACCGCATCCATGGCGAGGATGACAACCTCGGTCTTCCCGTCGTCGAGAACCAGCGCCTTGGCGTACAGCGGGTCGTTCACAGCGACCCCTTCCGCACGCGTCGAGATGTTGCTCTTGGCCACACCGGCCTTCAAGGTTCCATGTCCGTGCACAGCCTTCTCCTTCCACCTCGAACTGCGGCGATCTGCGCATAGACTATCTCTCGGCAGAGCGGAAGTCAACCGGGCCGCCGCTCGCCCCGGCTGCCCGCCGTTCCTCGACACCGTTGCGCCGCGGTGGTACAAAGGGCCCGCGTAGAGACCCGCCAGGGAGTGTGCCCGGATCATGTCTCCTCTGAAGGCCGCCGCTGCAGCAACCTCCATCCCCGTCGAGTCTATCCCCGCCGGTGGCGCCGCCGGTGCCGCCTTGGCCCCGAACCAGGAAGCGGAGCTGCGTGCCACTGCGCTGGTGCTCGACGCCGGTGAGCGCCTGTGCTTCGTGTCGTGCGATACGCTCGTCGTCCCTGCCGACGTGCTGGCGGAGGCGACCAAGCGCATTGTCGCGGAAGCCAACGTCCCCTTCGCCAACCTGCTGGTCTACGCGACGCACACCCAGCATGCGCCCTGCACCCTCGACATTCTCGGCTGCAAGCGGGACGCGGCGTTCTGCGACCGGCTGCTGGAGGCGATTGTGCGGTCTGCCGTCGAGGCGAGCCGGGCGCTCGACCGGGGCGGTCCCGAGGAAGTCGGTGCCGAGCTGCTCTTCGCCGAAAGCCAGGAAGCCACCGTCGGCACGAACAGCCGCTACCTACTGGAGGAGGGCACCATTGCGTGGCACGCCTACGCTTGGGATGACGTGGTCCGACCGACGGGGCCGTTCGACCCGGACCTGCCGGTGCTTGCCGTCAGGCGTCCCGGCGGGGAACTCGCAAGCGTGTTGTTCAACCACTCGGTTCACAACATCGGCGGGCTCACAGCGGGAATGTGGTCGCCGGCGTTCTACGGGTTGGCCGCGCAAGAACTCGAACGGCGGCACGGCGCGGCCACGCTCTTCCTGCCCGGCGCCTTCGGCTCCTCCCACAACACCGGGGCGTTTGGCTCGACGCCGAATATCCACGCCGTGTCGACCGCCGAATGCGTGCACCGGGTCGCGGCGGCCGTGGAGCAGGGGCTCCGCGACGCCCGGCCCCTGCGTCTCGACGCGGCGACCTCCGAGCAGCTTCCGTTCGTGTACCGCCTGCGCGAGTTCGATGGAGCCGCGCAGGAAGCTGCGGTGAAGTACTGGACCGAGAAGTACACTCCGGAGTCGGCGCAACAGACGCAACAGGTGTTTCGAGACATGCGCGCCGAGATGGCGCCCGTCCAAGGTGAAGAGCGCCGCACGCGGCTGCAGGTAATCCGCCTGGGCGAGGTTGCGCTGGTCGGCGTGCCGGGGGAGCTGTTCGCCCGCCTGGGTCTGGAGATCCGCCGCCGGTCGCCATTCCGCTACACGTATGTCATCGGGCTCGCCAACGACACCATTGGGTACATTGGCGACCGCGACAGCTACGCGCTGGGAGGCTACCAGCTCTGGGCAGGCACGCACAGCCCCTCCGCGCCGGGCCCCGGTGAGGCGTTGGTGGAACAAGCGCTGGAGAGGCTGCGCGCGCTGTAGCTCAGTTCAAAGTCTGCGGAGGAACTCAACGGCCGTTCGGACATCGCCCATGGCGTCTTCGCCGACCTCTCGCTCGATGGCGTAGAAGCCCTGGTAGTTGTTCTCCTGGAAGATCCGGTGCAACTCGGGCCAGTTCGTCATACCGGCGCCCAACGGGACTTCCTGGCACGAGGCATCGGGATGCAGCACCGAGTCTTTGGCGTGGGAGTGGACCACGTAGGGGATCAGCGTTCGCAGCCCTTCCAACGGGTCGAAGTCGCGCATGGCGCGTTCGTAGTCGAAGGGGAAGCCGCGCCGCTTCGCGATGACCGGCGGCCAGAGCAGCAAGTTCGCCGGGTCGAAGTTCACCCGCAGTCCGGGGCTGTCGATCTGCTCGATCATCTTGCGGACAACCTTCGGCGGCTCGGGGCCGGTCTCCAGTGCCACGGTGGCGCCGACCGACTCGCCATGCGCCGCAAGCTGGCCGAGCGCGTCGGTGAACCGCCCCCAACGCGGATCACTCGCTTCCTCCGGCATGATGCCTACATGCGCCATCCACAGGCCGCCGGCCATGTCGACGGCCACGTCGTTGAGTCGCTTGCCCCAAGCGAGGTTCTCCTCCCAGTTCTCTTCCTCGCCGAAGTCCACATTGCCGCCCCAACCGATGAGCGCCGACACTTCGAGCCCGTAGCCGTGAATGCGTTTGAGCACCTCCGCGCGCTCAGCGCTGGTCTTGTTCTCGAGGTCGAGCCCGCCGCCGTAGGCGCCCAGGTGAACGCCTTCTACACCAAGCTCTACGGCAATCTCCATGCCGCGATACGGGTCTGCGCCGCCAGTTGTTGGGATGATCGCGATCTTCATCGGAAGCCTCCATTGTGCGCGCCTGGCCGTGTGCTCGGCGCTGCTCACGGCTGGCCAATTCGTCGGCAGGCGAGGGATTCCTGTGCCGCAGACGAAACAGAAGGTTCACCGACAGGGAGGTTCACATGAAACCGCTAATCCGCAAGCTCGGAACAATCGACTGCGATCTGGTGGAGACAACGCCGATCGTCTTCACGGGGAAGCACCACTCGCCCTGGTTGGTGTTAGTCGACCTCGACGCCGACGCCGACTGCGTTCCACCGGCCTGTACAGAGTGGCTTCCTGAGCCTGCTCCACAAATGTGCTTCCGCGTGGTCGTGCGGGAGGTCGAGACGTGGCTACTGGCCGACCGTCAGCACCTGGCCCGCTTCTGGGGGGTGTCGGCGGCGCGACTGCCCCGAAGCCTTGAGGAACTGGACGACCCAAAGGGTACTGTGGTGACGCTCGCACGACAGTCGCGGCACCGCGCAATCCGCGAAGACATGGTGCCGCGACCGGGAAGTGGACAAGCGGTGGGGCCCGCCTACGCCTCCCGCCTCATCGAGTTCGCGAAGACAAGCTGGCGACCCGACGTAGCGGAGGCGCGGTCCGACAGCCTGAGGCGATGCCGTGAGCGCCCAAACGACCTCCTGCAAGGCAATGGATGACCCCGACCAAGTGCGCACGGTGACAGAGAACCGCTCCGCGCTGGGGTTCCGAGAGTCTGAATCTAAGGATGGGCGGGGGAGCGAGAGTAAAGCCGGCCACGAGAGATTGCGGAGCGGACACAAGTCGGGGCAGTCTACGCTGATTCTGGAGGACTGACAAGCCATGGACTACTGCAAGCTGGGCAACTCGGGGCTGGAGGTGTCCCGGATGTGTCTGGGCACCATGTTGTTCGGGGACCCGACGCCCGAGGACGAGTCGCTGGCGATCATCCGCGCGGCCTTGGATCAAGGCATCAACTTCCTCGACACGGCGGACAAGTACGGGGCCGGCGAAGCGGAGCGAATCGTCGGGAAGGCGCTTGTCGGGATCCGCGACGAGGTGGTGTTGGCGACGAAGGTCGGTCTGGCGGTGGACCGCACCGGCCCCAACGCCTCCGGAACCAGCCGCAAGCGCATTCGCGAGGCCGCCGAGGCCAGCCTGCGGCGCTTGGACACGGACTACGTCGATCTCTACTATCTCCACATCCCCGATGCCACGACGCCGCTGGACGAGTCCCTTGCCGCGCTGGACGACCTGGTCCGTGCCGGCAAGGTGCTCTATGTCGGCGTCTCCAACTTTCCGGCTTGGCAAGTGGCGCGCGCCCTGGGGCTGCAGGCGTTGCGCGGGTGGGACCGACTTGTCGCCGTTCAGCCGCTGTACAACCTGGCCAACCGCGACGTAGAGGTGGAGCTGCTACCCATGTGCGAGGCCTCGGGGCTGGGCGTCGTGGGCTACAGCCCCCTGGCGCGCGGTGTGCTGACAGGCAAGTACCGGGCGGGTGCCGTGCCCCCGCCTGACTCGCGCGCTTCGCGCGGCAATGTCCGGCTGATGCAGACCGAGTACCGGGAGGCCAACTTCGAACTGGCTGCGGCCGTTGCCGAGCTGGCGGCCGACGCCGGGTGCACTTCGTCCCAGCTTGCCCTTGCTTGGGTCAGGGCCAACAGGTTGGTCACGGCGCCGGTCATTGGCCCGCGGACCATGGATCAGTTGGTGGACAACCTGGCCGCACTGCGAGTCGGTATTACGCCCGCACTCGAAGCAGCCCTCGACGTGCTGGTGCCGCCTGGCGAGCACTGCGGCCGCGGGTTCCAGGACCCGCTGTTCCCGGTGACAGGGAGAGCGCGGTAGCGAGGCTACCCGTCAGCCCAGAGCTCCTCCAGCAACGCGACGGTTGCCTCCACCAGTTCCTGCCCGCCTTCCGGACCCACGGCATTGCTGGCGGCTCCCGCGCCGTAGCTCTTGCCGGTGACCGCGCGTTCGGTGGGGACATACGTGCCCGAACCAACCAATTGAACGCAGAACGTCTGCACCGCCCTCGACCGGGCCTTCATGCGCAGACCGAAATCGAGAAACAGCTCGAACGGGTTGGTCGCAAACGCGACATCGCCCAGGCGGACGACGTGCAGTTCGACGGGGTAGGTGGGCTGCTCTGTCTGCAGGCGGAAGCGCTCCTGAACGTTGCTGTACCAGCGGGCGTGGCCGAAGGCGCCCGAGATCGCCGTGTAGTTGTCCGGCGACTCGTGGCGGAGGCGTTCGTAGCGTGCCAGGTCCTCCGCCTCGCCGCGCTTGGCCTCTTCGAGCGCTGCTTCTGTGATCCGGCGACGCGTCAGACCGAGTGCGCGCACCTCGTGGCGGAGCGGAACGGCGCCGCGGATGTCGGCCCGCGCATACGGCAATACGCGCTCCACGGCGTCGGCGATCCGCAGGCCAATCTCCTCGCGCTCAGTGACGCCCCGCAAGCCGCGCATCCGCGCCTCGCCTGCCTGGTGCAGCAGCAGGTGAGGCGACTGGTCCCCCGCGGGCGCGCACTGCGGCAACACAAACAAGTCAGCTCCGAGCCGCTTCCGCAGCTCAACCCGGGTCTCATGCCAGAAGTCAGCGGAGACGAAGAGGTCGCCCTCGGTGACCTGCGACGGACACGCGAGGTTGACGACTACGCCCGTCAGGTCGCCGGCGGGTGTCCAGGTGAACAGCAGGTCGGCGGAGTGATCTTCGTAGCCTTCCATGCCGGCGAACTGGGCGTCGTCGGTGGAACCGTACATTCGCGCCTCGCCGTCGAGATACGAGGTGCGGCGGTTGTGACCGACCACCGCGTGCCCCAGCGCCCAGCTCACCCCGCCCGGGCGGCGGCCGCGCCAGGCTTCCACCACCGCAAAGACGATGCCCTGAACAAGCACAGGTCGGTATTCCGGGCCGTCCATCACCGGCTTGTCCGGGTCCGGCCAGTCGCGAGGCTGGGCTTCCGGGGCGGTGTGCGTGTGCGTGGCGCCGGCAAACACCTTCGCTCCGTCCAGGTCCGACGCCGCGTCGCGCAATGCCTCCCGGCACTCGTCGAGGAGACCCTCCTCGATAGTGCAACGGTCGCAGGAGACCATGACCGCTTGGTCACCGGCCGACTCCAGCGCCAGTGCTGTCACCGTCAACGGGTCTTGGACGTGGGTGGAGACGCGGGCATGGAACTGCCCGCGCAGGAATACCGGCTGGTCGGGCGTGACGTCGGCGGAGGCCCAGCCGACAAGCAGCGGTGTGTGGGCGTCGGGATGGGTGTTGTTGGGTTCAGTGGCCATTCTGTTTGACTTCCTCTCAAGGGGGTGTCGGAGATGTTGGTCAGGACGTGGCGTCCGCAGGCGACAGAGAGGCGTCGCACCAGTCGCGGCTGAGACAGAGCCTCACCACGTGCCAGTACAGCCTCGCATCTTTGCCGGCGAGCCGGCGGTCGCACGTGGAGCGGCCCAGAGACAGCACCACGCCCCGGGCGAGGTTGGCGATGAAGGCAATCGCGCGGAGCACCTGCGCCACCATACTGCCGTAGTGCTTGCGATAGAACCGGAAGGTGCTTCGGTGGGCCTGGAGCACCATCGCAATCGGCCGCTGCGAGGTGCTGGCGCCCACCTTGTGGACGACCTGCGCTTCCGGGCAGTACCAGAGCGTCCCGCCCCTCTGCCGCAGGCGAATGCACAGGTCCATTTCCTCGGCGTAGAGGAAGAACCCTTCGTCGAGTCCGTCGACGGACTCCCAAGCGGAGCGCCGGAAAAGCAGGCAGGCGCCTGTGGCCCACTCCACTTGCCGACAACCTTGGTGCGCTCGCTCGGACAGCAACCGCACCCGTAGCCAGCGGGAATCCGGGAATCGCTCTGCGAGCGTGAGGTAGTCCGCCAGCGCACTGCAGATGGTCGGGAACCGGTAGAGTGACCGCTGCAGGCTGCCGTCTTCATTGACCAGTCGAGGCGATACGGCCGCCGCGCGACGGTGGGTCTCCAGGAACTGCGCGAGTCGCCCGAACGCGGGTGGGTTCGCGTCTGTGTCCGGGTTGAGAAACAGCACGTAGGGCGCGTTGCCCAGTCTGAGTCCTTGGTTGCAGGCAGCCGCGAACCCAACATTGCGCGCGTTGGCGACGACACGCACCCAGGGGAACTCGCGGCGCAGCAACTCGACTGTCCGGTCGCCGGAGGCGTTGTCGACTACGGTGACACGCAGCTCCGCAGCGATAGCACTTCGCTGGCAGGCACGGAGACACCGGCCCAGTTCTTCCGGACAACGGTAGCTAACGATGCAGACATCGATCACAGGAAGTCGCCTTTCCGGCTGCTTCACTTAGGGCGGCTGACGGCGCGCCCCGGCCGCTTCGCCGCGCAACTTGGGGATCGCCCTCGGTCGTGCTTAGGGTATCCTACCAGACTGTACTTGAGAGGGTGCGTCCGTCTATGGAAGTCACGCGCAGACTGAAGATCCCGCGCGGCGCGCGGGTGATCGACATCGGCAGCGGCAACGCGCCGCACCCGCGCGCCGATATCCTCTGCGACCGCGACCTGTCGGGCGACCACGAGCGCAGCGGTCCGCTCGTCCGCGGAGGGCGCCCCCTTGTCCTCGGCGAGGCGCACCGGCTGCCGTTCCGCGACCGCGCGGCCGACTACGTGATTGCCTCCCACGTCGTCGAGCACGCGACGGACCCGCTCCAGGTGGTTGGCGAGTTGCAGCGAGTGGGGCGCGCCGGCTACCTCGAGTGCCCCACGCCATTCGCGGAGCACTTGCTTGGGTGGAGGTACCACCGCTGGTATGTGGCTGAGCGAGACGGCAGGCTGCTGGTTGCGCCCAAGACCTCGCCGGACTGCTTCGCCGCTGTCTTCCACCAACTGGCGCAGAGCGACCTGCAGTTCCGGGCGTTCATGCTCCGCAATCCGGAGCTGTTCTTTGTCTCCCTGCAGTGGGTCGGCGAGGTGCGCGTCGAGCGAGTAGAGACCATTCCGTGGCGGGACCTGGCGCTGCAGGCGCTGCAGCGCAACCGGCGGCGCAACTTGCTGGCCACCTTCGTGCCGGTCTGGCTGGAGTGCCTGTGGCACAAGGTGCGCCGGGCGTGCTGGCGGCTCGGCCAGCGACGACAAGCCGGCCCAAGCCGGGCGACCAGAGGCTGACCAGTTCGAGCGGACGGGGCACTCGTCACGCAAGTCGCCCGCGCGATTCCACGGCACGCAGGTACTCCTCGACCACTTCCTCCGTCCCCCCGTCTGCCGCGAGAACCCCCTGGTCCAACCAGAGCGTCCGGCGGCAGATGCGCCGGACGGCAGCCATGTCGTGTGAGACGAACACGATGGTCGTCCTCGCCCGCAGCAGCTCCTCCAGTTTGGCGTAGCACTTGTGCTGGAAGGACTCGTCGCCCACGGCCAGCACCTCGTCGATCAACAGCACGTCGGGGTCGGCGTGGACCGCGATGGAGAACCCGAGCCGCATGATCATGCCGGACGAGTAGGTCCGAACCGGGGCGTCGATGTACTCGCCCAGCTCGGCGAAGTCGGTGATCGTCTGCGCCCGCCGCTCCATCTCGCGGCGGCCGATCCCCAGCAGCGGCCCCATGAACTGGATGTTCTCCAGCCCTGTCACGTCAGGGTGGAACCCGCCGGACAGCTCCAGCATCGTCGCCACCCGGCCGGTGACCGTGATGGTGCCGCTGGTTGGTCGGTACACCCGGGCCAGGAGCGCCAGCAGGCTGCTCTTCCCAGAGGCGTTGCTGCCGATGACCGCCACCGACTCACCTTTGCGGACAGTGAAGGTGAGCCCCTTCAGCGCCTCGACCAGTTCGTAGCGGGTCCGGCCGCGCTCGATGACAGCCCGTTTCAGCGACGCCGGTCGGTAGTGGTACAGCCGGTAGCGCTTCACCACGTCGCGGACCTCGATTGCCGTGTCTGCCGCCGGGAGCGTCATTCTCACACTAACTCCGCCAGCCGCCACTTGTACCGGTTGAACAGCCAGTACCCCACGAGCAGCGTCGCGAATGAGACCGCCGCCGTGTAGCACAGATTGCCCCAGTCGAGGGGCAGGGCGGGCACGTCGCTGAGTTGGATTGGGGGCAGCAGGATCTTCTGATACGCCACCACGATTCCCGCGATGGGGTTCAGCATCACGAGCGGGTACCAGTGGGCACCCGCTCTGCTAATCGTCTCGACGGGGAAGATCACCGGGGTTGCGAAGAACAGGATCTGCAGACCGTTCGCGACGACGTATCGCACATCCTCAAAGTACACGTTCAGGAACGAGAGAATGAGCGCCAGCCCCAAGAGGAACGCACACTGAATGACGAGCAACACCGGCAGAAGCAGCACCAGCTTCGTCGGGTGGACCGGCAGAACTGCCAGGTAGACAAACAGGATCAACAGCCCCAACACGAAGTGCAACGCGTTCGACAGGACGCTGGAGAGGGGCAGCAGCTCCCTGGGGAAGTACACCTTCTTCACGAGCATGAAGTGCAGCAGCACGCAGGAGCACGCGTCCTGCGCCGCCTGCACGAAGAAGTTCCACGGCATGAATGCGCAGAACAGGTAGGCGGAGTAGTTGGGCGCGTCCACCTTCATCACTCGCCGGATGATGACCGTGATGACGAACACGCGCATCAACGGCGACGCCATGGACCACACAAAGCCCAACACGGAGTTCTTGTAGCGCAGCCGCAGATCGCGCTTCACAAACTCCCAGATGGCTTCGCGGAAGCGCCAGAGTTCTCGCAGCTCGGACAGCATGGGTGGGGGGAAATGCAGGCGGTTGAGGGCGCGGGCGGGAAAGTGCTATTATAGCTGGGGTGCCCTGGCCTGGGAACCGCTGCGCCCAGCGCCGACCGGCAGCACCTTCCCGAAGGAGCCCCTCGATGAGCGACAAGTACGCCCCGAACCTGACCTGCGAAGAGATGGAACAGATCCTCCGCGAAGAGGACGTGGGTCGGCTGGCCCTGTGCCGCGAGAACGAGCCCTACTGCGTCCCGGTCAACTACGCGTTCCTCGACGGCGAGATCGTCTTCCACTGCGCACTGCGCGGCCGCAAACTCGACTTCCTCCGTGCCAACCCGCGGGTCTGCTTCGTAGTCGACCGCCACCCGGACCGGTTGCAGCCGCACCACCCGGACGGCAAGTGCAACTATCGCTTTGAGTCGGTGCTGTGCTTTGGCACAGCGCGGGTGTTGGAGAACCTCGAGGAGCGGCGGGACTATCTGCAGCGGTTCCAGACCTATAGTCGCGAAGGTTAGGAATACACCGAAGTGGAAGTTCGCAGAACTTCACCCGGGGGCGTGTGGTGAGCACCCAACACACTGCTGTGCACGCAGAGGCGTCGAACTTGTGCAATAGCTTCGGTGTATTCCTAACCTTCGCGAGTATACTTCAACCTGCGCCTCGACCTCCCCGCCGAGCGCGAGCCGGTGACCCCGGAACAGACCGAGACGTGTGGCTGTGTGGTCATTACGGTGGCGGAGATGACAGGGCGGACGAAGGGCTGATCCTCGCGGGATGGGCCGCCCGGCGCGGCACGCGGGGAACGCCTTCGGTTCTCCTCTCCGCCAGCCGGCGCGAAGCGACGCGGAGCCAGGCGGCCGCCCACGCCCGCCCTACGCCGCCTTCAGTACCCGCAACACACACGGCCGGCCCGCCGGCAGGGAGAACGACACCCGCGTCCGCGGTCCCGTTACCGCGAACCGGCTCTCCGCAGCACGGCCTTCGCCTTCCGGCCGGAGGAAGAGCTTGTACTCGCCGGGCGACAGCAGGTAGAACTCCGCCCCCATGGGCCGCGGTTCTTCGTGGAAGTGGAACAACTTCGCCAGGAGCCCGTCGCGACTACTCTCGCAGACAAGCGCGGCAATCTGCCGGGGCGGCGTGAGCCAGCGCACGGCGTTCATCGGGAAGTAGAGCGCATCGCCCGGGTCACCGGTGGCAGACGAGTACAAGAGCTGCGGGTCGGGCTTGCGGACGGCTGGGATCGCGTCCGCGAACATGACCTCCTTGCCGAACAGCGACGGGAACCGCAGCACGCGATCGGTGTAGCGGACCTCGCTGGTGTAGCCAGGGAGGTTGGCGCGAAGGGCGCTTGCGTTGGCCTGCAGCGCGGACATCAGCCCCTGCTCATCGCTGCGCAGACGGTACGCGACGTACGCGCTGGCATCTCTTGCGAGCAGTTTGTCGAACTGGGTGCCACCGGTCAGGAACCGGTACTTGGCGATGGTGTCGCGCAGAAACCCCATTCGCGAGGCGCACCACGCTTCGCTGCCCGGCTGTGGGTTGGCGACAGGGGCGTTCAGGTACGCCAACCGCGCCTTCGCCATCGACCGGATCGGCGCCAGGTACTTCGCCTCACCCGTCATGTGGTACGTCAGCAGCAGCGTATTGAGCATCATCGGCATGGCGCTGGGCCACTGGTAGAGCGTGGCTTCGCCGTGGTTGCGCGGGTCCCACCAGTTCTCTCCGACCCCGCCGATCCCGCCGTCCGGCCAGTGAATGGCACTGGGCACAATGCCGGCCGGCTTCCCGCGTTCGGCGCGCGCCGTCGCGTCAACCCACGCGTCCATCCAGGCGCTGAAGAGCTTGCTCAGCTTCTCGTCCCCTGTGCGCTGCCAGTACAACAGAGCAGGCTGCACGGCTCGCGGGTGGTAGACGGTGTCGCAGGCCCGCTGCGGCTTGTCATCGACCTGGGCGACGGTGAAGTAGGTGCTCTTGAACTGCACGAACCCGCGCTCGTTCCTGCCGGTCCACAGCGTCTCCATCAGCTCGGCCATCCGCAGGGCGCGCTGCTTCCAGAGCGCGTCGTCCGGATCCAGGTGCATCATGGGCGTGATGACGTCCGAGGAGTCTTCCGCCGTGTGCTCCACGTCGCTCATCTGCGTAGTGAAGCCGTCCTTCATGTGTTCCTGGCTCATCAGCGCGGCCGAGAACCTGGCCTGCGCCTTGACGATCTTCGGTGACTCGAAGCCGATCAGCACTGGCACCCACCAGCGCCACATCTCGCAGTCGTCTCCCCAGCCACCACCGTACTGGCCGCCTTCCTGGAGCCGGTTACCGACCCACCACTCGACGATATCGGTCAGGCGCTCCAGCCCTTCGCGCTGCTGCACTGCCCAGTCGGGCGCCCCGGCGGTGGGGAAGTACTCGCTCTTCGGCGGGAGCGGCTCGCCGAGATACATGCGGATGACCCGGTTGTCGGGGAACGCCTTTCGGGCGATCTCAAACAGCCCGCGCGCCTTGTCCAGGAACTCGCGTCGCCGGTTTGCGTTGTGCCACACGCCGCCCGACTCCATTGCGTACCAGGTGAGCATCCGGGCCCGGTAAAGACAGGTGAGCGCGTAGAGAGGAGAGGCTTCCGCGATCCCAAAGTCGTAGTCCCGCGTCGTGCTGATCTGCCGCCCGAAGTAGGCCAGCCAGTCTCCGCTCCCGCGCACCCACCGCTCCGCCTCAGGGATCAGCTTGTCGAGGTCGGCTTTGAGGTCGGCCGCGAGGTCAGGGCGCTTCCGGAGCTGCTGCAGGAACCTGAGCCGAAGCTCGTCCTCCTCGGCGTTGCCCGCCCAGCGGATTAGAGCGCTGGTGGGGTCCATGATGGCCGGAAGCTGCCCAATGGCCGGTGAGGCGACGACGCCCAGAGCCATGGCTGACGGGAGGAGCCTGAGGGCGGAGAGAACGGTTGTGGATCGCTTCGCCCCGCCACTCACCGACCAGGCCAGCCGGCCTGCTGCGCTTGACTGCATCGTGTCCCTCTCTGGTCCGCGCGCGGTGGTCGCCACCAGCGGGCGGGAATGCGCCGGGTATTGTACAATCCCTGCCTTCCTGTGCCCATTGCTCGGGCACTCCGGAGAATGCCCAGCGTGGAACGCACAAATCAGCGTTCTGTGCTACGCGCCGCCGTTCTCGCCGGTGTGGGATCCGTTACTGATTGCGGCGAGCGAGCTGCAGAAGGACCTCTGACGCCGGA
>PEVN01000212.1 GCA_002779825.1 Armatimonadetes bacterium CG06_land_8_20_14_3_00_66_21 | reverse complement strand
CCGTCGCCGAGAAGCACTTCATGCGCGTGACCCCGCTCATCCAGTCGCTGGGGCACTGCGAGTGGATGTTCGCCGGCGGGCAACACGCCGACTTGGTGGAGGATCCGAGGCGCCCCTACGCGTACTGCCCCTCCAACCCCAAGAGTCACCAACTGCTGTTCGACATCTACGCCGAAGCCCTGGAGGTGTTCCAGCCCGAGTACTTCCACATCGGCCACGATGAGGTGGCCAACCGGGGGGAGTTCGGTACTTGTCCTCGCTGCAAGGGCACCCCGCCGGCGACGCTCTTTGCTGGCAATGTCCGCGACCTGCACCGGTTCCTGCAGGCGCGCGGGGTGAAGACGATGATGTGGGGCGACATGCTGCTACGCCCCGGCGAGGCCGAGGACGCCGCCCACGGCGGCGACCCCTACCTGACGGGAGACGCACGGGCTGCCATCCCGAAGGATGTGGTGATCTGCGACTGGCACTACAGCCCCTATCGCGACTACCCCAGCGCCCGTACCTTTGCCAACGCGGGGTTCGACGTGGTCGGTTGCACCTGGCACAACCGCAAGAACATCTTCTACTTCAGCCAGGCTGCGAAGCGCTACGATGCGGTAGGGCTGCTGCAAACGACCTGGACGGGTCACAACGGCAACCGCCAGGCATTGCGCCGTCACCCCGAACAGCTCTATGCCTACGTGACCGCGGCCGAGTTCGCCTGGACCGCGGCAACGCCGGCGCTCGAAGACTTACCCTACCGGCGGAGCGAAGTGTTCCGCGACTGCCTGTTCCCGCAGCCGGCGGTGCTGGGGCGAACGCCCGGCTTCCTCGTGCCGCTGGCCGACGTCTGCAATGTGAACTTCGCCGACAACCGAGTTCCGGGCGACTGGCTCGGGTACGGTCTCACCCATGACCTCCGCCGGCTCCCCACCGGCCGCCAACGCCTCCAGAGTGTGCTATTTGACCTGCTGTCGCCTCTGGACAATGGCCGCCGAGGGGCGGTGTTGCTTAGCGGTGCCTACACGCGGCCCGACGCGTTCCCCGACGAGGTGACGCTGCCCGTCGGCAGGCCGGCCGCCCGACTTGCCTTCGTGCACACCACCGCTTGGCCCGTTCCCAAGCTGACCGTCGTTGGCAGCTACGAGGTGCAGTACGTCGACGGCTCCTCGGCGACCGTCCCCCTGACCTATGGCGAGAACATTCACGCGTGGGACGACGAGACCGCGACGGACACTGAATCGCTGCTGTGGACCGGAACCACAGTGGGCGGCGTCCCGGTATCGGTGGGGAGCGCTACGTGGCAGAATCCCGCTCCGGACAAGGCAATCGACAAGCTTGTGTTCCGGTCGGCGGGGACGGAAGCCTCCCCAGTGCTGCTGGCGGTCACCGGTGTCGCCTCGGCGGCGAGCCCGCTGCGGACCGCGCGTCGGTGACGGTCCACCCGCGTTAGCTGGTGACGTGGTTGCGGGGACAGGGCGTTTCGTGCACAATGATCCTTCTCTCACGAAGGCTGGCTCGTAGGCAGCGTGGGCCGCAGACCCAACTGGACTTGCCCGCATGAAACCGTCGCCCCCGTTCTACCCGCTGGGCCCCCTCGGCCTCGCGAAGCTGGTTCGGCACCTGCCGAATTTCGTTCGACTCTACTGGCGGCTGTTCCAGGATCGGCGCGTTTCAGTGTGGCCGAAGCTCCTCTTGGTGGCTGCGTTCGCGTATGCCGTGTCCCCGGTGGACTTCATCCCAGACCTGCTCGCGCCGTTCCTGGGCGAAATCGATGACCTGATGATTGTTGCGGTCGCGTTGAGACTGTTCATTCCCCTCTGCCCGCCCGAAGTGGTCGACCAGCACGTGCGGGCCCTCGATGCCGGACAGTAGGGCGCGCGCACGACTGACCGACATTCCCGCCCTGGGTCACCCCCAGTCAGCATCCCGGACCTCCGAAAGGCAACCGTACATGAAAGCCAACCGCTGGGCTAAGACAATCGCCCTGCTTGTTCTGCTCGCCCTCGCGCTATTCGGGCGGAAGGTGCTGAATTTCTGGTCGGAGTGGCTCTGGTTCGGCTCCCTGGGTTACCAGTCCGTATACGCCACCCAGTTGACCGCGAAGATCTCGGTTGGGCTTCTCGTCGGGCTGCTCTTCCTCGGCATCGTCTATGGGAACCTGGTGCTTGCCCGGCGCTTCTCGCCGGGCGCCCTGCGGCCGTTGGGCACCAATGTCATCTACCTGCGGGCGCACCCCTACTTGGAGCGCTACCTGTATGCCGTCCTCGGGGCTGTGTGTTTCGCCGCTGCATTGGTCGTCGGACGGACAGCGGCAGGGCAGTGGGCGACCATTCTCCGTTACTTTTATAGCCAGCCGTTCGGGCTCAAGGATCCCGTCTTCGGCAAAGACGTGAGCTTCTTCATCTTCAAGTGGCCCTTCCTGCAGTGGACGTATCAGCAGGTGATGCTCGCCCTGGTGATGGCGTTCATGGGGTGCCTCGGGCTCTACCTCGCCAGTTCCGCGATCTCGGTAATCAATAAGCGCCTGTACGTGGCGCCGGTGGTCCGCGCCCACGGAGCCGTGTTGCTGGCGCTGCTGTTTTTCGCCAAGGCGTGGGGCTACGTGCTGCAGGCGTATGGAGTGCTGTTCTCGCTGCGGTCGGTTGCGTACGGGGCGGGCTATGCTGATCTGCACGCGACGCTTCCGGCCCTACGGTTGCTGACCGTGTTGGCCGTGATCGGCGGCGTGCTGCTGCTCATCTCCGTGCGGCTGAGCGCCGCCAAACTGCTGGCGTACACTGTGGGGGCGATGGTGGTCGTCTCCCTGCTGGCGGGGTCGGTGTTCCCGACTTTTGTACAGAAGTACCTGGTTGAGCCCAATGAGCTGGACCGGGAGCGCCCCTACTTGGAGCGGACCATTCAGTTCACCCAGTTCGCCTATGACCTCACCCGCACCGACGCCAGACACCATGAAGCCGGCGAGGCCCTGACCCCCGAGGTCCTCGCCGACAATGAGGTGACGCTCCACAGCATCCGCCTGTGGGATCATCGACCGTTGCTCTCCACCTACAGACAGGTGCAGGAGATCCGCTCCTACTACGAGTTCCTGGATGTCGACTACGACCGCTACTACGTGGATGGCGAGTATCGGCAGGTGACCCTGTCGGCCCGTGAGTTCTCCCGCCAGAAACTCAACCCGACGGCTCGAACCTGGGTGAACGAGCACCTCAAGTTCACCCACGGGTACGGCGTCTGCATGAGCCCCGTCAACGAGGTGACCAGCGAAGGGCTGCCCCAGCTTTGGGTGAAGAACATCCCGCCTGCCAGTCAGGTCGGCGCCAGCCTCGCCCTCGAACGTCCCGAGTTGTACTACGGGGAGTCCGACGCCAGCTACTGCTTGGTCAAGACCAAAGAGCCGGAGTTCGACTACCCTCGCGGCGATGATAACGTCACCTGCAAGTACCAGGGCACCGGCGGCGTCAATGTCGGCAGCTACGTCCGCCGGCTCGCCTTTGCCTCGCGCTTCAACGACCTGAAGCTGATGATGACGCGCCAGCTCACCGGCGAGAGCCGGATTCTGCTCCGCCGGAACCTCCTCGAGTGCGTCAACGCGCTGGCTCCCTTCCTGCGCTACGACAATGACCCGTACATCGTCGTCGCCGAGGGACGCCTGTGGTGGATCCTCGACGCCTACACGACCGCCGCTCGGTTCCCGTACTCGGAGCCATTCGACGCAGGCGGCATGAACTACCTCCGTAACTCGGTGAAAGTCGTCATCGATCCCTACAACGGGACGACCACCTTCTACGTGGTCGATCCTCAGGATCGGGTCATCCAGACCTACCGCAAGATCTTCCCCCAGCTCTTCACCGACTTCGACAAGATGCCGGCCTCCCTCCGGCCCCATCTGCGGTACCCGTTGGACCTGCTCTCCGTGCAGGCCGACAAGTACGCGACCTACCACATGACGAACCCGGAGACCTTCTACAACAAAGAGGACTTGTGGCACCTGCCTTCAGAGATCTACCAGGGCGAGGACAAACGTCGGCAGGCACCGCAGCAGATGACGCCGTACTACGTCGTCATGAAACTGCCGGGGATGAGTCGCGAAGAGTTC
Source organism: Armatimonadetes bacterium CG06_land_8_20_14_3_00_66_21 (assembly GCA_002779825.1). Classification (GTDB taxonomy): domain Bacteria; phylum Armatimonadota; class Abditibacteriia; order CG2-30-66-41; family CG2-30-66-41; genus CG2-30-66-41. The sequence goes on along the minus strand of PEVN01000212.1, from coordinate 4,979 downwards.
GTGCTGATGATCCCCTTCTGCCCGGCCAACAAAGACAACCTGATCGCGTGGATGTGCGCCCGGTGCGATCCCGAGGGATACGGCGAGCTGATTGTCTTCAAGTTCCCTAAGGACAAGTTGCTCTACGGACCCATGCAGATCGAGGCCCGCGTCGATCAGAACACCACGATCTCTGAGCAGTTGACCCTCTGGAGCCAGAAGGGCTCGGATGTCCTCCGCGGCAACCTCCTGGTCATCCCCATCGCCAACTCCCTGGTCTACGTGGAGCCGCTGTACCTTCAGGCTGAGGTCGGCAGGATGCCGGAACTCAAACAGGTCATCGCCGCCTTCGAGGAGCAGATCGTCATGGCGCCTAGCCTCGACGGTGCCTTGAACCAGCTCTTTGGGCTGGAAACGCCTGCGGACATCAGGGCTGGCGCCGCGATGACGCCCGAAGTGCATCAGCTCATTGAGCAAGCAAGCGACCTGCTGAAATCCGCGCAAGGCAACGCTACGCGAGACTGGGCAGCCTACGCCAAGGACATGGGACAACTCGAGAAGGCGCTGCAGAAGCTGCGCGACCACGAGGCCGGCGAGACGGCCAACGAGGCGCAGACGGGCACGACTGACTGACACGCCCGGAAGACAGCCGTGGCCGCCGGGCGCGTTCCGCGCTCGTGAGCGGCGCTTCATTCGCTCGCAGTCGAGCACGCCAAGTGGCGACGCCGATGACTGCCTCTCTGCCAAGCGCACTCGCCCTGCTCCTCCTCACGGCAGCTCCATTGCTCCCGGAGCAACTCCTCCAGAACGGTGACTTCGTCGAGACCGACGCGGCCGGTCTTTCGAAGAGCTGGCAGTTGGTGGCGTTCCGCGACAGCCCGAAGCCGCAGGTTGAGCGCGTTGCCGAGGACGGGCGGACGGCCTGCCGACTCACCTTCGCGGAAGACGCGCCCGCGTGGTGTGTGAGTTTCTCTCAGCCGCTGCCGCAGCTCGATGTCGAGGGGTCGCTGGTCGTCCGGTTCGCGATCAAGCCCCAGACCGCCAAGCCCCGCATGTTGAGCGTGAACCTCTCGGCCACGCCCGGCTGTAGTCTCCCCTGTGCCCGCCACTTCCTCGGTGACTTGCGCCAGGGCGAGTGGCAGGAGGTTGAGGCGCGGTTCCCGCTGCGCGGCATGAAGGCAACCGGCTCCGTGGTCGAGTTCATCGCCGAGCGAGCGTTCACCGCTGGCGACCGGGTCTCCCTAACAGACGTGCACGTCGAGCAGGAGGAACCTCCCCCGCTTGTGCTCCGCCTCACGGCGCCGGTCAGCGGAGTCGTGTTCACCGATGCCCCCTCCCAGGCGCTTGCCGGGATCGTCCGGGTCAGCAGGAAGCACGCCGGCCGCCAGGTGCGCCTGAGCCTCCTCTCTGCCGCAACACTGCAGGAACCGGTCAGCATCCAGGTCTTCACCGCAACCTATCCACGGACCCCCTGGCGACTGGATCTCGCCGCGGCCCCTGCGGGGAAGTACGAGGTCAGGGCGGAGTTGATCGACGACGCAGGAGCCGTCACCCAAAGCGAGCGCCAAGTGTGCTGGCGCCTCCAGCCGACCCCGACCACTACACGCGTCGTCGGGGGCAACGTCTGTGTGGGCAGCGAACCGATTCTGTTGCTCGGGACGTACCACGTCTCCGATTGGGCGGTGGCCGCCACCAACGCCGAGAGCCGACGGATCGGCGCACCCGAACGCACGCGAGACGAACTGCTCGGCGGGCTGGCGCGCCAGGGCTTCAACGCGTTCCTCTACACCAGCCGCGTTCCGCCCCCCGCCTTTCTGGAAGCAGCCGGACGCCACGGCCTCCACGTGATCCCGGCCGTCGCCGGCATCGGCAGAGAGTGGGGTGGCGCGCCGCTAAGTGAAGAGTTGGCTCCGTGGACAGACGACCCTCGCCTGTTCGGCTGGGGCGGCCGCGATGAGCCCTCGCCCACAACGACCGACAGCGCGTCACAGGTCTACCGCGGGCTGAAGAGCCTCGCGCCGCGGAAGCTGGTCTTCACCTCGTTCTGCGCCGCCGACGCCCTCGACTTCTTCGAGGGGGAGAACACCGCCGCCGACCTGATTCTCATGGACATCTATCGGGTGCGCGCGGCCGATTCGGATCTCAGCGAGGTCGGCTCGCAGGTGAGGCGCGCGGTACAGTACGTCCGCGAGCACGGCAGCCTCGCAGTCGGCGTCGCCCCCCAGGCGTTCATCTACGGCGGCCCCGAACCGACGCCCGAGCAGCTTCGCGCCCAGCTCTACCTGGGCGTGGTGAACGGCGCCCGCGCGTTCTTCCTCTACTCCTATACTCGCGAAGGTTAGGAATACACCAAAGCTATTGCACAAGTTCGACGCCTCTGCGTGCACAGCAGTGTGTTGGGTGCTCACCACACGCCCCCGGGTGAAGTTCTGCGAACTTCCACTTCGGTGTATTCCTAACCTTCGCGAGTATAGGTGACAAACAGCCCACGCTCCCGCCACGCCCGATTGGCAGCAAGCCCCCCCTCCCAGCCGACGCGCGCGTCGTTCCAGACGAGGCGCGGTTTGTGCTCTTCCCACGCCCGTCGGCTATCGATGGTGAAGCCGAGGGTCTCGGGCACCGACTCGTGTCGCTTGAAGACCTTTGTCGTCGCGCCGTTGGTGTCAAGGGCGATTCGATAGTCCTCCGTCTCCCCAAGGGTCTGAGCGGGGAACTGGAAACCGATGTCCGCGCCTTGGGCGACGCGTTCGTAGCCGAAGTAGTCGAAGGAAGATCGGCCGGCCGGCAGCCCCTCCCGGTGCCAACGTTCCTCCGTCGTCGGTCAGACGGTGTCGGTGACTGGAATGCGGTCGGTCTCTGCGTGGTTGAGGGCTGACAGGCATCGTTCGCGTGGGGTCATAGCAGAGGAGCTCCGTGGTCCAGGACAACGCGAGAAACCGCCCTCTCCGTTGCCGCTTTGAATTCGTTGGGAGCCGGTTTCTGGGGAATTGCCCCAACGGATTCAGGACGGCAACGGAGAGGTTCATCGACAGACCGAGTTCTCCTCCTTGTACTGTTGGGGACGGTGGGTGGCGCCCGCAGGGATGGCCGAAGAGGCGACGAAGTACCAGACCGTTGCTGGAGGGAATGAAGCCCATGAAGACCCTCGCCGCCGCAGTTCTGCTGTTGGCTGCCTCACACACCACCGCGCGGGCCGACGTCACCGTCACTGTGGATGCCCACACCAATGTCGTGCTTGGCGGGCAACGCGAGATCACCTCGAGCATGTTCGGGATCACCGCGTTCGGGGGCTTCCCCAGCGTCGTCGCCGACGAGGACTACCGGGCGCGGGTGGCGCCGTTGCGGCCCGGCTGCTTCCGGTTCGGCGGGAGCGTGGCCTGGTTCGCCCCCAAGGAAGACGACCTGTCCTGGTACGACACGCCCGAGGCCAAGTCGGCCTTCGAGACCACGCTGCTTTTCGGCGCGCGCTACCCGTTCGGGCGGTTCCTGCCGGTGGTGCGCAACCTGGGCGCCGAGCCGATGGTGTCGTTGGGCGGGCCGCCGCCCTACCTGACACAGGAAGGCACCAGCAACCCTTCCGACTTCGATAGGTGGGCGCAGTACTGCGCGGCCTACGTTGGCCTGTGGAAAGCGTTCGACCCGCAACTCCGCCTGGTGCAGCTCTGGAACGAGCCCAACGCCTCTTGGTACAAGGACCCGCGGGCCAGCGACAAGGGCACGTCGGCCGCCGACCTCCACGTGCAGATGGCAAACAAGGTGGCGCAGGCGATCAAGGCGCGCTTCCCCGACATTCAGGTCGGCGGACCGGTCCTCTGTTGGCCGCCCGCCTGGCCCCCAGCGCAGACGGGTCAGCGCCCCTGGTACACCTTCGACACGTGGACCCGGCCGTGGCTACTCGGCACGAAGGACACCGTGGACTTCTTCGACTTCCACGTCTACGACGTCTCCTCCGAAGACTTCGCCGTGCAGACCGAGATGGTCTACAACGAGGCGCTGCTCACGCAGGGCCGGGAACTCCCCATCTGGATCACCGAAAGCAGCTACAACCTCAACGATGACGAACTGGGCGACCCGAAGGCGATCTGGCGCAAGCGGATGCTGCCCTACGAGCGCCTGTTGCTCCGCGGGATGCTCCCGCAAACCGACAAGCTCGCCGGCAACCTCTATCACGATTTGCATGCGAAGCACCACACGCTCCTGCCAGGCGACGCCGCCCAGCCCGACCCGGCCTACTGGCTGCTGTGGATCCTCCGCGACCTGCGCGGCACCCGCGTCGTCGCCGATTCATCGGATCCCGACTTGCTCGCGTATGCGACCATGGAGGAGGATCGGGTCACGGTTGTGTTGTTCAACGACAGCGAAGCGGAGAAGGCACTCGATCTCGGCGTCTCTATGCCCACTGGCTACTGGACCGGCCCGCACTGCCGGTCGATCGGGCAGGACGCGCAAGGCGCCTGCGCGCGACTCGCCCTGACGCCAGAGCTACAGCGCAACGGCGGCAACGCGAACGGCGCCCTGAAGCTCCCGGCCTTCGCCACCGTCTCACTCGACTTCCGCATGCAGAACTTCGCGCAGCCGAGCAGCGCCCGGGTGACGCGCGAGTACTTCGGCGACAAGACCCTCCAGTTTCTCAAGCCTGCCGAGCCGGTGACGTTCCGCCTCAAGACCCCGTCCGTCGCCGGTGCAAAGGCGTGGCTCCGAATCGGTCTCCTCGGTCCGGACGAAACCGAGTCACTGAGAGCCCAACTCAACGGTGCCGCCCTGGAGCTGAGGCCAACCGCCCTGCAAGATCTCCCGCTGGACGCAGCGACGCTGAAGCCGGAGAACACGCTGGAGATCAAGTTGGCGCAGCCGGTGGACAACTCGAAGCTGGCGGTTGGGTTCGCGTCGATTGTGCTGGAAACCACCGAACCGGCTCGTCCGTCAACGCCGGAGTCAGAATCCCCAAATCGCCAGGGATAGAGATCGCCACCCGGCGAGGGGCGGTTAGGCGTTCCTGG
>PEVN01000150.1 GCA_002779825.1 Armatimonadetes bacterium CG06_land_8_20_14_3_00_66_21 | reverse complement strand
CTCCTTGGTCAGTGGACCGGGCAGACGTTGACCTTCCTCGATGTCGGCGGCGACACCACCAGCAATATCCTCTGGCTGGGCCTGCAGTGGGGGGGCGTGTCCGGTCTCAGCGCCACCCTGGACTACCAGAACATGTCGACCTCCAGTCCGGGCACGTTCGGAGGCACCGGGCTGACCGGCGGGCTTGGCGCCGAGACCGACCCGCTCACCGGCTCCACCAACCTGGGCACTTCCACGATCACGCTGGGCCTGCGCTACCCCGTCATGGACCGGATGCACGCCTTTGGCGAGTACCAGCTCGTCGGCAGCAGCGGCAACGACCTCTACGCCAGCGATCGCAAGAGCCTCCGGTTCGGGTTGGAGTATGGACTCAACCGGGTCATGTCACTGACCGCCGAACTACAAAAGATCGACTCCTCGAGCGGGCATGACAGCAATAACGACTACTCGGCTACAATCATGTCGAGCCAGTTAAGCCTCCGCTTCTGAGCCTTCGTGCCCGCACCGACGGAGGCGGGGTCGTACGCGGGACCCAATGACCGGACTGACACGCAACATGCGGAAGGACCAAGGGAAGCTTATGCATAGAGGCTCACTTCTACTTGCGGCACTGCTCGCCGGACACGCGACTTGGAGCAACGCGGAGTCGGCCACCTCTCGGTCGCTCTCCAACGCCCCCTTCGCCAGCCAGGCGCACGGCCTGGTGGGAGCCCTCGCCGTAGACGGCGCGCCAACCCGCGCTCCGACCGACCAATATGCGCTCACGTCGGCGGCGCTGAGCCGAGCCGCCCGCAGCATGGACCCACGGCTGTCGCAGCTCGTGCGCCAACTTCGGCGACAGCCGCGGCTAAGTCGTCGCGCCCGGTTCTTTGTGGACCGCCGGTCCGTCAGCGTGGACCGCGGCCGGTTGGTGCTGCCGGAGTTAGTGTCGACCTCCCGAGGACGGATCGGCGGCGGCCGCCTGACCGTCAACCCCAGCGGCTGGTCCACCCAAGATACGGCCCGCATTCAGAACTTCGTCGGGGAAGCGATGCCCGTGATCGAGCAAGTCTACGGCAAGCCGGCGTTCACCGTGACGGTCACGCTCCTGAAGGACAGCGCCCTGTCCGACAGCACCGACCCGCACAAATGGATCATCGGCTCTTACAACGCCTCGACGAGCACCATCCACATGCCGCCGTTCGGCTCCGGCGGAGCGGACCGCTTCGACGCCGATCCCGAAGCGGAGTGGAACCTCGTTCACATGCTGCTGCACGCCTTCCACGACGACGCCCAGTTCAGCTTTGACGCCTGGGAAGAAGGGTTCGCGCGGGCCGCTTCCATTGTCGTCATGGCCCAGCTTCGCACCAATTTCGTCAACACGGTGCTGCGTATCAGTCCGAACTGGAAAGGACCCAACTACGAGCAACAGAACTACCCCGAGCTGGCCTGCGCTACCTTCTTCAACGGGTTCGAATGGATGGCTGCGCAGCGCCTGTGGGCTTCACCCATGGCCTGGCTGAAGGCGTATGCCGAGAGCCCGACGTTCTTCAGGGATTTCAACGAATCGTACTACGCCGCCCTCGATCCAGCCGCCGCCGTTCCGTTGTCCGGAAACGTGCCCGCACTCAAGCAACTGGCGGCTTCGCGGGTGCCGACTGTGGAGGGGCTCCCCTTCGCGGCGTGGTTCAACCAGCAGCACGTCCTCAACTCCAGCGTGTTCACCGGCAGGAAGCTCTACGCCGCAGCGTTCCCGTCGGTCAGCAGCCTGCCCAACACGACAGACATCGGCTACGGACCCAACATCTGGCTGCAGTACTTCGAGACGGGCCAGACCGGGGCAGAGACGCCCCTGAGCGGGAAGGTCCAGTTCACGTACCGAAACGACCGCAGTGACGATCTGTTCGCAGAAGAGGGAAACGAAGCCACCATCGTCGACGGCATCGCGCTGCACAGCCCGCTTTTCTTCAACGTGGGCGGTCCGAACCGGATCGAGCTCGACACCTACACCGGCGCGTTCTTCCGCACACTGCCCTACCCGCACGAGGTCATTGGGACGGTCTCCGGGGGCGACCCCGTGTTCAATGACCTGTGCGGCACGGTCGCCGGCAGCGACGAAGGAACGCTGGCCATCACAGTTAGTGGCGGAAAGGCGGCGACAAGCGTCACGGCCAATGTCACCCGAGGGGTGTTCTGGGTACCCGCGGACACGTTCGATCTCAGCGGCCCGCTGCGGCTGAGCTTCACCTATACGCCCACCGGCGGGGGGCCGACGGTCACGTTCCAGCGCAATGTCGCCTACGACTACTACGTCTTGGGCTTCCAGGCGCCGGGCGCAACCACGAAGCTCACCCACACCTTCACCTACGGCACCACCGGCTTCCAGCTAATGTCGGTCCCGCTTCGCCCGGTGGCAGACGACGAAGCGACCGCCTTGGGCGTCGATCCGGGCAAGTTGCTCCTGGCCCAGTACCAGCCCCGCAGAGTGGCGGGTGCCGGCGATCCTGACCGGTACGAGCTGTACCCCAATCTCAGCTCCCGAATCGGCCCCGGACAAGGGTACTTCCTACGCGTGCTGCAGAACACGCCCGTGAAGGTGGAGGGGACGCCGGTATCGACCAGCTTCGAGATCCCGCTCCCGGCCGGCTTCAGCTTGATCGGGCAGCCCTTCAACCACCAGACAGCCCTCAGTTCGCTGAAGGTGCGTCTCGGCAACGGCGACCCGGTGAGCCTCTCGGCTGCCCAAGGGAGCGGTCTTATCGGGCAGGGTCTCTGGAAATTCAACCAGGGCAGCGGATACCAACTCGAGACCAACCAGCTCGACCCGTGGAATGCCTACTGGATTCGCATCACCAATCCCGAGGGGGCGACGCTGGTCGTCCCGCCCACGGCGAAGAGCCGTGCTGCCGCCCTGCCGGCAGGAGCGAATCGCGGCCCGCTGGGGGACCCGCTGCCAGCCGGAAGCTGGTGCTTCCGGCTGGCAGCCCGGACGGAGGGCGCGCAGGACTCCGACAACTTCATCGGCGTCGCACCCGGCGCCGCCGAGACGCTGGACCAACAGCGAGACATCGTCCAGCCGCCGGAGCTGGGCGGCTACGTCTCGCTCTACTTCCCCCATGCCGGCGCCGGCGGCGACGTGACGAAGCTGGCCGCTGACTTCCGCGCGCCATTCAGCGGGACGAAGACGTGGGACATGGTTGTGGAAACCGACCTCCCGGAGCGAGACATCCACCTTGTCTGGGACGACCTGTCCTCACTGCCCGGGAACTTGCAGCCGTTGCTTGTCGATGTGGACGGCGGAGTCAGCCGGTACATGCGCACCTCCTCCGGCTACACCTTCCGGACCGGCGCCACTCGCAGCCCACGGCGGTTCCAGGTTGTCCTCAACGGCTCCTCAAGCGGGCACTTGGTGTTGGGCGCCATCACGCCGGTGCGGGGGCCGCGTGGGTACCTCGTCTCCTACAGTGTTTCTGCTCCAGCCGAAGTTAGTGCGCAGATTGTGAACACCGGCGGGCGGCTGGTCCGACACATGTCCGCCAGCCGCGCCGCGCAGCCCGGGCTCAACTCCTTGTTCTGGGACCTGCGCGACGAACAGGGCCGCGCCGTCCCCCGGGGCTTCTACCTGTTGCAGATGATGGCCCGCGACGATCAGGGACGAGTAGTGCGGGCAACCCGAAGCGTCCAGGTGATGCAGTAGCGCTCACGAACGGGGTCCGACCCGAACTGCGCCGAGCGTGCTGCCTAAGTCTCCCAACCGGTCTGAAAGGCAAACCAATGAAGCGATTCTGGCTCCTACTGCTCTGTGCTGTCGTTCCGCCTGTCCTGCTGATCGGCGGGTGCGGCGGAGGAGGGGGCACTCCGGCGGCGCCGACAACAGTCACCGTCCGGGGGAAGGTGGAGACCGAGGGAAGCGATCCCGCGGCGATTGCCGGCGCCCGGGTCGTGCTCGGGGGCAAGACGACCACTACCGACAGCAACGGCGCTTTCGAGTTCAAGGACAAGGTCGTGACGGCCGTCACCCGAGCAACGGTCACCGTGGCGCTATCGGTGAGCAGAGACCAGTACGGGACCCGCTTGGACGACACCGTCGTGTTGACCATCGGCGCCACGAAGACACTTGAGACCATCCGGTTGCCGGCGCTTCCTGGGACGGGTACGGTCAGTGGCAAGGTGGTCCAGTCCACCGACGGCGCAGCCCTCGTGAATGCGAAGGTAACCCTCGGTACCGGCAACTACGCCCAGAGCGGGCGCACGGACGACAACGGTCTCTTCCAGGTGAGTGGGGTGTTGACCGCAGAGCAGGCGTACCGCGTTACGAAGACAGGATTTCTTCCCGCGGCGGGGGTTGTGGACAACGTCGTTCAGGCGCAGACCACCGAACTGCCGGGCAGTATCAAGCTTGTGCCGTCCGGGGCGAAGGCGACGGTGTCGGGTACGGTCCGCGACGAAGACGGCAATGCCCTCGCGCAGGCGACCGTGAAGTCCGGGACGGTCACCGACCAGACGGACGCCCAAGGCCGCTACGAGTTGGCGAACCTCTCCGCCGGCACGCAGACACTGACTGCCTCCAAAGACGGTTTCAACAACAGTGTGCGAGAGGTCGAGGTCACCGGCGACCAGGGGGAGATCGACTTTGTGCTCTTCAGCAGCAACGAACTCGGCAGTCTCCCCACGACTCCGTTCAACCTGGCCGGGAGAATCGTGGATGGGACCGGCAATCCCGCTAGCGACGCGACGGTGACCGCCGTGAAGCAAGGCGACCAGACCGCGTCCGCGAGTTTGGAAACAGGCGCAGATGGGAAATTCTACCTATTCGTTCCGCCGGGCGCATACACCATCCGCGCCGAGAAGGGCGCGCAGTCAGCCACCAAGGCGGTTACGCTGCCCACCGGCGGACAGATCGTCACCGAGATTGTCTTGACTTTGGGCTGACTCCGGTCCCACTGAGGTGGGCGCCGGACTGAAGCACGTGCCGCGCCCACCCACTCCGCCCGGGCCGGTGAAGGAGAGAAACGATGAGGAACTGGATCGTCGCGTGTGGAGCGGCCGTACTGGCATTCACGCTGGGAGGATGTGGTGGCGGCGGCGGCGGAGCGGGCAACCTGGCCCCCGGCGCCGTGACGACCGTCGGGAGGGTGACCGGCGAAGTGCGGGACGCCAACGGGCTGACGGTCGCGGGTGCAACGCTGACGGTGCGAGGAACCGGCATTAGCCTGCTGACCGACGCCGACGGCTACTTCCTACTGCAGAACGTGCCGACCGGGAACCAGATCATCGACGTGACCTCCAACACCGTTGTGGTCAGCAAGACCGTCACGGTCCTGGCGAACCAGACTGTCAGCGTTGGGACCCTCTCGGTCACCGGCACCGGCGGCACGGGCGGTGGGACTGGCGGCGGCGGCACCGGCGGCGGAGTGAGCCCGAACAGCCCTCCGCCACCGCCGTTCTGATCCCGGTTGGACACCACCACCTGACCGCGACCCCAAGCGCGTCCCGCTGAAGGTAGCCCGAGGCGCCAAGCCGAGGGACCACTCGCTGGCGCTCGTGGCTACACCCCCCCCTCGGCTGATGCGAAAGCTGACTGGCACCATTGCGCTGTTCGTCCTCGTCGGGGTCGGGATCGCTGGTGTCGTACTCTATGTGCGCGCTCACCCGCGATCCGCGAAGCCCCACAAGCCGAGCACCCTCCCGGCGTACCCCGGTGCTGTGGTCAAAGGGCTGAACCTGCTGCAGCTCATGGACAAGGACACGGGCAAGGTGCAGTGGGAAATCCGCGGGGTCGAGCGGATCGAACTGCCAAACAGTGGCGCGATCGTGTTCCAGAAACTGGGCAAGGCCACCTACTTCGAGGGCGGCAAAGAGAAGCTCAGCGTCTCCGCGAAGTTCTTCCGCTACAACCCGACCACTCAGAACTTCGAGGTCGGCGGCAAGGTGACGGTCATGGGGTACCTGAGCATGACGGTGACGACGGAGTTGGTGCGCTGGGCTGCTCAGGAGCAGCGCGTGCTCTGCCCGGGCGACGTGCATGTCTTCCTGAAACAGCTCCACTTCCAGACCCGCCGCGTCGAGATCTACCCCAAGACCAGCAAGCTGGTCTGCCCCAACCCCGTTCGCCTCGCCGGCCCGGCCTCCCTGGTAACCGGGAGCCGCCTCGAGGCCAATCTTGCGACGGAGGCGGTCGACCTCGACGGCCCCATCCGGTTCCGGGCACGGGTGGGCGAGGACAAACGGCCGTTCGTGCTATGATGACCACAGAGGTGCCGAAATGAACTCCTGGAGGAAGCTCCCCAATGCCGTCTGGGTGCTCGCGCTCCTGCTCAGTCTCGCGGCAGGGCGGGGGGCACTCCGGGGTGAGAGCGCCCCCCGGGGGGGCGAGAACGCCCCTGCCACACCCGCCCAGCCCGCCGCTCAAGGGGCGAAGCCGAAGGCCAGCGCCGCCGAACCCGCGGCCGACAAGAAGACCAAACGCGAGATCGAGGTCGAGGCTGGACACCTGCACTACGACAATAAGCGAATGCTGAGCATTTTGACTCCCAGCGAGAAGGTCAAGCAGGTGACCATCACCGAGGTTGGCGAAGACTACCAGATGGTCGCTGATCGGGTCGAGTACGACGAGCGCAACGACTCAGCCCAAGGCACCGGTAATCTGCATTTCTCCGACCCGGACACGACGATCACCGGTGACCTGATCGTGGTCGACTTCAACCAGAAGTTGGCGACGGTGACCGGCAACGTGAAGCTCACCTCGCATGGCGAGGAGGCGAAGCCCGGGAAGGACAAGCAGGGCGAGAAGGACGAAGACCTCCCCTTGAAGGAGCGCTACCGCAAGAAGAAGACCGTCATGGACTGCGACCAGATCGACTACTGGTACAAGGAGAAGCGCGCCGAAGCGCACGGCAACCTGCGGTTTCACCAAGAGAACAGGCGAGGCACTGCGGGCAAGGCGACCTATTTCGAGAAGGACGACCGGCTTTTCCTCGAAGGCGCCGTCAGCGTCACCAACGAGAAAGGCGAAACGGCGGAAGCGCCGCAGGTGACCATCGACAACAAGGAAGACACGCTGGCCGCCGACCAGGGCGTTAAGATCCGTTTCTTCGTGGAGGAGGAAGAAGAGACGGAGGGTAAGGCCAAGGGCAAGGCCGCGGGGAAGGCGGAGGGCAAAGCAGTCAAGGGCGAGCAGAACCCCGCCAAGCCCGGCGCCGCTGGGGAGGGAACGCCCGGAGAAGCGAAGGGCGGCGCCGCGAAGGAGAAGGGAGCGGGACCCGCACCGCCGCCTGGGGGCACCGTGGAGAAGCCCGCGGACAAAGCCGGGGGGTAGCAACGGGTGCCGACGACCGGGACGCCCCTCACCACCGCAAGGTCAGCCCCATATCGACGAACGCTGCACTCAGCAGGTGACGGACCGGCTCCTGCGCCAGCCCCATTGCGAGCGCAGCCGCCCAGAGCAGTGCCGGCACCGCCGGGCTGGCGTAGCTGAACTGTCTCCGCGGCGCCAAGTGTGTCCACGCGAGGGTCGCGAGGGCCGCAAGCAACAGACAGAGCGCCCACCAGCCCGAGTGGGCGAGCAACTCCCGGGCGCCCCACCAAGCCATCTGCCCGGAAAGGCAGTGGGGCAACCCTACAACGGCGGCAAGCGAGAGCGCCTGCACCAGCGCCCGCCCCTTTGCCGCAATCTCCCCTTGGACGCCGTGGGCAAGCATGGTTAGCAGGCAGTAGTTGAAGACGTACCCGACAGCACACGCCCACGAGAGCGACGACTTGCCCCCGGCCAACACGAGCACCACACCCCAAAGCGCCAGCACGTTGACAGGCGGCGATCCCGGCCGGCGCTCCTTCAGCGTGGCGGCAACACCCAGAGCAACCGCCGCGCACACCGCAGTGCCCACCACAACCTGCGCGTCCGCTAACGCGCGCAGCGTCCCCACGGGCAGGAGAGCCGGAACGTAGCGTACAAGCACGAAGAGGTCGCTCCACGGCAGGAGCATCTCGACGCAGGCACACCAAGCGGAGGATCGGGCAGCCCAGGCGCGCGGCCGGCTCCCGACAGTCAGCAACGCTGTCCGGGCCAGAATGCTCGCCACGACGAGCAGGCCCAGCCACTGCGTGGTCAGCGATGCACCGGACGCGAGCGAGTAGTAAACGGTCTGCCCTTCTGCCGAGCCGGCGCGGCTGCAAACCAGGAGCACGAAGAGCAGCAGTGGCAGCCCGGCAAGCGCCGTGGCCAGCAGGACGCCCCGCGCCCCCGGTTCCGGGAGTGCCGCCCACGGCGCTCCGACAGTGATCGACCCGCACAGCCACGAGAGAGCCAAGGGGACCACCAGCCACGCTGCGACCGGGTGGATCACGCCCTCGCCCAGCACGACCTGGAACACAACGCCGACCAAGACCAACACCGCACTACCTGTCTGCGCCGAAGCGGCGAGGGACTTCGCGGCTGCCATGTCTCGCCCCACGAAGGGGAGACTGCCTGCGACCAGAAGAGCCGTCCCCTGCAGCCAGAGCAACCGCAGGGAGTTCAGCCGCCACCCCAAGCCGAGGGGCACCCCGCCGGCCGATAGCAGCGGAAAGTGGACCGTGCACTCTCGCTGAGCCCGCGCCGCCACCGACAGCCCCACCACGCCAAGCACGAGCAGGCCGCACTGGATCCACAGCAGCACCGGGAGGAGCTTCGCATCTGCGCCCCCGGTGAGCTCAAGCCGCGGAAGCAGCCGTTCACGGAGTACCGGCCACAGCAGCAGCGTGAGTGCCGCAACGAAGGGGTACACCGCAATCCCGGTCAGCAGAAGGGGGGTCACTTCCAGTGGGAATCATCTCCGGGGCAAGGCGCGCTCCGGCGCGGAATGCCGCACGTGTCAACGCAGCTCTCCGCGGGTCCCGCGTTGCAGCCACGCCAGCACAAACTGGTAGAGCGCCGGCGCGAGGGCAATCAACGCGAATACCACCGCAGTGCCGACAGCCACGACTGCCATTACGCCTGGCCGATGGTAGCGCAAGTCCTGCCACCACATCAGCAGCCCCGGGCCCTCCGTCTCCGCGACATCGGCTTCCTCGACCCAGCGACGAAACCGGTCACGTAGCGGGCGCAGTCGCCGCGAGAGCCGCGCCAAGTGCGACCGGAGTGGCTGCGGCGGGGGCAGAAACAACGACCGGCCCGGAGCGACCTCGCCTCCGCAGATCAGGCACTTCGTGCGCTCGTCGTCGAACCGCCAGCCACATTCGGTACACACGTTCATGGGGACCGCTCCGGAGAGTGGGCAGTCGGCCCTGCACTGCGAGGATGCTCCCGAGGTCGGGGCCCGCGGCCGACTCCCCGCCAGGGCTCAGTACATAGAAGTCCCAAACTCCAGGAACACCTTGCCCCGCGACTTGGAGTACGCCAAGCGCGCGTCCAGATTCCCGAGGGTGCGGCCAACCCCGAGTTCGTAGTCTGTGAAGGTGATCCCGGAGAAGTCCTGGTAGGACAGGTCGAAGGTGGTGTGCCACAGGGGGCTGAGCCGGTAGGCCAGGGATCCATAGCCGTACAGCGAGTCCTCTCGCAGGCCGCGAGTCGCATACATGCTCATGAACGACCGCCAGCCGCGAGACGCGTACATGCCGAGGGAGAGATACTCGTTGGTGCTCGCCCCCTCGTAGGAAAGCGCCCCGGGGTCGTAGGTGTAGCCCAAGGTGAGGCTTGAGGTGCTGTTCAGTCCGTGTCGCAGCGAGAGGTTGCCGCCAACAGAGGCGTCCAGTCGATTGGTGTTGTCATGATACGTGTCCAACTGGACGCTACTGATCAATGACGTGCGGGGCGTGAGTCGCAGAGCGCGCGGGTAGACCCGGAAGTCGACGCTTTGGCTGAAGCGCGTCTGGCCCGGAGTGAGGAAGTTGTGACTCAAGGAGAGGTCGCCGGTGACGGTGTATGCCAAGGGGGTACCCGGAAGCGGCTTGGGATCCAACTGCCAGTAGAGCTGCGAAGAGCCCGAGGCGCGGCCCTCCTTCGGGACGGTCCCGTACAGCTCTGCGCCGAAGTTGAAGGTGGGCTGGCGTTTGTAGTAGCTGAAGCGGCTGAACAGGTCCCGATGGCGCGGGAAGTCGAGGAAGGCATAGCCGCGCTCGTTGGGTCCGAACGTCTGCTCGTGCTGGAGACTCACCCCCCAGTCAGAACGCGGGACCTCGTCGAGCACGAGGGATCCCTCCCCTTTGGCGCCCAGGTAGTATTGCTCTTCCAACGCCAGCGACCAACCCGACTGCTGCGTGTAGAACCCGTCGCCTCCGGCGTGGCGCAGCCGTACCGCGCCGGTGCCTTGGGTGTTCGCCCGGTAGTAAAAGGGAACGTCCAAACTGACCCCGCCGGTGGAGTTGTAGCCGATCACCCGGTCGCCGAACAAACTGCTCACGCCCTCCCGCCCCGGCAGACTGCTCAGCGACATGACGTGGACAGGCAGGCTCACCACGTGGATGTCGTTCACGTACACCGAGGCGTGGTGGAACTGGATTTTCTCCTGGGGGAAGATCGTGATGCGCCGGGCGACGATCCAGGTCTGTGTGCCCTCTGTCGGGATGGGGAGCCACTCTCCCTCGCCCACTGCCGCGTTCTCCTCGGTGGCCAGCGCCTCCCCTTGGATCCCCAAGCGGGCCGGCTTGGGCGACACCCGCACCAGCAGTCCCCGGCGGCGGCGGAAGTCGTAGCTGAGCTGGTCGCCCGACACTGTCTCCAGACCGTTCGACAGGGACACTGTGTTCTTGCCCGGTCGCCCTTCGGCCAGCACCCGCTCCTGATCCACCTGGAACGTCAGCTTCACGTCAGACTCGATGGTCAGGTCGCGAATGCGCACCGAGCCCTTTCCGCTCACAGTAACGACCCGCCGCTCAACGCTGTAGGCCACATAGTCGCCGGAAATGGCCACCAGCCGCCCCTCACGGGAGGGGGCCGCGCCTGCCGGGAGGAACTCGAGCTCGAGTTGCTCCCGGCTGACTCCAATGATGGCGGTGATGGAGGCGGTTCCGGCCAGCGTGCCACTGCGCAAAGTCGCCCGAGCGGACCCGTTGAGCAATCGGGCGGACTCGGTGATGACCCCCAAGGTGGTGACGAACCTGACCTCAGTTCCGTCACCGACAGTGGTCCCCGCCGTTGCGTTGGCCTGGACGGAGAGAGTGGAAGTGGAGTGGCCGTCAGCCACGAGAACGCTGGGATCTGCGCGGAGGAGAAACCGGAACGGCTGTGCCGCGACCGGCGGAGCGGCCCCCATTAGGACACCCAACAGACCCAACGGAACCCTCGTCATACTCCGCCCGCGAGCAGACCGCGGCCGGTTCCGCCCGTGGGGAGGGTCTGCCGGGTAGCTCAGCATCGGTTCAACTCACCGACTCTCAGAGCGCAGCCACACCCGCGACGCTGAGCAGGTAGTACAGCCACTCCATCGGGAGGTGAACCTCTCGGCCCAGGGGGACCTTGGTGGGCTCTGCGAC
Organism: Armatimonadetes bacterium CG06_land_8_20_14_3_00_66_21; assembly: GCA_002779825.1. Classification (GTDB taxonomy): domain Bacteria; phylum Armatimonadota; class Abditibacteriia; order CG2-30-66-41; family CG2-30-66-41; genus CG2-30-66-41. Next base: position 13,338 of record PEVN01000150.1, on the reverse strand, counting down.
CGCAACTTCTGGGGCAGGCGTGGGTTCGGGCGCCGGTGCCGGTGCCGCAGCAACGGGCACGGGAGCAGGGGCGACCTCGGGCTCCGGCTTCGGCTCGCGCTTGGGCGGCTCAGCCGGGAGCGGCAGGCCGCTCAGCACCTTCACCAGCCGATTGCAGGCGTCGCTCAGCGCCTCTGTCTCAAGGCGCTTCGCATCGACCTTGAGGGGATTCGACAGCGACCGGCCCTTCACTGGACCGGTGCCAGCAGTGCTGACGCGCTCCTCGCCGGTGGCAGCCTCATAGAGCGCACCGCTCAGCGTGACCTCCAGCGGAGTGGTCTCGGTGGCGGCTTGGTAGCTCTGGACGCTCACTTCGCTGACGAACTTCACGCCGACCGCGGCGGCAACGGGCAACACCGACTCAAGCTTGGGGTCTTGCGCAGCGGCATCGACAACCGAGCCGTCCAGCAGCTTGTCTGAGACAGCGCGCCGGACGGCGGGGTTGAGCTGATGGAGGCTGACCAACTCAAACTTCTTGGAGTGAAGCATCGCCTGCCGCATGATGGCCGTGCTCTTGACGGCCAACGCGGCCTCTCCTACGCTCGACTCATTCCGCGCCGGGAGAAGTACAGCGCTGCGCGCGCCCTTCCACTGGAGCGTCTCCTCATCCTGGTACTGGTAGACCTGTGCCCACAGCGCGCCTGCGCACGTCACCAGCATGATTCCTGCTGCCAAGCCTGCAAGCCTCGACGCTTTCATCTCGGTACAACCACCTTTCGCCGAATGCGCCGATCCTGCTCGGCGCGGGCAACAACACACGTCATCGCACAACTAGCGGAACGACGGCCTTGGCGCTCTGTCCGTCCGGCGCGGTAGCCACAACCTCGGCCTGGTAGACGCCTCGCGCCACTGGCTTCCCGGTCAGGTCGCTGCCACTCCAGTCGGTCAGGTTCATCCCGGCTGCACGTCCTTGCCCAGCCGGCGCCTGGTACACAACTCGCCCAGATCCCGAGCGGATCGTCACTCGCACCTCCGCCGCTTTGCTAAGCGCGAAGGAGACCGTCTGCCCTCGGGGCGTTCGCCCTGGAAGCTGCCGCAGATTCAGGATTCGCAGAGAGGCGCCTGGATCGCTGCTTGCCGTCAAGATGAATCGCCGCGGAGTGCCTTGCGAATCGGCTCGGAACCGGTAGCTCGACCGTGCGCGGAGGTAGACGGAATGGTTCGTTTCCAAGTCGGTTAGGGTCAAGCGGAAAGACCGGGGAATCTCCTGGATGTTGGGCCACGTGAGAGCGACTTCCTGGTCCAGTGCATCGGTGTCCACTTCGACATTCCACACTGTGGTGCCGTTGACAGCCGAGCGGATATCCTGCGCGAAGTTGCGTCCAGCGTCGCCCCAGTCGTCATGGACGAACCGGACGTTAAGGTAGGGGGAGAATCCAGGCGGCTCCTCGACATCTTCCCTGGCGCGGAAGCCGTCGCTGCCGGTTACCGAGGCGCCCAGGAAGTTCTGCGAGTCGCGCAGTTCCCCGGCCGTTGCCGACAGTTGCAGCCGCCAGCCGTCTGCTGGCGGCGCAGGCGCCGTCCGCGACCGGATGGCGCCGATGATCTGAGCCGACGGCATGAGCAATGTCACGTCTTTCAGCGCCTTGATCCAGAAGCCCTCCATTGGCTGCACGAGGAACTCCGGATCGTAGGAGTAGACATACTCTCGCTGGTTCAGGTCCCAACGGAATAGCGTGCCGCGGAGGTAGCCTTGGGCAATGGCGGTGTCCCAGTCGAGGACTTGGTTGCCCGCGATCACTTCCATGCTGCCGAGATAGATCCCGATGGAAAACGGATTCCCGATCTGGTTCCAGCCCTGCTTCAGGTCAACCGCGTGGTTGTCAACCGTGAGGACGTCCGCGCCACGCAGGCTGACGGGCTTGGTGCCGGAGGCCTGAACCCAGTAGCCAAGACCTGGCCGCAACTGCGTCGCTGCCAGCGAGGTTGGGTAATAGTCGTACTCCTGCAGCTTCGGGTTGTAGCGCGCCAGCCGGAACTCGCTGGCGGAGAGACCCAAGGCCTGGACAGGGTCCTGGTCGGTGAACGAAAAGGGGAACGAAATCATCTGCGTCGTCGGAGCCAGCGAGAAACCGAAAGGCAGGTGCGGCACGTTGAGGTCGCGAGTGACGCTTTTCGAAGGCGCCGCCACTCCGCCGCCTGTGACCGTGAACGATACCTTCCCGGCAGTTTGACCGGTGGCGCGGACGCGCCATTCGGCAGAGCCTTCCTTCAGGGGGTCGATGGTGCCTAAGCTCTTCACTGAAGATTCACTGCCCTCGAGCTGGAACCCAGCGGGGAGCTGCAGCGAAATGGTGGCCCCTCCAATCTGCCTAAGACTGCGATTGTAGATATGACCGCCGACGGTGAACGGATTCGGCTGCAACTCCGCCTCGGTCTGAGGGGTAGTGGAATCATCGCGCTTCACGTACCGCAGCGAGAAGGGCGAGGTCGCCGCGAGCACGAACGGCTGACTGAACTCGGCGGCAGCGTACCCGAGTCCATAGTACGTCACCAGCGTGCGCGTCTGCCCGGGCGTCAGCGCTTGGGGATTCCAGTAGGCAGCGATGGCGCTGTCGGTTACAACGTCGCGCGCTGCGTTGACGATGTAGTCATATAGCTGCCCTGTGATAATGCGCCAATCGGCAAACAGAACCCTGTCGGGAGCGATCGCCTCCGACCCCTGAAGCACCCCTTGGGAGACGATAGTGGGGGTGTTGTAGTTGTCGGTGGCGATCCATTCCTGGGGAACGTTCGGCTTGAAAAACTCCCGCTCTTGGGTCACCCTCCCCAGGACGGGCAGCAGGAACGGTGCGCCGTCATTGACGCCCAACTGTGTGTCGATCATCACGCGGAGACCGACTTGGTGGGTGACACTGGATAGGTTCTTGACCTGGTAGCGCACCTCAAGGCTGTGCCGCACCAGCGTGAGCGTCTGGGTGAATTCGAGGTCGGTGGTCTGAGCAACCCCGCCGCCCAGGCCGTTGGCAGCGGAGACATCCACCGGCATGGTGGCGTTGACGATGCCATTGGCGGAGGTCACTGGGCGCGCATTGAACCGGAAGTCGCCCACAGTCGTGCGGATGGCTCCGGCCTTGTCTGTGAGCACGCGCAACGTCGTGTACGACGTCCATCCGGGGAAGGTCAGGTCGAGTCCGTCGTCGGTGGAGACTTCAGGATCACCCCCCGTCGTCATCAACTGAAAGCGCCCTTCGTTCGCGTTCAGGGCGGTACCAACCTCGCCGTAAACGTTCAGTTGGAGGAACGGGTTGGCCGTCGTCTGGATCCCCGCCTGTCGGCTGCGGCTCACCAGTTTGCCACTTGCAGCGGCAGCGGGCGCGCTACAGAGGCATAGGCCGGCGGCGAGGGGGATTGCCGCAAGTGAGAAGAGGGGGCAAGTGAGCCTCTGCATCCTACAACTTAGCTCCTGGTGATGCGTCACGCCGAACGCCTCCGGTGTCTGTGAGTGTAGAGCGGATCGCGCCGACAGCCTCGTCGCCGAGAGGAGGCGCGGTGCCGGGCACGGGCGGGTGGCTACCGCGCGAGGCTGAACGGCTGAATCGCTCGGGTGGCCTGTTCCGCGTCGTTCCGCGCCACGATTTCGCAAAGATATACGCCTTTGGGTGCAACTCGGCCCCCGGCGTCGCGGCCATCCCACTGACGAGTCACGAGACCGGCACGGTGCGCCACGGCCGGAAGTGTTCTCAGCGTCCGGCCGCTTATGGACCGGATGGTTACCTGCGAGGTGGCGGGGTCAGTCACCTGGAACGCGATGTCGATCCCGCCTCCCCGAGTGGGCTGGACGCGCACGCCGGTTACGCGCAGGAACGAACTCGCATTGGGCTCGGCAACGATTCTGAGTCGGTTCGCGCCAGCGGAACCGAGGGAACAGGTATAGCTGCAAGAGGTCCGCATGTAGACAGTCCGGTTCGTTACCGGATCGACCAGAGTCAGCCTCACGCTCCGGGGCACCGCAGCCAGATCACCCCAGGAGAGGGCGACTTCCTCGCCGCTGCGCCCTTCCACAAGGGCTTCCCAAGTCTCGGTGCGGGTCAACGGGCCCTGCCGCACTTCCTGGGCCAGTCGGGCGTTGCCCGCGCCGGCCTCACGGCGCACGAACGAGAGCGCTACGCCACCTTCCTCGCCTACTGCTGGCGGCGGCTCTTCGACGTCCAGCCGGCTCTTGCTCGCGGCCGCTGAGACGCCAAAGCAGTTGAGGCGGTCGGCACCGGATTGGCTGGCGGCCGAGAGCTGCACAAGCCAACCGTCGCCAACCTGCGGCGTCGCTCGGACAGCGGCGCTTCGCCCCGACGGCAGGGGCAGCGCAAAGAGGCGCGTGCCGCTCTTCAGCACGCGGATCCAGTAGCCACCGAATTCCTCCAGTTGCCCATTGGGCGCTACCTCGTAGACATAGCCACCGTTCAGGTAGGAGTAGAGTGCCGGACCCACGATTCCTTGTGTGATCGCGTCCGCCAGGGAGAGGTTGACTCCCTGGTGCTGCACCTGGAGGCTGTTGAAGTCGATGGTGAAGTCGAAGGGGGAGCCGATCATGTACCAACCGGCCAGCAGTGTTCCGTCCCCGTTGGGCGTCTCGAAGGTGAGTTCTTGCCGCAACCGGGGGACGCCAGAGCCGCGAAGCTGCAGAGCCACATCAGAAGTGAGGTTCACCCAGTAGCTACGCCCAGGGATGAACCGGTTCACAAATGGGTCGGTCGGGCTCTCGGTGAAGACGTGGTAGGTCAGCGTGCGCGCGTCGTACCTGGCGAACTGCGGCGCTGGGTTGCTTAGCACGAAACTGGGGGTCGAGTGCGTCAGGTTGAAGGGGACCGTCATCATCCGCTTGCCCATCCTGACGGTCTTCGGCGCCACGGTGAAACGGACTTCGTCGTAGTTGGCCACGTTCCCCGTGAGGTCGTGCCCAACAGCGATGGTGCCCTTCAGATCGCGGCCACTGGCGCGGACGGTATGAACGCCACTCACCAGCGCCACGGTGGTGTACGTCAACGTGCCGGTCGCCGTGCTGAAACTCGACGCGACATTGCCAAGAGCGGCACTGACAACTTCCAGCCCGTCCACGACAAGTACCAAGTTGTTCAGATCAAAGCCCGGCGGGGAGGGATGCGTCTCGGTGAACTGCACCTCGATGGTGGGGGTGAAATTCACCATCTGCTGGTTGGCCGTCGGGCTGATTATGCGCACCGTCGGGCTGAACGTCACGTCGAGCGCAAGCGTGGCTGACGTGCCGCCCGTGGCGTTGCTGATGCCGGTCACGGACACGCCCGAGTTGGTGCCGTCGTACGTGTCGCTGGTCGGACTGTTGGTGACAGTGCTCGGTAGCAGGTCAGTGCTGGGTACGAAGCGAGTGTTGCCGCTGGTGCCCGGCCACAGATCGCCAGCGTCGCCCAAGTTGCCCGCGGTGAAGGCGGCTGGAACGGTCGGCGTTGCCAAGGCGTTCCCCGTAGCCATCTCCAAATCGTGCAGACCATCCGCCTGGACAACCGCAAGGCCGAGACGAGTCAGGCTCTCCTCAATCTCATTCAGGGCGTACCGCTCGCGCACGACTTTGGAGTCAACGTGCCAGATGATCAGCCCCTGTCCCGGCAAGGGCAGATCGAACCCCGTCTGGGAGCGCCGCTCAATCAGGAAGTACTCGTCGGCATTGGGGTCCGCGTTTGCGTGAAGGCGGTACGCCACAGCGTTGTTCTCGATGCTGGAGAGGGTCACCAGCGACTGCCCGGGGCTTACCTCGATGGGAGTGACCCACCCAAGCAACGTCTTACACCATACATCCAAGTGCATGGGCACGCCCGGGAATCCCTGGCCGAGGACATTAAACGCTCTCAACCCCGGAGGCGCGGAGGCGTCCTCCGTGTGGATGCCGCGCCCCATGACGCTCCAGATGCCCGTCGGCCCAAAGTTCATCGTCTGCGTCCACGAGGTGTCGTACAGATCCGGAAGCCCCATCGCGTGGCCGAACTCGTGGCTGAAGATGCCGATGCGCGTCGAGACGCTCTCGTCCCACTGGATGAACGAATTGGCCGCGACGCCGTCACTGGTCGCCAGCGACGATACCGCCTGCGGGGCAATGCCGTTGGCCAGAGAATAGGAAAAGGCGAACGGGCCGCCATACTGCCAGGGCGCGGTGAGCGGCGCGAGTCCGTCAGGCGTGGCGTGTACGAGCAGCAGGAAGTCGATGATTCCGTTGTGGTCGGCGTCGTACTGCGAGAAATCGACCGTCGGGTCCGCCGCCTGGATCGCCGCCGCAACCATGTCGTCTGTCGGGTCGCCCGTCATCGTGAAGTCCATCGACGCCTTCGGCGGCAGCGTGAACCAGCCGTAGGTATCCACCGAGATATCGAACTGCCCGTAGGACTGCTCCAGCCAGTAGTTGTGGAAGCTTTCAGTGTTCGTCGGGCTGTTGTAGAGGTTGTTATAGAACGAGATCGTGTGGTTGAGGTCGTTGTCCGCATCCGGGCGGAACCGCACCAGGAGACACACGCCGCGGTACTTCCCCACCAGCGGTGAATCCGGGAGGTTGGAGACGCCAAACCCCTGTTCACGCGCTGCGAGGTCGCTCTCCGAAAGCCCCTGCCACTTGGCTGCGTACGACTGCCGTTGCGCCACCGATCCCCAGCGGGGGATGTCGGCGCTTGCGGCGGTGGCCAGCAGGGAAGCCGCGCCAAGGGCCAGCGCAAGCGAGCGCCCGGTCGGTCCACGCTGTTGCCAAAGTCTAATCATGAACTTGTACTCCCGTTCATGGAATCACGGGCGGCACGGGCTGCCCTTGCGGGTGTTAGCAGGGACGCCCCGCGCGACAGCCGCGCGCGGCGTCTGGCACTGAAAGAGGAGCCTCCGATGACGGGGTCTCCCGTGCCTCTACTCCTTGGGTTGCGGTTGTGCCGGTCGCGCGGCGGAGCCTGGCTTCTGGATGAAGCTTCTGGGCGCCCTGAACTGCCGCGTGGTGCTGGGCGGATTGGGCGGGGCATCGAGAGTCGTGAAGGAAAATGGACTGGCGTTGAACAGGTATCCGCCAGCGGGTGCGGTAACGTCCAACAGGCTTCGCACGCCGACTCGCCAGAAGAACGGGCCTTTGGTGTTGCCGAGAGCGACGAAGAAGTTATCGACGCTCGTGAACGTCCGCGCGAGCTGCGTGCCAACGGCGGCGCCGGTCTGGATCGTGATCCCCTCGTTTACGCTGCTTTGCCAGAGACGACTTGCAGGAAAGCGAGCGTCGTCGCTGACCTGGATCACGTATTCGTTCGTACCGGTGCCCGCCGAGGCGAGCCACTCAAAAGTGATCGTACCCAGGTTCACGGTGTCGCTCCCGGCTGCCGGCGCGTTGGGCGGACTCACCAGCGTCGGTGCCGAAAGTGGTGTCGCCGGCCCGGCCACGGAGGAGGGAGAGCTGACATACAGGGTATAGCCCTGCGCTGTCTGCTGCCCGCCACCGCCACCACCACCGCCGCCGCCCGTATCCAGAGCGGGCTGGACGGCCGGAACGGCCTTCGTCAATCGGGCAATGGAGTAGTAGAAGGGAACACCGGCAACCAAGGCCGGATGCACCGTCGTGATGGTGAAGTCCTGAGCCACGTTCTGACCGAGCGCCGGGAGACCGACGGCGGCCGGCGTGGTGGGCGGGGTGGTGATAACCTGCTTGTCCACCGTAAACGTGTCGATAGTACCCGTGTCCTGATCGATGGAGATGTCCGCGTCAACGTCGTAGATACTCGCCGTGTCGAGGTACCGGGATTCCGACCCGCCCACCACGTCGATGAATGTCGAGGCGTCAGGAATGAAGCTCGGACTGGTGCTCCGGAAGACCAGGTACGCGAGGATGTTCGACTTCGGGATATCCGACGGATCCTGGAAGGTGACGACCACAGTGGTGTTCTGCGCGCCGGTCTGCGCACTGGTGCGCTTCGGCGCAGAGGTCACTTTGCCGCGGTCGCCACCTCCCAACGAGATGAGCGAGGAGAGCCCGACAATCGCCAGCAACGGCTTCGCGACCTTCTGCCACATCCCGGTCCTGGCCTGCATCGGGGGCCGATTCGTGATCGAGGTTCCACCGACCGAGGGCATCGGGGGCCACTCGTAGATCGCGTGAACGCGATTCATCGTCTGGATGCCCTTCAGGGACAGGGAAGTGTGACAGGTGGCCTGTTCAGGGTCGACAGTGTCCACCGTAAGCTCGCCGACTTTGTCGGTCTTGATCTGTTCCTTGTCCACGTCTCGGTAGGTCTGCGTCACCGAGAACCTCATGCCGGGCCGCACCCCGTGGTTCTCACCTCGGTTGATGACAATCCGTTGATCCCGGGCGACGATGAGGACGTGCCCCGCCGGCACAAAATACGCCTCCATCTGGCGCGTTGCCCTGTCTGCAGCCGTGCTGATGGCTTCGTCTACCAGCACCTCGGGGTCCGCGTCGCCCGCCGGTCGGCTGGCTTCACCATCAACCATCGCTCCGCTGTCGGGGTCGCCTGAATCGGTGTCCCGGCGGAGCACGCCAATTCGAACCGTCGCCGCGGGTGGGCTGGTGACCACGCTTTTGCTGAAGACCTTCCCGCTGATGACATACCGAGCGTCCAGCTCGCCGACCCTCACCAAGCGCAGTTGGTCCGCAGGAGAGAGGTCCATGTCCACCCGACCGAACACCTTGACCATCGCGTCCTGCAGTTCCTGGCGAGACAGCACCTCGTAGTTCCCTGAGTTGGTGAGGTCCAGAGCCACTGCGTCAGCAGCCCGCCGGCCCAACGAGGCATCGAGGTCCTTGGCAACTTGGAAGTCCAGGATGACAGCCCTGGTGATCTTCGCCTGGGCCTCTGCGGATCGCGGCGGCGTCACTGCCGATAGCATAGACGTGCACAGCATCGCTGCCGTCACCTTCGCGACGAGTCTGAACGGCCGGCTTCGTTTTCGCCTCACCATGCTGGCTCTTCTCCCTTCACCTGTCGAACACACTGCGGGATTCCCGCAATCACCGGGATTGCAATGGTACTGCATTCAACTGCACTGTTCCAGTAGCGCGCCTCAAGTGACGCGCGCGGCCACGCCGGCGGCAAACGCTACCGCACCACCAAGGTGCCAACGGCACGATAGGCGTCTCCCGTCGCTGAGTCGGCTGCGACCAACTGCACGAGGTAGACGCCGCGAGACAGCGTCTGGCCGCTGCGGTCGCGGCCCTCCCAGCGGAGCTGGGTCAGCCCGGCCGGCAACTCACCGACCGCTCGCTGGTAGACAACGCGCCCATTGGCTGAGACGATGCGAAAGTCCACGTTGGCCGGCTGCGACAGCGAGAACGACACCAGGCTGCCAGCGCCGCGACTGGGTACCTGTCGGAGCCCGGTCACGCGCAGGGCGCCCGTCGCACCAGCCGTGATGACGAGCTGGAACCGGCGCGGCGCGCCAGCTTGGCCGCGGTACGTGTAGCTCACTCCGGTCCGCATCGACTTGCGCTGACCCGACTCGGGATCCACCAGATAGGCGCGGTACCTGCTGGGAAGCTCGGAGAGTTCGGGCCAGGAGAGGGTCACTGGAACGTCGGCCTGGTTGGTGGTGACCTCAAAGGTCCACCGCTTCTCTCCGGCCACGTCAGAACGCAAGTCCACTGCGAGTCGCGACGAATCAGCCCGGCCCGGTTCCGGCACGAACGACAAGCTCACGTACGGCACAAAGCTCACCGGCGGCGGGTCGTCCATGTCCAGCGGGTCCCGGCCGTCAACAGCCCGCGACGCGACGCCCGCATAGTTGGTGCCGTCTCGGGCTTCGCCGGCACGGGCGACCAACTGGATTGCCCAGCCGTCGGCGCCGACCCGTTCCGAGGGACTTGCAGCCTGCCTCGGCGCCCGGGAACGAACCTGCGTGCTGCTTACGAGCAGAGTAGCATCCTGGGTTGCGTACAGCCAGTAGCCCCCAAACGGGGTCAGCCGGGTCGCCAGGTTGTAGCCAGTGAATCCTGAAGACGAGTTCAGCACCGTGGGCAGCGTGAACAGTCCGGTGCCCAGAATGCCGCTGGACTGAGCGTCCTGCAGCGCGATCTCCGTCCCGGCGGAAGTGCGCACCCGCGTCGCCAGCCAGTCCACCTCGAAATTGAACGGGGTGCCGATCAAGTTCCAGCCGGTGAACACCGAGATCGGGTACGCCAGCGTGGGCGGCGCAGCAGCGCCGGATCGCGTCAGATCCGTGGCGGAGCTGAACAGAGCGAAGTAGCCGCGGCCCAGCGAGAAGCGGTCAGCCGGCGGGTTGGGGTAGAACGCCCAGGCGGTGGTGGTCGGCTTCCATGTCGCCAGCTTGAGAGTGCCAAGGCCGAGCAGGACTGCGGCGTCGGTGCCGCCGAAGTCGAACGGCAGTGAGAACATATGGAGCCCCGGCGCGAACGACCGCAGCGCCGTTAGCGCCGCGTCCACCCCCGAGGTCTCCCGGTTCGAGACCACGGTCGCCGTTCGTTGCGCCGTGCCGAAGCCCTGCGACGAGCCATCGATCTCTACGGTGTAGGTCCCGGAGCCGATGGGTGCGGACGGAGCGCGGAAGGCGTAGTTGAAGGAGATTGCGCCTTCGGTGACAAGGCTGGCACCGGTGGTGGTGCGGGCAATCTCGAGACCGGCCGAATCGATCACCCGAACCAAGATCCCGGCGAGGGGCTGCTCGGTGGTCGCGCTGGTGATCGTCCCCGAGATCGATCCCGGCGGCTCCGGCTGCAACTGGAGGTTCACCGTGGCCGCTTCGCCGGCTTTGAGCGTAAGGCTCTTCGAAGCCGGACTGTACCCGTTTATGCTGGCTGTGACTACATAGTCGCCCGAGCTCAGGCTGGGCATGTTGTAGTTGCCGTTTGCGTCGGTCACGGCCGATCCCAAGGCGCTGCCCTGGAACTCAGCTTTCACCGAGGCGCCCTGGATTGGCTGCGTCGTCGCCGCGTTGGTCACCTGACCGTTGATCGCGCTGGGCTGCGAGCCGAGGGTGAAGTTGATCCCCGGAGTGTCGGACCCGGGGCTGACCTTGACGCTGTTCTGCGTCAGGCTGTTGTAGCCGATGGCCGTCCCGTCCGGGTTGGCGGTCACGTCGTAGTCGCCGGCGGCAACCTGGGGGATCTGGTAGCTGCCGTCGGCGGCCGTGATGGTGGAGGTCGACGGAAGCGCGTTGCCTTGAGGATCGGTCGCCAGCGGCTGCGCAGTGACCGTCACGCCCGCCCCGATGGGCGTAACGCCATCGGACTGGAACACGAATCCTGAGATCGATCCGGGAGGGGCGATGGTGAGGCGGAAGTTCTCGACATCTGAGAGCCCGCCGTGCACCGCGACGCCAGCACCGGGGTGCTCGAAGTACCCGGGCGTCCCAATCGTGATGCCGTAGGTCCCCGGCGGCACGCCGTGCACTTCATACCGCCCGTCGCTCATCGTGAAACCGGAGGCAACGGTGCCGATGTTCACCTGGATGTTGGGGATCGGCGCGTCGGTCTCGATGTCTTTGACCTGACCGTAGACGAACCCCGTCCGTGCCCAACAGACGGCGTCATGCACGATCTTGCCGCGGTGGTTGAGGCAGCGCGTGGGGTTCGTCGCGTAGTCTCGATGGACCGCCGCAATGTCGAAAGCGAAATAGACGAGACGAGAGCCCGCAGTGGCGCCGCCACCCGTGTTGTCGATCAGCACCGCCGCAGTGGGCCCGGCGGCGGCGCCATACCCGTAGACGACCTGCGCGCCGCCCCCCGCGGCGACAGAGTCAGCCCACCAGTTATCGTTGGGCGAGCAGTCACACCAACAGCCTTGGTTAGGGGGAGGGATCGGGTACCGGAGCACGTCCGCGATGTCCGCTCCCCAGTACGGGTAGGGGTGATTGGCGATGGGATTGGCACCGGTGGTAGTCGGCGGGTTACTGCGCCCGCCGATATCGGAGGACAGCGACCCCATCTTCAGGTAGGTTGAGAAGAACGTATTCTGCTCGGCGCCGTTGTTGGTCAGGCCGAAGCCGATGTCCTGTCCGGAGATCACCAGTCGCCCGCCGCTGTTCAGGAAAGAAGTCAGGTCCTGTTGCACGCGAGAGTTGATCAGGCTGCCAGGCCCCACCCGCAGGCTGCCGGTGTACGGGTTCTCCCACAGGATCACCTTTTCGGCCACAGTGACCGTCTTCACGGTGCCAACATTGGCGGGATCTACCTGCTTCTCTTCCCGCGGCAGATAGGCCGTGTACACATCGGGTGTCACTCGGCCGCGACACTCGACGCGCCAGAGGGCGTAGGCCTCGCCAAGCGAGCCGGAGATGGTGTCATTCCAGGCGCCGTAGTCGCCGCCCGGGTTGTAGGTCAGGTGGCTCTCGGAGGGGACGCCAGCCTCCCACTCTCGGCTAAGTCCGCCCGGCTGCGGGAGAATATCGTCTGCCCAGTCCTGTCCCGCCAGGTAGTCGCTCACGACCAGAATCTGCGGCACCGACGAGAAGGGCTCGGTGCTGAGACCCCAGATATTGTCGTACTCGTAGTCGTTCCCAACCAAGTCCACGCAGAGGAGGTCCAAGTAGTAGTCGCTGGCCGCCAAGGGCGTCTGGAAGGTCGTGGTGCAGTAGTAGTAGTGGTCGCCAGCGACTGCGTTCGACGGCAGCTCATGGCCGCCTTTGGACACCGGGCCGTCGTCCCACACGTCCATGTTCAGCTTCGCCACGAGTGCGAACTCGTCCGTGGTATCCGTCAGGAACGGGCGGTTCCCCCGGTAGGAGTTCTCGTAGGCGACCGTCACGTTCACGCTGGGGTTCGCCGTGACCGTGGACGTAGAGAAGTGCGGGTCCAGCAGCCCCATTCCGCGATCGAAATCCGGGTCGTTGATCTCTACAACCACGGACCCTGCCTGTGCGCCCTGGAGCAGGCCGGACTCGAGGTCTGACAGCACACAGTCGATGGTCGCCGTGCCGCCGGGGAAGAGCCCTTCGCGAGGCGTTCGGGGCGTCACCCGAACGAACGGCTGGTCGGTGGTGTCCTTGGGGAAGCCGTCCTCGATGATGGGCGGCATCGTGTCAACCGCGTTTGCCCGCCAGATATCGTCGGTTCCTGTGCGGGCGGAGGTGAACGCCGTGAAGTTGGCCAGCAGCGGAGGGTTGGCATTGCGCGAGTACGTTGGGTACGTGTCCGCCGCTGAGTTGACCACGTCGCCGTTACTGATGAGCGCAGCTCCGGATTCGACAGAGCCGACTCCTGCAAACGCCGCGGTCCAGATGTTGAAGTCGGGCACAGCATCTGCTGCCGCCGTGGGTCGGTTGGAGGCGAAGGCGAGACGGGCGCCGTTGAGGCTGAAGTCGGGGTCGTCCTCCTCTGCCGTTGCATCCGGCGGGTTGCTGAAA
>PEVN01000571.1 GCA_002779825.1 Armatimonadetes bacterium CG06_land_8_20_14_3_00_66_21 | reverse complement strand
GGCGCTGAAGCGACCGGGCTGCAACGGCAAGGACAAGCCCTCCGGGCTGATTCCCCTGACAGCCAATGCGTTCAGCCCGCAGGGCTTCTCCACTTTTTGACACAGCCAGGCGGCTTCAGCTCCTGGGTCACACTCCTGGACCGGCCTGCGCAGTCCAACGCAGTGCGACCGCTGGTGGACACCGGCGGGTTTGCTGGCGTCTCAATCGCCGCAGACCGAGCGTACCGAAAGAAGGCAACACGACATGCCGTTACACAAGCTCTTCACCCAAGGACTGGTGCTACCTCTCCTGCTCGCGGGGCCCGGGGGCAGTCGCGCAGGGGAGCCTGCTGCATTGGAGCAGAGGTGCTGTCAGGATCTGACAAGGCGTCTTCACCTCACGGCCTGACTGTCATTGCCTGTCCCTGCGTGAGGTCGTAGGCGGTCACCAGGAACTCACCCACCTGGCGCGGGACCTCCGGCGGCGCCAAGCAGGCCAACGACAGCGGCTCCGCCCCCCGCGCCGCGTACTGAGTCGGATCAGCGCCAACGGCACCGCTTCGCTACAGCCGCCGCTCATCCCCAAGGCAAACCCCAACGACGGGCCACACACGACGTAGTGCCCCTTCCCCCGCGCCACACGCACGAGAGCCGGACCGCCCTTCTTCGGCGCGGCCAACTTTGCCTGCTCGGCTGCGTTCGGCCAAGGCTGGTCGACAATCGCCAACTCCTGGTAGTGAGCCAACACCTCGGCCTTGGCGAAGTCGAGGATCGCGCCGTTCTGCACCGTCAGCTCCGCTGGGGCGCTGCCCACTCGGGCGCCAGGGGATTCTCCTTCGCCTCGGGCACCACGGTGCCCTTCGCCTGTCGGACGCCTCCCGCCCGCGCGCAGTACGACACCAGGAACGGCTCCTCGCCCTCCACCTTGTCCTTGGAGGCGAGCTTCTGCAGCGGCCGCCGCGACTCAAACAGCACCTGCCCTCCAGCACGGACGTAGCGCTCCACCGGCGCGGCAAGGGTCGGCAGCAGCCGGTCATCGACGCTGCTGATCACCAACGCGTCGTACCGCGCCAGGAACTGGTCGGCCCGCAGTTGGTGGTCCAGGACTTGCTCGAAGGGGACGCCGTGGCGAGCCAAGACACCCGTGTAGCCGGGCGCCCAATCGCCACCAACACCCACAGGACACTGGCGAGCGGCCCAAGCGGAACAGCTCCAGAACAGCACGAACGCCGGCACGAAACGAGAGGTCGAGGTCGAGAACATGGGTTGCGAATCTTTTGCGCGGAACGAGCCCCAGCATCCGGCGCGAGTTCGCCGCCCGGAGTTCCGAAATCCAGAATGTCACCGCCCGCGACTCGCCGGTTGCGTCACCGTTTCGACAGCGTCCACTGGCCGGCAGGCAGCGTGAGCCAGGCGGCGGCCGCCTCGGCCGAGACGGGCACAGGCTGAGGCCGTCCTCCCTGCCCTTGGGCGCGCCAGTCGCCGGCGGCCAGACCGGTGACCAGCACGCGCGTAGCCGCGCCGGCTGTTTGAAAGGTGACTGGGCCGTCGCCCCGCCCGCCGTCCCTCGGGAACAGCACCAGCCAATTCCCGGCGCTTCCCGTGAGCAGGCAGCCAACGCTGGTTCCCGCGTCTGCGCGCGATACCGAGAGCGGCGTCCCCGGCTCCCGGTCCATGGTCTGCATGACCGTCAGGAACAGGTCCTCGGCAGCGGGCGCCTTCGGCGACAGTTCAATCCGCCAGGCGCCCGCTTCCTGAGAGGACTTGGCGACTTGGTCAGCCGGCACCTCGTTGGTGAAGTCCTGATCGAACACCCAGAACTCCTTGCCGGGGCCGCCCACCTTGCCCAGCGCGCAGTTGGCCGGCTCCGGCAGAAGGGCGGTCAGGTGGAGCCGACCGCGGGCGCCGTGTTCCGTCCGGTCGACCACTGCGGTGGCGCCGTTCACATGGGGTTCCTCCAAGGTGTGCAGCAGCCAGAACTTGCCGAACAACGGGTCGCTGGCGATCACGCGGTCGAAGACGATCAGGGTGCCGGGCACGTCGGCGTTCTTCAGGTTGAGGAACACAAACGACCGGACAACCTGCTTCACTTTGTCGCTGTACGCTCGGGTGAGGTCGCCGGTGAGCAGCGTGTAGTCGGGAGCCTGTGCGTCGGGGCCGAACCCGTGTGCCAACACCTCGGCCGTCTGGTAGCCGTTCTTGGGGTCGGTGAGCACCTCCAGGTTGCGGGGCTCCCCGCGCCCGTTGGGCAAGCGCTGCCCGCCGTCGTTGCCGTAGCCGGCGGCGGGGTTGAACTGCTCGGCGGGATCGTGGATCAGCAGCGAGTTGTGGGCAATGGTTCGCCAGTAGTAGTTGCGGCAGTGCGGGCTGCCGTAGGCGCCCGACGAGCCCTTGTACAGCCCCGAGTCCAGGGCAAGCGCGCCCTTGTGGTAGAGCTGAAACGCGCCGGCGTCGAGGTGCTGGTGGTTGGCGAAGTTGTAGACATTGACCTTCATCTCGGCGAGGACAGACTGGTCGTCCCAGCCCGTGCGGGCAACCATCCAGCCGAAGGGCCCGCCGAAGTACCGCGAGAGCGGCAGCTCCTCGCGAGGTTTGTCCTCGAGCTTCGCGTCGCGCCAGAGGAACTCGAACAGCGCCTCGTTGTCCCCGATCCCGCCCTGCCGCAGGTGCTCACCCAGCGCGTAGCCGTCGCCGTAGTAGCTGCCCGTCAGCAGCGGCCCGATGCCGACGCCCCACGGCCGTCCCCGGGGCGCGCTGTGCGCGAACGTGTCGCCGCCACGCAGCCGCTGGCCGTCGGGGCGAGTCGTGTAGGCGTAGAAGTACGGGACGCCCTGCTGCTCAGCGTTGTAGACATTGCCGGCGCCCAGGCGGTCGACCCAGCCCATGTCCATGTGGCCTTGATCGACCGCTCCCCAGACGCGCTTGCCTGCGGCGTCGAAGGTCGCCACGCGCGGCTTGACGCTGGCGTCGCCCTCGCGGCAGGTGTAGACATACCACTTGCCCGTGGCGTCGTCGCGGAAGGGCTGGATGACATCGGAGTGGCCGCGCTACGCGTCGCGGTCGGCGCAGAACAGCTCTTTGCCCGCATCCAGCTCAAGGCACCGCTCGCCCCAGAACAGCTCGTCGCCGCCGTCGTCGTCCAGGTAGCAGGCGTGCACCGGACAGAAGTGCATTCCAGGCACCACCGCCTTGCCCAGGTCGCGCTGCCACAGCCGCTCGCCCGTCTCGGTGAAGACGGCCAACTTGAGCGTGTCCTTCGGGAAGAAGAACATCTCGATGTACGGGTCTACATCAAAGTCGGCGGAGTAGGCGACGAAAAACCCCGGCGCACCGCCGCCGAGGCGCATCGACTTGGCCCGGACTTGCATCACCGGCTGACCGAGAGACACTTCCAGCAGCTTGGTGAGTTTTCCGGTGTCACCGGCGGCTTCTGTGGTTGGCATGGAGCACACTCCTATCAGGATGTTGGTCAGCGCGGCGGCGACCGCTGTCAGCTTGCTTCTCACTGCTCTTTCCGCCAAACCTCAATCCCCGCCACGTTCGCCGCCCCGCCTTCGCCGGTCAGCGCCAACTTGCCGTCGGCCACGTCTACCCTCCACGGGCCCAGGCGATGCCACTCGCCAGTGACGCCGCTGCAGTGGTTCCGCGCGACGACTTGCCCGTTCAGCGAGAGCGTAAAGGTCTCCGGGTTGTTGTCTTCCCAGAGGGAGGCGTAGACGGCGTAGGTTCCGGCAGGAACGTTGGTCAGCGTAAGGGTAGGGTTCGAGCTCCACCGGAAGGAGTGGATCATCTTCGCCCGGGCATCGTCCGTGGGCGGGCGGAGGGTGACCTGAGGAGTGTTGAGAGCGCTGTCCTTACAGACGTAATCGACCGCCTCGTCCCCTTCCCAGAGGTTGCCGTCGATTGTCAGCGCCGGGCCGTTGACGTTGACCCCGCGGAAGAACGTCCACTTGCCCGTGTCTGCCGGTGGACCGGTGAGCTGAGTGATCGGCGTGGTCAGGTACTTGTCTTCGGGTTTCGGCTGGGGTTCTCCGCTCACCGCGAGGACGACCCGTCGGCATCGCGTCAGCGGCGGCGCGCCGTCATCAGTCACTTCCAGGATCACGTGGATCGTCCGGCCCGACGCCTCCACAGGAACAGTCAGGGCTGCGTCGCGCGCCTCGGCGCTGCGGAGTGGCGGCGCCTCCCAGTAGGTTCCCGCGTCTCGATAGACCCCCCACTTGTACGACAGTGTGTCACCGTCCGGGTCCGCGGTTCCGGCGGCACTCAGCTTGACCTCAGCACCGGGGTCAACGGTGAGTCGAAGCACGTCGTTGGTCGCGTCGCCGTTGCACACAACCGCCGGCGGGTGATTGCAGTCGGCGATCGGCTTGACGCACCAATCAGCCCGGGCCGCCCAGTCGTTCTGAAACGCCGGTGCCCAGCGCAGGAGCGACTTGTACAGGTCGCGGTCATCCAGGGCGGAGACCCACTTGTTGTCCTTCCGCGCGAACCGGCCACCCCAGCCGCCCCACGTCGGGTCGAGGTGTGCGCCCAGACCGACGTCGATCAGATGCATGAACGAGGGCGAGTCTCCTTCCGAGCGGAAGCGACCATCGCCCTGCGCCTCGTACATGGCGCACAGCGGTCCGTGCCCTTCGAGCAGGTTCGCCTTCATCCACTTGGCGTCAAAGTACGCTTGCTCCTCCGGCGACATGATCTTCTGCCAACTGTAGGCAAGGGCGCCAAAGGCCGTGCTGAGGATCAGCTCCACCTTCGGCCACCGCTTGAGAATGTAGGTGTCCATCGTGTTGTCCTGCACGGAGATAAGGAACAGCTTCGCCTTACGCGACACTGCTTCGACGCGGTCGGGGTGCTTCTCCTCAATGGTCTTCAGCGCTCGCGCAATGGTGTTCGACCCGCCCCACGCCTGCAGCCACACCGGTGACGGGTCCGGGTCCAGCAGCACGTCGACGATCCGGTCGGACCCAGCCGTCGGCGCGTCCATGTCGCCCTCGTAGCCGACGTTGCCCACAAACACCTGGCTGCGCAGGTAGTCCGGCGTCGGATACCCGGCCTCGTTGGCCTTGAGGCTCGGGTAGACCTGCGTATAGGCGTCGAGTTGGCGATCCAGCCACGACTCGTCTTCCCAGTTGTGCCGTGGATGATTCGCGTCGCCTTTCCAGTGGTACATCGAGCTGGAGTGGACGATCCCCCGAATGTCCCACTCGTTGGCGTACAGCAGGAAGCGGATCATCGAGCACCGATCGTCGATCTCGCCGTCGGTGGTGGCGATCGTGCGGAGCTTCTTCTTCACTTCGGCCGCCTGGGCGGGCCGAAGCATGGCGAGGAGCGAGACAATGCCGAGCAGCAGGAAGACCGGTTTCATCGGGTGGACCTCATTGACGGGAGTGCGGAACCAGCGGGACTCGCGCGAGCCCGAACGTGTTGGGTGACGGAATGGCGCCAAACGTTCCCGGACTCCTATGAGAATGCAGATTTCAGATTCCAGATTCCAGCTCTCAGATTGACGGTCCAGGGCGGCGCGCACGCGACGGCAGTGTCCAAGCTGTTCGTCGCCGGCGACTTCGCCACCGGCGCCCTGTCGCTCATCGACGCCATCGGCCACGCCAAGGACACTGCCCGCGAGGTCGACGAGTTCCTGATGGGCGAAGAACGCCTGGTGGCCATGGTCATCGGGTCGGGAGGTCCTGCCTTCTCTCCGACCCTGACGCAGAACGTGCGCGAGCGGGCGACGCCACGCGCTCGGCTACACCACACCCTCCACCGCCAACGGCGGTGCCTGATACTCCGGGTCCCTCAGCCGCAACTGGTCGCGGATCATCCCTCGCGCCTGGCGCGCGGGCTCGACGCACAGTCGGCGGAAGTCGTCCAAGTCAACGCGCGCAAGGTCAGGGAAGACCAGCCGGAGCATGGCGGTCGAGAGGCGTTCCACAGCTTTGCAGTCCCGCACGTCCCCGTCCACTTGGAGGTGCGATGCCACGAAGTCGGCGGATTCGGTACGGCGGCGCAGTGCGTGCGGACGAACGGCGTCCGTTCGCAGCACCTCGCCCAGGTAGTCCGACCGTTCAACTCACTGGCGATTCGGCCCGCAGGCATGTCCTCTGGCGATGGTCGTCACCAACGTCGAGTCCAACCTCACGCCGCCGCCACCGCCCCCAACTCCCGCTCCAGCACCTGCGGGTCGCGGCACACGTGGAAGTGCCATCGCCCAAGCTGCCCCCAGTTGTTCACAGCTCGGACCCACTTCTTGGCGGCTTCGCACTTGGCGCGGTCCTCATGCTCCTCGAAGCCCTTGATCTCCAGCACCACCGTTGCGCCGGTGGTCAGTTTGACGAGGAAGTCCGGCTCATAGATGTGATCAACGCCAAGGTTGCGGCCGCGGTTGCAGAAGGCCCACGCGATCAGCATGGCCATGACAACCGTCTTGCCCGCACCGGTCGCCATCTTGCACGCCATTCGGGTGAGGGGCTGCAGCCCCTCGGTCACCGGTCGGTCGGTGAGCGTCGGGAAGAAGTCCTCCGAGCCGCCCTCCAG
>PEVN01000201.1 GCA_002779825.1 Armatimonadetes bacterium CG06_land_8_20_14_3_00_66_21 | reverse complement strand
TCCCGTGGATTCGCAGCCCTTTGAGACCTTCCGGTCAAGCGTTTCGGGGCGGTCGGAGACCTGCCCCGAGCTAAGTACGGTTGTAGTACTAACTTGTCAAGTTGTCAACTTCGGCCCGCGGCGAATCGGCGAGACGATCAGGAAGGGTCCGCTGGCAGAGATCCGCGGACGCCGAGGTCGTGTGTTCAATGTTCAATGGCGCCGGGAAGCAGAGCCACTATCCACCGACGTAGAGTCGCACCTCGGTCAGGTTGATCCAGTCCTTGAACTTCTCGTTGGTGTTGCCGTGGCCGACGATGCGGACGCAGCGCACCTCGGGGGCGTCGAGGTCGAGTCGTTCGAAGCCTTCTGTCTTGCCGCTGGACTCGCCTTTGTGGGCGGTGGTCCAGGTCTCGCCGTCTGGCGAGGTCTCGAGGCTGAATGTGTAGCGGCGGTTGGCGCCCTCGACGAAGGCCAGCTCGATCCCGGCGAGGTGCTGCGCGCTCTTCAGGTCGTACTGGATCCACTGGCCGTCGCCTTCTGCTCGCCAGCTTGAGGCTTTGTCGAGCTTGCCGTCGACGGTGTTCGCGGGAGGGAAGTCGGCAAGGCCGCCCCTGGCTTTCTGCTCCCAGTCGCTGGCCGTACCCTGCGCGCGCCGCATGTCGAGGAGCTGGCCGAGACGGCGAATGTCGTTCAGAAGCTCCTGCGTCTTAGGTTCGGGGGCACTCATTGCGAGCAACTCGCCGCCGTTCGCGTCGCGACCGGTGACCTTCGAAGGGCCGAAGCGATCCTGTCCGGCGGTCCAGTCCCAGGAGTGCTTGAGACCTGGGCCGGTGACGGTGACGGTGCCGTGGTCGGGGCTGTCGGTCTGAAAGGTGACGGTCAGGTCGCCTCTGTGCCAGGGGTCGTAGACGCTTGCCAGACGAATGGCGTCGGTCTCAGCGGTGAGCCGCAACTGCTTCCAGCCCAGCGCTTCGCCTCGATTGTCGGCCGGCGAAGTGACCGTCTCAGCAGTAACGGGCTGGGTTGCCGCTACCTGGAAGGGACACTGCGCCTGCCCCTTCTTCAGCACGTAGCGGTGCCCGGTGGCGTCAACCGTGTCGAGTTCGGGGCCCTGCATCAGCCAGGTAACGTCGACGGGAGCGGGGGCGCGGATGTCGTCGAGCACCAGCAGGTACTGGCCCTCGATCCACAGAAACGTCCGGCGATAGCGGTCCAGGGCGGGGCGCTTGGGGCCGCCCTGAGGGTTGGCGAGGTACGAGCCGGCGGCTTCGCCTTCGACGGCCACGGTGTTGCCGTTACGGGCGTAGCTGGTGACGACGCCCATCACCGACATGTCGCCTCCCGGCTGCGACCAGCCCGAGCCTTCCGGGCGGCCGGCTGCGACTTGCCCGGCGCCGTTGATCAGGACGGTGTTGTGGTTCGCCGACCGTTTGTGCCCCGAGTAGCGATCGGTCTCGGCCAGCATTTCGCCGTCGGCGAAGAGCACGAAGCTGTTGGCGTCGGGGTCGTCGTGCGCCACGTTGACGTACTTCATCGCGTTCCGGTGCCGGTACTCGTTGAGCTTGTAGCCGCCGAACGGGCCGCACTTGAACATCGCCCCCACGTCCGAAGCCTGCCAGCCGGTGCGGCAGTAGGCGAGTCCCAGGTCGGGATAGAAGACATGTCGAGGCAGGGACTCCAACGCCCCGCCTTCCAGCGGCTGCCACCAGATCACCGAGAACCAGGCGAACTCGTAGAACGACTCGTTCCGCCGTTCCGCCTCGGCGAGACCGGCCTGCTCGTCGCTCAGCTTGTGGTGTGCGCACAGGCGGTGCAGGTAGTTGTGGTAGCCGCCGGTCCCGCCCCCGCTGTCGCCGTAGCCGAACACGCCTTTCAGGTCTGGCTGCATCGTCTGCAGCTTGTAGAGCGGCGCCGCCTTGAAAAACGGATGGTCCAGCAGCGGCTCGCCGAAGCACCGCTGGGCGGCGTCCATGGCCAGCACCAGGTGCGTGTTGCCGAACACCGA
Organism: Armatimonadetes bacterium CG06_land_8_20_14_3_00_66_21; assembly: GCA_002779825.1. Taxonomy (GTDB): domain Bacteria; phylum Armatimonadota; class Abditibacteriia; order CG2-30-66-41; family CG2-30-66-41; genus CG2-30-66-41. Next base: position 17,972 of record PEVN01000201.1, on the reverse strand, counting down.
GTACGTCGGTGACTCGTGGCACGTCCCGTCCTCAGGCAGCCACTGCGCGACGAATCGCAGCTCTTCGAGGGTCTTGGTGAGGAGCCAGTCGTCGTCGGTCTTCCCGTCCTCGGCTGCGGCCAGGATGGCCAACGTCATCCCCGCGTTGCGATGGAACCGGTGGTTGTTCGCCGGATCGCCCTGCCAGTAGTGGTTGCCCGGGAGCTTCATCAGGTGCCCCTGATGGTATTGCCGCCGGGCCATGAGCAGGAGCTTGTCGCGGTACTGAGCACGGAACGCCGGATCGAGGTCGTTGTAGAGCCAGTCGTACGCCAGCGCCGCGCCGACCATGATGTTGGCGGAACTCATGCCGCTGTCGAGTTCCGCGCCGGTCTCCCAGTTCTCAAGCCCCATTAGGAACCGCATGAACGCAACGGTGCGGTCGAACGACTGCTTGTCGCCCGTGAGCACGTAGTGCAGCGCCACCGTCGGCAGGCGCCAGAAGCCCTGCCGCTGCCCGTCGGTGGCGTCCTTGAGGAAGTTCGTATGGTCGGGCTTCTGGCAGCTTGGCAGATAAGCCAGCAGGCGGTCGAACAGGCCCTTGCCGTAGCCGGCTTTGATCTTCTCCTTCATCGCCGGGATGTCTTCCGGGCCAAACAACAGCCGCGGGTGGACGTTACGGAGCTTCTCCCTGAGCCGTGCCGGTTCGGCCGGCACCGGGTCCGTCTCGGGCGTCATCGGCGGGGGCGGCGGCGGGGCGAGCTGCTCGGGCTTGACCTTCATCGGGCCGCCCAGGGCGACGTTCACATCGTCGATCCAGACTGTCTGGTTGGCGTCGGGCGTCGTGTCGCCCACAACTACCAAGCCGGTGAAGCCCTCCACTTTGGTGCTGAACCACTTGAACCGCTCCTGACGGTCGTTGACGTCCTTGCCGTCATGCTTCACGGTCACGCCCCTGTCGGGGTCGAAGGTCAGCGTCCACTGGTGCCAGCCTTCCGTCCGCTTGAGACCCAGGTACTGGACAGCGAAGTACGGCTGCTCCTTAGCCAGGGGGTTGAATGCTGTCAGTGCATAGGTGGTGTCGCCGGACAGATAGGGCGCGTAGAGCGACCCCGAGGCGAGCACTCTTCCATCTGCTTGCATGGCGCCGTAGTACGGCCCCGTTACGCGCTCCTTCGGCTTGGCCGGGGCGCTGGCGTCTTCGTACACCCAGAAATCGACAGTGCCGCTGCCGTTGGTGTCGCGCAGCTTCCAGATGGCCTTGCCGCCGGGACCGACTCTCAGCGACCCGCCGCCCTCACGGTGGCTGCGCGCGGCATCCACACTGGCCGCACCCTCGACTTGCCAGCCGGTCAGGGCGTTGGCGTCGTCGAAGGAGGCGGTTCTCTGATCCTGTGCCGCGCAGGCGCCCACAAGCAGTCCGGCTGCGATCCAGCCCGCCACGACAAAGACTCTCGCGCTCATCTGCTGTCTCTCCTCAAGGGCGGGCACCCCGGGTCAACTCGTTGTGCCTCTTGGTTCCAAGCAAGGGACAAGCCAACGGCAGCGCTCCGGCTGCTTGGCGTGTCGGATGGACTACAATGCCAACATCCGAGCCTACTGACAAGTGGCGGGAAGGCCTCGGCTGATTTTCGGTGCCGACGAGGGCCGCCTCGCCGAGAGGGTCGAGACTGTGGCGCCGGCAGAACTAGACTGAGCGTCGCAATGAGTTGTTCCACCACAATCTGGTGTAGACCGGGGAACGTTGCCAAGATGCCCCGACCCCTGGGGGTGGGCGGCGAGTGCCCCGCCCCGAACGAGTTCGGGCGTCCGGCCTGTACTGCAGTAGGAACTTCCACCGCCGCCCGGACGCGTGCGGCACGAGCACTGGGGGTGCTGTTGATGGTTTCAGCCACCGGAAGCCACGGCGTGTCGGTGACACCTGCCGAAATGCTGGAAGCCAATCGCTGGGTTACGGCGAAGTTTGGGGACGGCGCCGAGCCCGCGCTGCCCGAGGCACGCTTGGTCGTGCTGGCGAACAACGACCCCGTCCAGCACAACGGCCGTAACGGCCGGGCGCTGAACGTCGCCGGCAGGCGGTTCGAGCGGGGGCTATTCTGTCACGCTGTCAGCAAGGTGGTTGTCCGGCTGCCGGGTCCGGGCAAGACGTTCTCTGCCTTCGTCGGCGTGGACACCAACGAGCAGACCCTCGGCGGACGGGGGAGCGTAGGGGTCTCGGTCAGCCTCGCGGGGAAGGAGGCGTGGCGGTCGGAGTTGCTGCGCGAGGGCGTGCCCGGCGTCCCGGTGTCAGTGGATCTGGCTGGCGCAACCGAGTTCGCGCTGGAAGTCGCCGACGGGGGGGACGGGATCGCTTGCGATCAGGCGGACTGGGCGGAGGCAAAGGTCGTGCTCGCCGACGGGGGTACCGTCTGGCTCGGCGACATGGCAGCGGAGCAGCCGTCTGGTGCGCACTACGGGCCGGAGCAGCCGTTCTCGTTTGCATACGGCGACCGACGGTCGGCCGAGCTACTGCCGACTTGGCAAGTGGCCCGCGCGGCACGCCCGTTGGACGACCAACGCACCGAACACGTCCTGACCTATACGGACCCCACGACCGGTCTCGTCGCCCGGTGCGTCGCTGTTGCGTACCGGGACTTCCCGACGGTGGAGTGGACAGTCCACCTGAAGAACACGGGCGCAGAGGACACGCCCCTCCTCACCGACCTCCAGGCGCTGGACACCGAACTACAGCGATTCCCCTGGCCGGCATCTGACGGGGCCGAGTTCCGCCTGCACCACCACGCCGGCAGCCCGTGCACAGCACGGGACTACGAGCCCTTCGTGTCGGGGCTGGCGCCGAAGGCGGCCCTGCGGTTCGCGCCGCCGGGCGGACGGCCGAGCGACTCGGTGCTGCCGTATTTCAACCTGGAACTGCCCACCAGCGAGGGCGTCATCGTTGCGGTAGGTTGGCCGGGTCAGTGGGCTGCCACGTTCAGCCGGGACGACGCTGCCGGGTTGCGCGTGCGAGCTGGTCAGGAGCTGACCCACTTCGTCCTGCGCCCGGGCGAGGAGGTGCGGACACCGCTGATCGTGCTCCAGTTCTGGAAGGGCGACAGCGTGCGCGCCCAGAACGTCTGGCGCCGTTGGATGCTCGCCCACAACCTGCCGCGACCGGGCGGCAAGCTGCCGCCAGCCCAGATGGCGGCGTGCAGCTCGCACCAGTTCGGCGAGATGATCCACGCCGACGGGGAGAGTCAGAAGCTGTTCGTCGACCGCTACCTGGAAGAAGGGATCAAGCTCGACTACTGGTGGATGGACGCCGGCTGGTACGTCAACGAGACCGGCTGGCCCAACACCGGCACGTGGGAGGTCGACACAAAGCGCTTCCGCGGCGGGCTGCGCGCCATCACCGATCACGCCCACGCCAAGGGCGTGAAGAGCATCGTCTGGTTCGAGCCGGAACGGGTCACGCCGGGCACGTGGCTGTACGACACCCACCCCGAGTGGCTCCTGGGCCGCGACGGCGAGCAGAAGCTCCTGGACCTGGGCAACGCCGACGCGCGACAGTGGCTCACCGACCACGTGGACAAGCTCATCAACGAGCAGGGCATCGACCTGTACCGGAACGACTTCAACATCGACCCCTTGGGCTTCTGGCGCGGCGCCGACGCCGCGGACCGCCAGGGTCTCACCGAGATCCGCTACGTCGAAGGCTTCCTCGCCTACTGGGACGAGTTGCGGCGCCGCCACCCGAACATGCTCATCGACACGTGCGCGTCCGGCGGCCGCCGCAACGATCTGGAGACGCTGCGCCGTTCCGTGCCGCTGCTGCGGAGCGACTATATCATTGAGCCGGTCGGTCAGCAACTTCACACCTACGGCATCGCCTCGTGGATCCCGTTCTACGGCACCGGGCTCAACTCGACTGATCCGTACGTCTTCCGCAGCCAGATGTGCCCCCACCTGATCGGCTGTTACGACGTGCGACTCCGCGACCTCGACTACCCGCAACTGCGCCGCCTCTACCAGCAGTGGCGCCAAGTCGCCGACTGCTACTTCGGCGACTACTACCCGCTGACGCCTTACAACGCCGGCAACGACGTCTGGATGGCCTGGCAGTTCGATCGCCCCGAGCAGGGCGACGGCCTAGTGCAGGTCTTCCGCCGCGCCGACAGCGTCTACGAGTCCGCCCGCCTGCGTCTGCGAGGGCTCGACCCCGATGCGACCTACACCGTGACCGACCTCGACGCCAACGCGCCGCAGCAGACGAACGGTCAAGAGCTGATGGGGAAGGGCCTGCGGGTGACGCCGGAGAACCAACCAGCGGCACTGCTGATCAGCTACAAGCGGACAGAATGAGCCGAGACGCAAGAGCACTACGTCGGATTGCCGCGCCACGCTCGGGGTTCCGCGTTCGCGCGGGCCGCATCGGGATGCCGCCCCACGTGGGTGAATCTGCATTCTCATAGGAATCACGCATGCCCGCCCGTTGGTTGGGCACCACACCGGATGAGAATGCCACGGTCGGTGCACTGCCGGTCTTCGCAATCTGCAATCTCAAGTCTGCATTCACATAGGAGTCGCTCGTGAACCAACCACCTTGCCCACAATCACCTGTTTTCTTCCGGAAGGCCCGCCAGAGCGGCTCACCCCTGTGCGTCGCCGTCGTACTCGCGTGGACCGCCGTCGCTGCCTTGGGGCTGGACGACTACTCCAGAGGTCTTCTCGACCTCAACGCAGTGCGCAAGGCTGCCGCCGAGGTGACGCCGGAGAAGTACCCCAACGCTGATGACGTGTTGGTGGACGACCACATCCTCAACCAATACGAACCCGATGGCCGCGCAGTGACGTGGGACGACACCTTTGTGAAGGTGCTCACCGAGAAGGGCAAGGAAGACAACCAGACGCTCACCTTGTCCTTCACCCTCCCGTACAGCACCGCCGTCTTCAAGCTGGTCCAGGTCATCAAGCCCGAGGGCACCGTCATCCCTGTCGACGTCGAGAAGCAGAGCCGGGTGATGGTGGACCGGTCGCAGATGAGCGCCAACATCTACGATCCGAACGACAAGATCCTCAGCGTGGGTGTGCCCGACCTGGAAGTGGGCGACGTGGTGCGGTACGTCGCCTTCAAGGAACTGGTCAAGCCGCGGGTGCCGAACACCTGGAGCGAGTACGAGGTGTTCGAGTACACCAGCCCGATGAAGCACTACCTCTACGAGGTGTTGGCGCCGAAGGAGCTTCCGCTGCGGAGCCTCGCCCTCAAGTCGGAGGTCAAGGGCACGGTCACCTACACCACGGAAGCGCAGGGCGACCGGGTGCGCCACCGCTGGGAAGTGCGCGACGTGCCGCGGATGTACCAGGAGCCCAATATGCCGGCCCTGCACACCGTCGTGCAGCGGCTGCTCCTCAGCACGATTCCCGACTGGGAGTACCTCTCCAAGTGGTACTGGAACCTGTCCGAGCCGCACTTCAAGGACTCTCCGGCCATGCGGGCGAAGGTGGAGGAACTCACCAAGGGGCTAAGGGACCGCGAGGCGAAGCTGCGCGCGATCTTCAAGTTCGTGTCGCAGGAAGTCCGTTACATGGGCATCACCGTCGAGAAAGAGGCGCCGGGGTACGAGCCTCACGATGTCCAACTCACCTTCGACAATCGCCACGGCGTCTGCAGAGACAAGGCCGCGTTGCTGGTGGCCCTGCTTCGGATCGCCGGCTTCAAGGCGTTCCCGGTGCTCATCCATGCCGGGCCGAAGAAGGACGAAGAGGTTCCTCAGCCCTACTTCAACCACGCTATCTCGGCCATCGAGAATGACGGCGGGACATACACGCTGATGGACTCGACCGATGAGAACACCCGCGACCTGTTCCCTGCGTACCTCTGCAACACGAGCTACCTGGTCGCCCGACCGGAAGGCGACACGCTGCGTACTTCGCTCATCGTCCCCGCAGAGGACAACCTCATGCGCCTCGAGACCGAGGCTACGGTCGATGCCACCGGGAACCTCACCGGCCGAAGCGTGCTCCACTTCGACGGCATCAACGACAACGCCTATCGCGGCTACTTCTCACGGATCAAGCCGGAGGAGCGACGGCGCTACTTCGAGGGCGCGCTGAAGCGGTTCGCGGCCGGGGCGCGACTCACCGAGCTCGACCTCCAGCCCGCGGACATGATGGACACCGAAACGCCCTTGACCATCAGGATTGGGTACCAGGCCGCCGACCTGCTCGTCGCCAACAACTCAACGGCGCTGCTGCCCGTGCCACGGCTCGGAACGCGGGTGGGCATGGTCAACTTCATCCTGGGCAAGACGGGACTGGAGGCGCGGAAGTACCCGCTGAAGACCGACTTCGCCTGTGGCGTCCGCGAGTCGCTGAAGCTGACGCTGGACCCCAGCCTCGGCGAAGTAGAAGCCCTGCCGGAGTACCCGACGTTGAAGAGCGATACGCTCTCCTGGCAGCGGCACCTGCGGCGCGAGGGGAACACGCTGCTGGGCGACAGCGAGTTCCTGATCACGGGCGTGGAGTTCAGTCCGGAGCAGTACCTGCAGCTCAAGCAGACACTCAAGGCGATGGAGATCAACGACCGGAAGATGCCGATCCTCCAGCGGGGCGCAACGGCAAGCGCTGCGGCCGCCGACGCAGTTGTTCTGGACGACACCTGGGAGTACGACGTCAAGGACGCCCACAACTGGACCGAGAAGCGAACGCTGCGGAAGCAGATCCTCACCTACAACGGCAAGAAAGACAACGCCGAGTGGAAGTGGGACTACAACCCCGCGTGGGAGGACAGCAAGGTCGTCAAGGCGACTGTCACCAACGGGAACGAAACCAAGTCCATCAGCGAGCAGGAGCAGAACCTCATGGATGCCGCGTGGGTCTCTTCCGCCCCGCGCTACCCCGCCGCCAAGACTCTGGTTGCCAGCCTGCCGGGAGTCGAGGTGGGCAGCGTCGTCGAAGTGCAGGTGGTTCGCACCTACCGGGGGCAGCCGTTCTTCTGGATGCGCCAGTCCTTCCGCGACTCCGACCCGATACAGAAAATGACCGTGCGCGTCACGGCGCCAAGTTCGCTCCGGTTGTCGGTTTGCAGACAGGACGCCGGCTTCGGCGGCCCCGGGCAGCCGACGGGCGCTCCGGTTCTCAGCGGCAAGCACACCTCTGCCGGCGATCAAGTCGTGTACGAGTGGACAGCACAGAACCAGCCGGCGATCAAGCCGGAAGAGAACCTGCCCCCGCCGTGGAGCTTCACCCCCACAGTGTGGGTGTCCGCCGGCCGGTGGGACGCCTACGCAAAGACGGTGCGCGAAGCGTTGCTGGAGGCGACCCAGGGACAGAAAGCGGCCGAGAAAGAGGCGGCTGCCCTGGCACGGGGCAAGTCACCCCGGGAGATCGTTACAGCCATCCGCGACCATGTCGCCAAACGAATTCGCTCAGCGGGCCCGGGGCTTGACGACCTCCCGCTCACCGCCCTCACGCCCGCCGACCGCACCTATGCCGAAGGCTACGGCAACTCCGCCGACCAAGCGGCGCTGCTGTACACCATGCTGGCGGAGGCTGGCCTGAAGCCTGAGTTCGTCCTCGCCTCCCAGTGGCCCGTAGTCGACACCCTCGTGCCGCCGCTGGCTCGGTACGCGCGAACTCCGCTGCTGCCGGTGGTGCTGGTCCGCGTCGCAGTCGACGGAAAACCCGTGTACCTGAACGACACCGACCAATACGCCGCTCTGGGCGCCACCGGCTTCGACGGCTACCTCGGCTTGCCGGTGGACACGGGGAAGCTCGAGACCCTCGTCGCCCCCGCCGATCGGCGGGACCAGCGAGAGGTCAGCTACGACGTGGAGGTCGCTGACAACGGCAACGCGCGGATCACCAAGACCGTTCGCTACCGCGGTGACGCCTTCGGCCAGAAGCACAAGGAGTTCGCCGAGATGCCGCCGGAGGAGCGGCGCCGGTACTTCCAGGAGACAGTGGCGCGACTCTCGCAATCGGCGCGAGCTGAGGGTGACCTGAAGACAGACTTCACCGTCTACCCGGGCGTCGAGACATTCACCGCTGTCGTCGAGGACTTCGCGCTCCGCGAAGGCGACTACCTCTACTTCGAGCTGCCCGAATCCCTCTCCAACGTCTTCGGGCTGCGGGCCGACGAGCGTAGCAACGGGCTCTACTGGAGTAGCCCCAAGCGGGCGCGGATTACCACCACGGTGCACTTGCCCGCCGGAGTCGCCGAGCTTGTGCTGGCTCCTGAGAGCATGACCTGGACAGCCCCGGCCAATGCCGGGAAGATCACCGTGTCCCGCCAGGAACTCAAGACCGCGGCAGGCGACGGGAACAAACTCGGCTTCGTGCTGACCCACGAAGCGGCCCTCCAGCCGGCTGTGCTGAAGGCCGCTGACTATGGAGAACTCCTCGAGATCAACCGGCGCCTCAGCCATACGCGAGCGCGGACCGTGTTGGTGCGGCTGAAGGGTAAGTAGCAGTCACGCCGGCCGAAGTGCCTCCACTGCCTCATCCCCCCATGGAGTCCCGTCGCCCGCAGGCTCCGCGGAGGTCACGCTCGTAGTTCCGCGTTCACGCGGGCCATGTACCTCGGTGCCATCGCCGGTCGCAACTCGGCGCCGTTCACCAGCGCCCCTCGTTCTTCGGATCCCAGTCCGGATTGCGCGGCGGGATCTGCGCGCCGACGGACTGCCTCCACCGCCTCATCCGCTCGTGGAGTTCCTTCACTTTGTCGGGCAGCTCGGCAGCTATGTCCCTGGTCTCGCCGAGGTCGTCCTTCAGGTTGAACAACTCCAGCCGGCCGTCTTCGAACGACTCGATCAGCTTCCAGTCCCCGGAGCGCATGGCGTTCGCCGGCGCCTGCCGGCCGGGGAGGTAGCCGGGCATGAACCAGAAGAGCTCGGTCCGCTTCAGGTGCTCCGCCCTGCCCGCCAGGAGCGGGACCAAGCTCTCGCCATCGAGCACTTGGTCCGTCGGCGGAGTTGCCCCGGCAGCTTCTAAGAATGTGGGGAAGAGGTCGACTCCGTGGACGGGTTCCGCGCAGACGGTCCCCGGCCGGGTCACGCCGGGCCACCGAGCGATCATCGGCACACGGATGCCGCCTTCATAGAGCATTCCCTTCATGCCGCGCAGCGGGTCGTTCGACGTGGTCCCGCCGGCGTGGTCCAGCCCGCGGTTCTTCGCGCTGCCGACGCCGCCGTTGTCGGAGAAGAAGACCACCAGCGTGTTGTCCGCCAGCCCGAGCTCATCGAGCTTCTTGAGCACGCGGCCGAAGCTGAAGTCCAGCGCCTCGACCATGCCGGCATACACCGGGTTGCCGTGACCGCCGACGGGTGGCTTCCTCTGGTACTTCTCGATCAGCGCCTGCTTCGCTTCCAGGGGGACGTGGACGAGGAAGTCCGGCAAGTAGAGCAGGAACGGGCGGTCCCTGTTCCGCTCCAGGAAGGCCAGCGCCTGGTCGGCCAAGTAGTCCGACAGGTAGTCGTCCTTGCCCGGCTTCGTCTTCGGCGGGGGAATCGTGTTGAACCCGAAGTGCTGCGCGCCTGCCATGACGACGGCTTCGTCGAACCCTTGTGCCTTGGGCCGTGCCGACTCATCATTTCCGAGGTGCCACTTCCCGAACATCCCGGTGGCGTAGCCGGCAGCCTTGAGCGCTTCGGCGAACGTCACCTTCTCCGGAGGCAACCGGTCTTCGTTGTCCGGCGCCAGGAGCTTCCGCTCGTTCCACTTCAGCAGCCGCTTGTCGTTGTCGAACCGACGCTTCCCGCCGACCGTGTAGACTCCGTGCCGCGGCACATACTGCCCACTGAGCAGGCACGCCCGCGAGGGCGCGCAGTTGGCCGCGGCGGAGTAGGCACTGGTGAACCTGACCCCCTGCGCACAGAGCCGATCGAGGTTCGGCGTCTCGTAGTAGCCGCTACCGAAGCAGCCGAGCTCGGTCCAGCCGAGGTCGTCGGCGAAGAGCAGCACGAGGTTCGGCTTGCGTTCGGCGGCTTCGGCGGAACCTCGCCGGCGAGCCGGCTCGGTCAGTCCCCTCCCGAAGGCCGCCACGGCGCTTCCGCCGGCAAACCTGAGGAAGTCCCGACGTGTGTGTCGTGTCATGCGCAGGCTCCTATGAGAATGTAGCGCGAGATGGTATCTCGCACCGCGCGACTTACCAAGTCGCGCTACGTTCTCCTGCAACGTGGTGTGCAGACGCCCATGGGCGATTCCTTCGCAAACGCGTCGCCAGACGCCGGAAGATAGGCGCCAGCCGGTTCCTTTTGCGCCTCGCCAGCGGGAACCGACCGGCTTGCGCCTATCTTCCTGGAGGCGGAGCGTTCGTAGTTCCGCGTTCACGCGGGCCGTGCCTCCCCGTAGCCGTCGCCGCCAAGGCGACGGACGCAGTGCCGCCGAAGCCGCTACGCCGCTCCCGCCAACACGGCCACATTCCCTCAACGTCGCCTCGCCGCCCACTCGATCCCGCCGCCCAGGAGCAGTGGGTAGTTAGGGTTGCTCCACGCGTGGTTGTCGTGGCCGAGCATCAGGTAGAAGACGCGGCTCTTGCCGTAGTCGCGCGTCCAGGCAATCTCAGGGTTGTTCTTGGCGTAGTCGGTGGTGAGCAGCACGTGGTCGTCGGGCGCGACGTAGAACTTGCCGTAGCTCTCGTCATGGACGTCGAAGTCCTGCACGCCCCGGGTGATCGGGTGCTCCTTGTCAGCCACGTGGATCTTCATGTCCTGCCCGTCTGCCCACGGACTCGTGGTGTACTTCTCCCCGTCGATCTCGCAGTCGCCAAAGAGGAACTTGCCGCCGATGATCTTGCGGAACTCGTCCCAGTTGCTGTGGGCGCCGACGTTGTGGTGCAGCGACACCACGCCGATCCCCATCCTCAGCAGGTCGACGAACGCCTGCCGCTGTTCCGGGGTGAACCCGGAGAACATGTCGTACATGACGAGCACGTCGAAGTCCTTCTCCAGCCCCGGCTTGAGCCGATCCGCCGACTCCGGCAACGGCGCCTTCGTCCACTCGACACCGGGCAACGCGTCGAGCATGGCGAAGAAGGACTTCTCCTCAAACCCGTGCCCGCCGTAGGTCAGCAGCACGCGAAGGGGCCGCTCACTCGGCTTCGTCGTCTCCTCCGCGAGGAGCGAAGTGGCAGCAGTCAGCGCACACCCGAACAGCAACAGAGAACGGGATCTCATCGCGGCAGCACTCTCCAGCGGCAGCCCGCAAGCGAGGGACGCGGGCCGTTTGGGCGTTGGTCGGCATTCTCGGCCAGAAGCGGCACGGTGTCAACCGGGTAGATTCGCGGCAGGAGTGCCCCCAGCGGCAACGAAGTGAAGCAGCAGACAATAAGCGAGGTCGCGCCATGCTCATCGACATTCACGTCCACACGTGCAAGGAACGCCATCCGAAGCTGACCCGCCCCAACGGCAGCCACTACCCCACACCGGCGCGGACCATTGAGATGATGGACGCCCACAGGATCGACAAGGCCGCCGTGATGACGACCCTCAGCCCCGAGTGGCGGTACACGATGGGGACGCCAGAGGAGACGCTGGAGATCTGCGCAATGTATCCCGACCGGCTGATCCCCTTCTGCAACTTCGACCCCCGCTACCTGACCAACAGCCCGAGCGCCAACTTCCGGCCGCTGCTGGGAGCGTACAAGGAACTGGGGTGCAAGGGAGTCGGCGAGTACATCCCGAACCTGCCATTCGACGACCCGCTGAACCTGAACTTCTTCGGGCAGGTCGAGGAAGCCGGGCTGCCGCTCACCTTCCACGTCGGCCCGCAGGCAGGCGGCTGCTATGGCTGCATCGACGAGCTTGGGTTGCCACGGCTGGAGACGGTGCTCAGGACCTTCCCCGACTTGGTTCTCCTGGCGCACTCGCAGCCGTTCTGGGCGGAGATCAGCGCCGACGTCACGGACGCGCAGCGCGGCGGTTACCCCAGAGGCCCGGTCACGCCGGGCCGCGTCGTGGAGCTGCTGCGCGCCTACCCCAACCTGTACGGCGATCTGTCGGCGGGAAGCGGACTCAACGCAATCAGCCGCGACCCTGAGTTCGGCTACCAGTTCCTGGAGGAGTTTCAGGACCGGCTGTGCTTCGGCACCGACCTCGCCAACGATCCGCAGGAACTGCCCATCGTCTCGTACTTCCGAACGCTGCCGGCGGAGAAGCTCCTCTCGCCCGAGGCCTTCGATAAGATCACCTGGCGCAATGCCAACCGGGTGCTCAGCCTGGGACTGTGAGACCGCTGGGCGTGGCCGTCGGAAGAGCCGTTCATTCCCGGCGCGGCTGCCCGGTTACCCCGTCGCGCGCTCATAGCGGAGTAGCTTCCCGGCTGCGTCGAGGTCGGGGAACGTGCCCGCGCCGACGGCCGCCACCAGCGCCGCCCCGTAGGCTGCCTCCTCGTGGTGCCGCGGGAAGACCATCGGCAGCCCGAACTCCTCGGCCACGATTCCCGCCAACACCGAGTTCTCGCGCAGCCCGTTGCCGGCACCGACCAAGTGCGTTGGCGAAAAACCGGTGACTTCACGAATACGGTCGTAGCCATACCGGAAAGCGCTGGCCATCCCCTCCAGCAATGCTCGCGTCATGTTTGCCGGCGTGAAGTTGCGGGCCGACACGCCCGTCCAGGTCGCGCGCCGCTCCGGCTCCGCGCGGGTGCCGGTGAAGAATGGTTCGCACCGCAGTCCAGCGGCGCCCTGGGGTGCGCGGGCGGCGAGCCGGTTCATCGCCTCGTAGACCCGATCGTCGCGCTGCCGGTCGAGCAGCTCCGCGCCCACCTGCCGGAAGAAGCCCTCCAGCGCGGCATAGGAGCGGCCGCCGCACAGTCCCGCCTCCACCAGCAGGTACCCGCCCCGGGGGAACGGTCGGACCTCCAAGGGCGGCTCGAAAACGAACGTGTTGGAGAACGCTCCGACTTGGCCACCGGTGCCGACGTTGACCAACACCGTGCTGTGCCGGTCTGCGACGCTCCCGACGAAGCTCGCCTGGTTGTCGCCCAGCCCGACGAACACGGGCAGCCCCGCCGGCAGCCCGGTCGCGTCCGCCGCCGATTCGCTCAGCGTGCCGAGGGGGTCACCGGCCTCCCGGACTTCGGGGAAGAGCGCCGCCGGCAGCCCCAACGCCTCGAGTAGCGCCGGGTCCCAGTCGCGCGCCGCCACGTCGAACAAGCCACTGCTCGCAGCCATGGTCGGGTCGGTCACGGGCTCGGCGTCGGTCAGCCGGGAGGCGAAGTAGTCAGTAACCAAGCAGGCCACGCCGGCAGGCGGCAGCAGGCCATTCTGCTTCAGCCAGTACAACGTGACGCCCAGGTAGCCGGCCGAGAGCCGGCAGCCCGTTCGCGCCGGCGCCTCGGGGCCGGCAAGGGCGACAGCCGCCTCCACGCACGTGCGGTCGCCGCCGGGCAGCGTTTCCTCGCCTCGTCGGTCCTGCCAGTTGACGAGAGGAGTCAGCGGCGTTTGGCGCCGGTCCGTCACAACCACCCCGTGCTGCTGCCCGGTCACGCCCAGACCGACGATCTCCGCCCGGCGCGCCCCGACAGACTCCGCGACGGAGCGAAGCGCAGAGCACCCGATGGCCGCGATCTTCTCGGCGTCCCATTCCGAGCGGCCGCGTTCCTTGTCGGCGGCCGCGGTCGTCTCGGCGTCATTCGGCCGCGTGCAGCAAGCAACGAGGTCGCCGCGCGCCAGGTCGAGCGCGAGTGCTGTGATAGTCGTGGTACCGAGGTCGATGCCCAGCGTGATTGCCATGGTCTCACTTGTCCTGCGCATCGCGCTTGGCAGTGACGCGGCTGATCGCCAACTCGCCGCCGAGCACTGCGAAGCGGAGGTCGCCGCCGTTGCACCGGTTGGCGAGGCGAGCGCCGGTGATCGTCAACGTCGCCCGCTTCCAGTCGCCGGTGCCGCCGCACTGGACCGGTTGACCCAGCGCCTTGAACGCGCCCTCGCGAACGGAAGCCGTCGGGTCGGCGCTGTCGTACTCCAGCAGGAAGGAGGTGAAGCCGCGGTCGAGGTACTCCACCTCCACCAACAGCGTCGCGTCCGCCTCGTCGAACAGGAAGCCGTCGTCGAGGTCAACGTAAGCGTACTTGCCGCCGTGCTCGCTCTGCCGCGTCCGCCAACACTTCCGGTCTGCCAGTTCTGTCGGTTCCATCAGACCGTCGCCGGAGTTCCTCAGGGCAATGCCGAGCTTCTCGTCCGAGCGGCTGGCGTCCCACTCGACCTGCTGTGCGTCGGCGAACGGCCCCGTCTTCGGGAGGACGACGCCCTCTTTGAAGAGCTTGGCGTACTTCGCGGTGAGGTCGATGAAGCGCCTGCCGTATTCCTTCGTGTCGCAGATATCGGTGCCTTCGTGCAGTTCGTTCCAGGTCTCAACGAGGACGATCTTCGCGCGGCGCGGCAGGTTGTAGGCAAGGAACTGCTCCCACATCCGCGAGTAGAACGCGCCGCCTTCGCGGTCGACGACGAGCGGTGCTCGCCCCGGCACCGCGTGATGGTCGTAGCCCGGCCCCAAGGCCGTCACTCCGTACGCCTTCAGCCCTAATGCCCCGCCCCACGAACTGAGGTTGTCCGCCTCGCCTTCCCAGCCCAGCGACTTCACCAGGTACAGGTCGGTCGCGAAGTCCTGCCTGAAGTGTTCGCGCACGAACGGGAACAGCGCCGGGTCCTGCTTCGCCGCAAAGCCCGGCGAGTACAGCACGACGATCGGTCGCCCGTCCACCGCCGCCCACATCTTCGGCGGGAGGAACGAGAAGAAGTCGCGGACAGTGGCGTAGAACCACTGCTTCCCGGCGTCAAGCAACAGGTCGAGGCGTTTGCCGGACGGGTTGTGTTGGAGGGTGCTCGTGTCGTAGAACAGGCCGACCCGCGGCGGCGCCTTCCCCTCGCGCGTTAGCTCCTCCCAAGCTTCCACCAGCGGGGGCAGACCGGCGAAGCTCCACCCCGCGTAGTCCCCCGGGCAACCCCAGTACACCGGCAGGATGAAGTCGATCCCCGCCGCCGTCACGTCCTGCAGTTCGCGCTTCCACCAAGCGACCGACTTGAAGCTGAAGTCGTCGTTGCTGACGGGGTGGTCCACGAGCGCGTCGGATCCATCGCCGTTCACAAAGTGCGCCTTCGAGTAGATGTCGTACCAGTAGAAGAAGTACGTGCCGACGACGGGCTGGTCGGCGCGGTAGCTCTCCACGGGCTTGAGCTGCTCGACGGTGAGGGGGCAGTGCGGCCCCGGGGGTGGCGGCGTCTGGAACTCCTCCAAGACGGCCTCCGCGGCGGCAACGGACGCGGTGCCCAGGAGGCAGGCAGACACGAAGGGAAGTATGGGGTTCATGGTGTGTTCTCCTTCACAGGACGGTTCGCGGACGCGGCTATCAGCTATCGGCGGCGCCCTTGGTCGGGCAGTGGGTCGTGTCGAAGGGGAAGCGGCCTCCGGCAGGTCGGCCGCACTACCGCACCTCCCCCAGCAACCGCACCGCCGTGTCCGCCCACAGCTTCTCGGTTCCTTTGGGGGCGCGGACGTGGCGGCAGAGCTTGGTCTCATAGCTGCCTTCGTCCAGTGCCTTGTCGGTTGCCACGTAGCCGACGGAGTCGTTGGCGAGCCCGAGGTTCATGGTCTGGGCGAAGGGCGACCGGGCTTTGATGTCGAGACCAATCTCGGTGAACACCTCGCCGGGTAAGCCGACGAGGCCGAGGTCGCCGATACGCATCGCGTGGATCGGCACTTCCCACTCGGCGGGATCGTCGCTGAGCAGCACCAGCTCGCGGGCGTAGAGCCAGTCGGCGTCGGCCGGTTTCCCCTCGGCTTCGTACAGCGCCTTTGCCTGCGCCAGTTCCTCGGCGGAGGGGCAGCGCGCCTTGAATGGAACCAGTTCGAGCCTGGCGCCCAAGTCGACCTCCGACTGGAAGTCCTCCTCGCGCAGCAGGTTCCACGCCTTCCACGCCTCCGCTGCCACGACGTTGGCGACGCGCTCGATGGCGGAGTATGGATGGGTCTCTTGGCGGGCGGGTCTGGAAAAGTCACAGTTGTTGATATCGCCGAAGCAGCCGTTGGCCATGACGGCGAGTAACTCGGCCCCGGCGCACCGCTGCAAGGCCTGACCGAACGCGGCGAAGTAGTCCGCGGAAATCCACGTGCCCTGGCTGGAGCCGACGTAGTGCAACCCCAAGTTCGCCAGCGCGGCGATCGGTTGACGCTCCGGCGTTCGCAGGACCAGCAGCCCCAGTTGCGGATCGGTCGGTCCCGCCGGTTCGACCGCGTCCGGGTTGAGGTAGCCGGGGTTCATCTGTACGCTGCCGTCTTTCATGTGCCAGCGACGGTTGTGCACCTCCTCACGGCAGTCGCCCGAGGCGAACGCCATCTGCGCCGGCTGCATTTTCCGCACCGCCATGGCGAAAGCGTCCGCGATCTTCGGGGCAATCGCCTCGCCGTATCCCTCTTCCATCGGCGTGCCGAGAGCACCGCGGATGGCCGGCCCCGTGTGGGTGTGCGTCCCGGCAATCAGCACGTTCTCCGGCGGCACGCCGACCAGTTCGTGGATGCGCGCCTTGGCAACGTCTACCACAGCAGCCGGCACCACGATGAGGTCACAGATGACCAACCCGATTGTGGTCTCGCCGTCGCTCAAGGCCAGGGCCTTGGCGTGCAGCGGGTCGTGGATGTGGTCGGCAAGGCGATCGGTGAAGTAGCCGCACATGTGACAGCCGAGCCGGGGAGTTATGTCGACGGTGGCGGTTCCTGCTTGTAGAGAGGCCATGGTGTGCTCCTTCGTCGCGGAGGTCGGAGGGCGGCGGGTGCTGCCCAGATGATAGCACAGCAGACAGCGTTGGCGGCAACTGGCAGAGGGCCGGTCCTGCGCAGTCACCCGAAGAACGTCCGCAACCAGACCTCCAGGTTGACCCAGCGCCAGAGGCCCGGCTGGCTGGCAAGCGGCTTGGTGTTCCGCAGGCGGCCGATGTCGACGAACTGAGACGACCTCGGTTCTCCGCTCAGCAGGTCGCGCAGGAACCCCTCGCCCTCCCGCAACCAGTCGGACTCAGGTGTGGCGAACGCAATCTTCCGTTTCCGCCAGCGGATGTCATCCGGCACAATCTCAGCGGTGGCCTCGCGAAGCAGCCATTTCGTCCAGCCGTCACCTAATCGGTAGCAGGCGGGCAGCGAGAACACGTACTCGACGAGCCGGTAGTCCAGGAACGGCACCCGCGCTTCGCGCGAGAACGCCATCGAGTTCCGATCCTCGTAGCGGAGCAACGCGGGCAAGCAGAGGCGGGTGAGGTCCGTGTACAGCGCCGAGGCGAGCGTCGCGCTGGTCAGGCTGTCGCGGAGCTGCGGTCCCCGTTCCCGATGCTGCCGAGCGAACTCCCGGCTAACCCACGGCAGCGGCCTGGAACCGAACCTGTTGACGACCTTCCGCACCCGCGGACGCGCCGTCCCCCGGAAGCAGTCTCGAAGGCCCCAGCCGAGAAGCAGCGCCGCCGACCTGTCTGAGGACGCCCCGGACTGGCGGGCCGCTTGCCGCGCCGCAGCCGCGCCGCACTCCCGCCAGAGCTGCGCGAGATGGGCGCCGTAGTACCGGTGGTAGCCGGCCAGCACCTCGTCTGCGCCCTGGCCATCCAGCAGCACAGTGACGCCGTTCTGTGCCGCCAATCGCATGACGTTCCACTGGGCGAAGATGCTGGTCGACCCAAACGGCTCGTCTTGGTGCCAGGTCAGCTTCTCCAGTTCCTCCCACAGGGCGACATCGCTGCCGGGGTACACTTCGTGCGCCGCCGCCCCGGTCACTTCGGTCACCAGCCGCATGTACTGGCCCTCATCGGCACGGCTGTTTCGGCAGCGGGCGCTGAACGTCTTCTGGCGGTCTCCGACCAGCGCGGGATCGACGGCGCCCTCTTGCAGGATCAGCCGGTTCGCGAGGCAGACGATTGTCGAGGAGTCGATTCCGCCGCTCAGGCAAGTGCCCAACGCCACGTCCGACCGAAGCCGAATACGGACCGCGTCCGTGAGCAGCTCCAGGAACCGGTCCTGAACCTCCCGGCTGCGGTG
>PEVN01000538.1:11920-12863 GCA_002779825.1 Armatimonadetes bacterium CG06_land_8_20_14_3_00_66_21 | reverse complement strand
CCTCTGGTGCTACGCGCCCGGGTACTTCGATGACGACCGACCCTCCCTAACGGCGATGCGCGAGCTGACCGGGTTCGCGATGACGCAAGTGACGCCCGACAAGGCAACGGCGACGCCCACCGAGACCGGCCGTCAGCAGGGGCTTACCACGCCGTTCGGCGTGAACAGCCCTGTCCAGCCGCTCTTCGCCGCGGCCGACGCCACCCCCGAAGAGACCCTCGCAACCTACCCGGACGGCTCGGCAGCAGTCGCAGTGCGCCGCGCCAACGGCGGCACTTCAGTGTTCGTCGGCGCGCCCGGCTTCACCTCGGAACTGCTCCGCCTGGCCGCGCGCCTCGCCGGCGTTCACCTGTTTACCGAGACCGACTGCAACGTCTACGCGAACGGCCCCTTCGTCGCGCTGCATGCTTCACAGGACGGCGAGATCGCGCTCGACACCGGACAACCGGGCGAGGTGCGAGACATGCTCACCGGCCAGGTTCTCGGCAAGGGGCCGACGATCGCGCTGCCGATGAAGCTGGGAGACACGCGGGTGTTGAGAACGGGTGACGACGGCCGCTGAGGGCGGTCGCTACACGAGCTCCGGAGGGATCGACCATGATAGTGTTGGCAGCAACGATGTCGATCGGCATGGCCGCCGCGGCCGCCGTGGAAGTGCCGCTGACCGTGCGCGATCACTCGGGGCACGCGTGGCGTGCCGCGCCCGTGCGCGGTGGCGTGCCGCTGCCCCTGAGCGCGCTCAAGGACTGCCAGCAGGCGCAGCTCGTGTCGGCGAGCGGACAGCAACTCCCGTGCGCGGTCCGGCCGATTGCGCGCTGGTATGACGGCAGTGTCAAGTGGGTGCTTGTGGACACACAAGTCGACCTGACGGTCAAGGGCGTCGCCGAACTGCGCTTGCGGCTCGGCGAAGTGCCGGCGAAGCCGTCGTCGCGGGTCGAAGTGA
>PEVN01000538.1:0-11838 GCA_002779825.1 Armatimonadetes bacterium CG06_land_8_20_14_3_00_66_21 | reverse complement strand
GGAGCGCGCGCGAGCAGTTCGACGCAAGCCCCGCCGGCGACTACCACGTTGCCGTCGAGAACGCCAACGATCTGCACGCGGTCGTGAAGCTCAGCGGCTGGCTGGTGAATGCCGCGGGGCGCCGCCTCATTCAGTACGCGATCCGCGTCCACCTCTACGCCGGCAGCCCGGAGATGCGAATCATCCACACGCTCGTCTACGCCGGAAAGCCCAAGGAGGACTTTCTGCGGAGTATGAGTCTCCGGTTCCCACTGCAGGCGTCCGGGAACGTCGTTTGGGGACTCGGCGGCGCCTCGCCTCACACCGGTCAACTCGCTGCCGGCCAGAGCGTGGTTCTTTTCGAGACCGGTCCCAAGAAGATCTACCACCTAGCGCCTTACACGCAGGACAAGTCGGTGGAGTACGCAGTCGTCGACGGGGACCGCGAAGTCGCGCGGGGGAAGGAGGCCGCCGGATGGGCGCGCCTCGCCGGACCGCGCGCTGCCATGCATGTTGCGATGCGCAACTTCTGGCAGAGGCATCCCAAGGAGCTGGTCGTCGACGCCGGCGGCGTCACTGTGGGCCTGTGGCCCGAACGCGGCGGCAAGGTGCTTGACCTGCGCCGCCGCTCGGACGAGATCGACAATGTCTACCACTATGACTTGAGCCTCTGGCCGTACGGTGGCGAAGGAGTGGGGGTGACGCACGAGATGGTGGTGCGCTACGGGCCGGCGAACGAAGACCTCGGCGACGACCTGACCGACCGGGTGAACGCGCCGTTGCTGCTGGAGTGCGCGCCGCAGTGGTACGCGGACTCCGGCGCCTTCGGCCCGTTCGCCGTTGCCGACCCCGAGCACTTCCCCCAGCTCGAAGGGGTTCAGAACGTGGGGCTTGAGTGGATCCGCCACAACCAGCGTGCCTTCCACTGGGACGGCATGATCGACTACGGCGATACGCTGTTCCACGGCTACGCGACGCCGTCGCACTATGGGTACATTGGCGAGAATGCCTGGTGCAGCCGCGGCTACGTCGGGTGGCTGTGCAATGATGGCACGCTGACCCACTCGCTCTTCCTGCAGTACCTGCGCACCGGCGACTACGAAGCCTTCCGCACGGCCGAGGCCATGGCACGGCATGTGATGGACGTCGACACCTGCCACTTCTGCGCTGAAGACCCCACCTATGTCGGCGGCGGGCATCGCCACGACCAGCAGCACTGGGGCAACGGCGTGCGCGGGTACGGCACCGCCACCCACGGCGCGATTGACTACTACCTGCTGACCGGCGACGAGCGCGCGCTGGAAGTCGCCGGCGAGTACGCTCAGTTCCACGCCTTCGGCAATACCGGGGAAGACGAAGACCGGATCGGCGGCTTGATCCGGTACTGGGAGATCACTGGTGAGCCGAAGTGGAAGCAGAAGGCCGACGAGATCCTGGCTGCCGAGTTGAACGTGCCAGCCGAGGCCGGCTGGCGGTTTGCTACGGCCCAGCATTTCCGGTTCGTGTCCAACACCAGCGTGAGCTTGCTGTACTACCTCTACTCGGCGCCCCCCGCCGACGCGGCGCGACTTCGGGAGGCCCTCGTCAAGAGCGTGGACTTCCGCGAGCCGGCCTTCATGAGCTCGTGGGATGAAGCCGGCTACCTGGCGCTAATCCTCTGCTCGCTCGCATACCAGCAGACCAGCGACCAGCGGCACGCGCAGGCTACAGCCGCACTGGCGCAGCGCGCCGCCAACTTCCCGCGCACGGTTGACGTTCTGCCGGACTTTGTCGCTCACCTCCGGGCGCTGCCATTCGAGGAAATGCTCGCCACCGCCCGGCAGTGGAGCGTGAACAACGTCTATTCGCTGAACATCCACCAGATGTGCAGCCTGCCCTACGCCCTCGCGGCGTTCCAGAAAGCCGGCATGACCGAGGCAGACGTTTGGAGTGTCGAGCGCACCTCCACACTCCCCGCGCCGTTTGAGGAAGTCCTCGACCCGAAGCACATGAGCAGCGAAATCGGGTTCGCGTACCAGGTCTCCATCGACCACGGCGCTCCGAGCGACGTCGCCGGCGGGCGCTCTGAGCTGGTCCTTCTGGAGAATGGCAAGCCCCTCGGCCCCGCGCACTCCGCCCATGCCGACATCCGCAAAGAGGGCCTCGGCCGCTACAGCCACTGGGGTGCGCGAACGCTGTGGTTCTCGACCTCTGACAACTCCGATCCGCGGACCAACGGACGGGAGTACAAGGTGATGTGTCCGGGGCCGGCCGAACAGCAATGACCGGCACCGGAGGTGAGGAGGTGCGCGTAGCCGCGCCCTACCGCCGGTACCTCTCCTTGACCGTCGCCGAGTTGAGCAACAGCCCAGCCGCCGCGGTGATGAGCGCCACCGCTCCGAGGATGATCACTACCCCTACCCACTCCCGCCCCAAGGCCAAGCGCTCCCGAACAAGGCTGAAGATCGTGCCCCCCCAAACGGCAGCCCCGGCGTACGCCAGCACCTGAAGCACTACCAGGCTCCACCGCCGCTTGACGAGCAGCAGCCACGGGGCCAGGAGACAGAGGAAAACCAGCAGGAGAAGCCCCTCCCGCAGGAAGTGGGCGGCCAGGAGCAGGGCTGCGAGCGTCAGGAGTGTTGCTCTTGATGCCATGTAAGCCTACTCCCTGTCAGCCGCCAACTGCACCGACTTCCAGACACCGGCGGCGATGGCGTTTCGCTCGACCACGGGGTGCCGGTGACCTCGCTGTCAGAGCAATCGACCCAGCCGAGGTCAAAGGATCTCCGGCAATCGCTTCGCCCCGGCCACTGCTCATCGTACTCCTCCGTCACACCTGCCCCTCAAGCAGCGCCTCCAAGTGCGCCACGCTACTTGCCGCCTTCGCCTTCTGGCGGACGGTCGCCTTGTTCACGTTCAGCCGCCTGATCTCTCCGCCGTCGGCTACGCTAATCAACTCAATGCGACCAAAGGAGCTTCCATGCTTGTCGGCGTAGCGGGCGAGCCCGACGGCCTTGTCCACCGCGTCGCTCAGCTTCGGGTTGTGTGGGTCGAGCAAGTCCACGCGCACCTTGCCGTTCACGCGTCGGAAAACGATCAGGTCCGGGTACACCGGTCGGTCCTCGCCCTTGTGCCGGTACGGGATGCAGAGCGACCACGGCTTGCGCGGGAAGTTGCGCAGCCATGCCACGAAGCTCTCGTCGGCCATCTCTTCCTTCAGGACGGCGCTCTCCCAGGTGTTGGCGTCCCAGCCGAACCTACCAGCCTTGTCGACGTAGAGGTGCCCGTCCCATGGCCGTTCCTCGCGAGTCACGTCGAACTTGTCGGGGAACACCAGCGGAATTGGCTGCGGCTCCTTCGCGCGTCTGCGGACGTGGTTGTACACCTCGCGTTTCGAGGTCGGCAGAGCGGCGATGGCATCGTCGTGTTTGTCGAACAGCTCCTCGATCTCTTCCCCTGCCACCTTCTCCAGCCGGTCCCATCCAGCCTTGTCTTGCAGCACCCCGAAGAGCTCGAGCTTGGCGCGCTGCGGGTCCTGGCGGTCCGACTTCTCCTTCCAGAACTCCTCGTGCAGTCCCTCGCCCAGCAGGCGCCCACACTCCTCGAACAGGTCGTCGATGTTCTCCGGTGTCGTTTCCACTTTGAGGATCCTGCCGTCGTCCACCTCCTTCCATTCGCCGGCCTCCACCTGCACCTCCCGGATCTCGATCACCTGGTTCGCCTTGAACTGCCGCCCGAACCGCGACTCGCCCTTCAGTCGGTCCAGTTCCTCTGACAGAATCCCGACCACAAGCGCCTTTGCTTCGCCCCATGTCTCTGCGTCAATCTCATCCATCGTCAGCCGCCGCGCCAGCTTGACGAACCCACGGACGTTGGAGGTCTTCGGCACGCGCTCCACCGAGTAGCTCGGGAGACGGCCCAGCACTGGGAAGAGGTCGTTGTGCGCTGGGTCGCGCTTGACAGTGACCAGTCGCGAGCCCTCGACCACCTCCGTCGGCGGCGCGTTCTCCGGGTCGTTGAGTTTCTCGACGATCGCCCGGAGACCGTCTCGGTCGTAGTGCGGCAGGTAGAGGCTGACCGTGTTCAGCAGTTCGCTGCCCTCGATGCGCCGGGCGAGGGGCGTCCTCACCATGCGCCCGACAAGTTGGGCGATGAGCGTATGGTCCTTCGCTTTTCGAAGGGACATCATCACCTCGGCGCGGGGACAGTCCCACCCGGTGGTGAGCGCCATCTTGAAGAGGACGACGCGCGCCACCGTGTCCTGCTCGATCTTGGAGGGGTCGATCTTGCGGATGTTGTGACCACCCGCCTGTACCGCACTCTCCACCTCGAAGCAGTGTGCCAGCGCACCGGCGCCGAACCGCCCGGCTTCGCGTTCGATCACTTGGACTGCCCGCGCCAAGTCTGTTCGGGTCAGCTTGCCTTCAGTGCCGTCCTCCACCTGGACCACGAGCACCGGCTCGACCGGTTCGCTGCCTTGCGCTTTGCAGTACCTGCGCCATTCGCTTCGGAGCCGCTTCCACCGCTTCGTCGCTTCGGCGAGCAGCGTCCAGTCAGCCGGCTGGTCTTCCTCGGGGCAGTAGAGGACGATCCGGTCCTTGAGCAGCCCGGATTCCCGTACGGCCGCTGGCGGCACAACGTACTCCCGCTTGGTTCGGGCCGAGCCTTCGAGCACCGCCGCGAAGCGGGCCGGAGTCGCGCTGATGCCGAGGATCAGCTTTACGGGGGACAGACCGAGGGCGGAGTCGCCAAAGATGAACTTCTGGACGATCGTCTCAGCCTGCTTGCGCTCTCGCGCCGACAGGTTCATGCCTCGGTGCGCCTCGTCGATGACGAGGTGGAAGTGGTCTGGCTTTGCCTGCGCGGTGTTCTCCAGCGTCTGCCAGATGGTGTACTCGGACCGATCCCCACCCCTTGTCAGCAGGGTGTCCTTCCCGAGCTTCTGGGTGTTCAGGAAGTACACCTTGCCGGGCGTCAGGTACTCTTGGCTGAACGGCGGTTGCACAAGGACGAGGTCGTGCTCTCGGAAGACGCTCGACTGAGCCAGCATCTTGTCCCGGCTTTGCGCGTTCAACTCCGGGGAGTCGGACAGCCACAGGAACACGGCCTCCGGGTCCGGCGCGTGCGTCTCGTCGCCTTGCCACAGCCGCTCCAGCAATGCCGTGACTGCGACTGTCTTGCCGGAACCGGTTGGCGAGCTGAGTACGATGGCCTGAGCGTCGCCGTCGCGCGCCTCCTTCCGCGCGTTGCGCACATGTCGCCTCAGCGCCCGAACGGCGTCTTCCTGGAAGTCCCTGAGCTCGATCTTCATGAGGACTCGCTCCGGTTGGCGCCTCCGTCGTCGCCGGCCTCAGCCGGTGGTGGCTCCGGAGCCGCCGAGCCATGGGGGTCAATGACCTGGAGGCGCGACGCGACCTTCCGCACAAGCTCCTTGTCGGCCGTGACCAGCGGGCAGCCGAGGACTTCAGCAGTCGCGACGATGATGGCGTCCGGGAGTCGCAGACGCACGGACCTCCGCAGTCTCACCGTCGCCTCTTCCACACGGGCGCTGATCTCTGCCACGTCCAAGCGGGAAAGGAACGTGCGGACCTGCCTCTCGGCGTCTTCGGTGAGACCGGGCGCGCTCAGCAGCTCCATCCGGGTGATCTGGCTGACCGTCGGCCGCTGTCCTCCGAGGCGCTCGCGCCAGAAGGCGACCACCGTTGGTTCGCCTCGCAGGAAGTACTGCACGATGTTGGTGTCCAGCACCCAGCTATTCCCATTCATCGCGCCATCGCCTCTGCATTTCCACCGCATCGCCCTGGAACGCCGGGCAGTCCTTCAGGCAGCCGGCAAACTGCATGACGTCCGCGTTGGGCGCCGGCTTCGTCTCTTCGTGGGTGAACACCACCACCACCGTCACGTTCGCCGGCGCGGTCACCGCTTCCAGCGGCCGCACCACCGTGCCGTCGTAGAGTCCCTTGATCGCCAGCATCGTGCAGCTCCTCCCTACAGGTTCTTCTCCGTGTTGATCCGGAAGTTATCCAGGTAGCTCTTGTACAGCATCCTCGTCTCCGGCTGTCCGGGGAGGTCGGCAGACATCTCCCGAAACGCCTCTTCGGAATCCGTCACCAGGAACACCAGCTTGATGTCCGGTCGTTTCGCCAACGCCCCGCGGAACTCCGCGAAAGCAGCCTCCTTCAGCAGCACGGCGTACGGCGAGTTCCTCGGCAGAAACGACTTGCCGTAGCCTCGCGCAGTCTCCCGCTCCCCCTCCGCTCCGGCCATCAGCCAGAGGATCGGCAGGATCGCCTCAAACCGCTCCCCGTAGGCCACTTCGTGCGGGTCGAGGAAATCCAACCGGAAGTACTCGAGGTTCTCCTCGAAGCCCTGCTTCATCTCTCGTCCGTCGAGGTAGGTGCCTGGTAGCGGCGTGCCGTCGTCCCGCTGCCCCTGGGTCACGTACTTGCACCGTGGCCAGGTCACCGACTCGCAGATGCCGTGCTTCTCGAACTTGGCGTCCCCCGGGAACAGCCCCTCGGCATTGAGGTCCTTCACCAGCTTGTCGCTGACCTCGTTGTTGGTGACCAGGATGCAGCGGCGATTGCCGCCGTCCTCGGCGTTGAGCAACGCCGTGGCGTGGTACGTCGTGCCGGAACCGGCGAAGAAGTC
Source organism: Armatimonadetes bacterium CG06_land_8_20_14_3_00_66_21 (assembly GCA_002779825.1). Lineage (GTDB taxonomy): Bacteria > Armatimonadota > Abditibacteriia > CG2-30-66-41 > CG2-30-66-41 > CG2-30-66-41. Next base: position 5,229 of record PEVN01000538.1, on the reverse strand, counting down.
GAGGATGAGAGCCTCTCGTCGCTCGCGGCTCAGGGCGGCAAGCGTGTCCTTCACTGCGTGGAGGGACTTTGGGAACGAGAAAAGCCCGGTCTGCCCGAAGACGGCCTTCAGCAGGTCGGAGCCATAGGCCCCGGCGTCATGTGTGGTGCGATGCCAGACGGTCTTGACTTGCCGCTCGGGCGTCTGGGTGTAGCGCACGTCAACGACATTGCGTGTTTCGTCGTAGGACGCGACTTCCAGCACCCCTGCCGCCACTTGGTTCTGCAGCTTCTTGCTGAGGTAGCTGATGCCCCAGGTGTTCCGGAAGGGATCATACCGACCGAGAGAGACGTAGCCTCGGGAGGCGAGTCCACGGAGGGCTTCCGGACCAACACCCCAGCGACCCAGTGAGCCGTCGGATCGGACGGGCCAGACGGGAGTGAGTCCGTTGATTTTCGTGTCGAAGTCCGGTTCCCTCCCAAGCGGAAGGGGCTCCCCCGCACCCACGACTGCTTTCCTGTTCTCATCGACCAGGACTGGGTAGAACATGTCTCGCCGATCCTCGCGACGAGCGCCTTCCCCCGACCGCAGCAGCCCCTTCCAGCGAGGGGCGTCCGATTCGGACTCCTCGTCGCTCTCGGGGGTCAGAAGGTCGTCGCCGCGGCCCACTACTGCCGCCTGACCCAGGAAGCAGAAGTGTGCGTACTCCTCCACGCGTGAAAAGCGGCCTTGGGTGACGCCCTTGGGGTTCACGACTATGGTCACCATCTGCCGGTACGCATCCGGGAACACCTCTTCGAGGAGGACACCGAGGTGGTGCACTTCGTGCTCGTCGACGGTGACCACCAGGGCGCCGACATCCGGCCGGAGCAGACGGCGTGCCAACGCCAGACGCTTCTTCATGAAGCACAGCCACTTCGAGTGCCGCCACTGATCGCTGGCATCCACGTAGTCGTTGTTGTACTTCCAGTCCCTGGCGCCCGTGTTGTACGGCGGGTGAATGTAGATCACGTCTACCTGGCCGGCGTAGCAGTAGAGGAGAAGCTGAAGGGCGTGGAAGTTGTCGGCGTTGATGATGGTGTGGTAGGGCTTGCCCTCCGCGCAGGTGAGCCGGGCGACGGGACTGAGCGTGGGGTAGACCGGTTCGCCGAAGCGCTTGACGACCACGAGGTCCTTGACCTCGGCAACCTCCTCCCCCGCCTCGCCGTTCTCCCTGCGCACCCGCGCCTTGCCGCCTGAGAGGAGGACCTCCACGAGAAACACGTCCCTATTGCTTCCACTGCGATTGACGACGCGCAGCCCCGGCTTGACCGGCAGCCCGGGCAGTTGCGCCATCTCGGGGATGTGCTCCTCGAACACCAGCCCGAACTTCTTCTGCTTCTTCAGCGCCGCGACTTCGCGGGCGATCTCGTCGCGAAGGCGGGCGTCGGCTATCTCGCTGATGAGGTCTTCGATCTTGGCCATGGTGTCGTGTCGCGACGGGTCTGGTTCCCGTGGCGCTACCGGATGTGCTTGCTGCAGATCTTCTCTATTTGATCTACCAGGTTGTCAAGTCTGAGTGGCACCGTATCCTCGGCTCCGGCGCCTCTCCCGAGGAAGGCGGATACCCTCTGAATCTCCGGGGCCAACTCTCGACGAGAGACCCCGGTCACGTCGGTCGCCTCGCTGAGGAGGTCGGTGTGCGCGCGCTCCGCGAGCAGAAGCTCCCTGACGAGCTTCGCCAATTCGTCGAACGATTCTGCGACTTGCTTCCCGAACAGCGCCATGCAGCGGTACCGAAGGCTCTGGAGCTTGGCAAACGTCGCGGCTCGTTGCATGTAACGCCACGTCAGGATGCCGGTGTCTGCCGCTCGACCGGCAGCCTCACCCGGTTCTGAGCGTCGGCAGTCGTCGTCTTCACCCTCATAGATGAAGGGATTGCGCATTTGGTGAACGATGTCACGGCACTCATAGAAGAGCGCGAGCACTTCCTCCGCGAGCTCCGTGCGGCGCTTCCCGATGAACTCGCGGCGCCAAGCGCTGATCCCCCACACGGCGACGCCGGTGAGGGTCAGCGTACAAACGCCCTGCAGGTAGTCCTGGACGCCCATCAGTGCCTCGCCTCTCGGATGATCTGGCCATAGGGGGCCGGCTTCGGACCGGCGCAGTGCCGCTTCACGTTCGTCATCCTAGCGTCCTATCAGCCTCCACCAAGAGCACGATGTTTGCTCCAGCCAAGTGTAGAGCATAACCGGCAATATGGCGCGGGATGGTGACGGGTTGGGACCCCGCACCGTGCGCCGCACCGGGTTGGTTGCGAACCGAGGGCAGCCCGGCCTCTAACGTCGCTCGCAACGCGCAGAAATGGGATTGCAGCCTGGCCGGGATCAGAGCGTTGTCGAAGCAGACTTCGAGCAGCTTGGCTGCAGCGTCCCTCGTCGCGTACGGCCACCCGCGCTTGTCGCAGATAGTCTTCATGGTGCTCTCGAACGCTTTCAGAGCCCAGGTGAGAGTGTCGGCGTAGTTCCCCGCCAGGTAGTGCTCGTGTGCCTGTAGATACTCGCTATTGGCGACGGCGAAACCGCTGTCTCGGAGCAAATGGATGGCGGGTCGCACGACCGTCGAGTGCAGTAGCTCGGAGTCAACCCGGATGATCTGCCCGTTCTCGTACTGGTACCCCACCCCGTTCTCGAGGAAGTGGCGGTTGAGAACCGCGATGGCCTCATCGGTAGGCTGGCACATCGAACAGTCAGGCAGGTCACCGGCGCGGTATAGGATGCCGGGCGTTCGTCGCGACTCCAGATCCCTGTTCCGGGCCTCAACGAGGCTGAGCGCAGTCTGGACGGTGTAGAGCAACTGAGGGACATCCTCTGCCCCCAGGACGAACTCCCGGCAACTGACCCGCGGATCGTCACCGCCCCTACCGATGCTGAGCAACCCCAGCTCACGGAGCATGAGCTCCTGCAACTGTCGCCATGTCTCGTTCGAGGCTGGCACCGCCTCCGGGATACCCAGCAGCGCCAAATCCGACATCTCGTAGGGCCCGATCGCGGCGTCCATCGCATGAACGATCTGGTTCCTCAGTCGCTCGGGCAGAACACCGTATGTGAGCTCTGCTGCGGCAGTGACTCCAGTCAAGCGTGACCTGAGTTGCACGAATGTCTCACGTGCTCTCATGCCGTCTTCGCCTCTTCGTCGAAGGTGGCTGTTTTCACAGCAGTGCAGCCCTGGCGCGGTCAAGTGCTTCGCGCGCCGGGATCTCTTTGGCCTTGCCGGTGCGGAGGTCCCGAAGCCTTCGTTCGGCCTCGGCAACCCAGAGGCTGAGGTTCTCCTCTTCGGTTGGGGCATCAAGACTCAACAGCAAGCCCTCTGCGAGCCGGGTCCTGGCGTTCAGGTCCAACTCCAGGACATGAGACTCTAGTAGAGCGGAGTCGGCTGCCATAGTGGTCCTCCTCGTTCAGCCTACCCCGCGCAACCGTCGCGGTTAGGAATCGTCCGGGGTGCCGTCGCTTAGGTTGTATTCTACCCGAGTCGGCCGGGGGCACTGCGCGCGCCAACCGCGCACCGGAAGCGTGACGAAGCCGGGGGGGGGGCGAGTGAACCTACTCCCCACCCACCGCCAGCTTCACCGATTTCCAGATCCCCCCGGCGAGCGCGGCATTGTTGACCTGGACGGCGATCGTGTTCTGCTCGCCCGGTCTCAGCCTCCCCGTCACCTCGGCGGAGAAGCGCTTGTCCCAGCCCAGGTCGGGCGGCTCCGTATGGACGCCGACTTTGGCGCCGTTGACCCACACCGTCGCCTGTTCGTCAACGGCGCCGAACCAGAGGTAGAGTCGGGCGTTCGCGGGGAGTTCGAGGGCAGGCACCCCCCAAGTCAGCCGGTACCAAGCGTCGCCCTGGTAGCGGACGCCCTGCTCGTCCCAGAACTTGCCGATCAGCATGTCGCGCCAGTCGGCGAGGTCGAGGGCGGGACTGAACCACTCGCCCTGGACGCCTTCCCGCTCCGGGTCGGTGCAGAACTTCCACGTCTTCGGCAGGTCGGCCACGAAGTCGAACTTCGCCTTCAGGTCGCCGAAGGTTGCTTCGTCGTCGTAGCCCGGCTGGGCGGACGCCACCGGGCCGCGGTCGGTCGGCGGGTCTTTCACCTGCCGGCCCTGGTGCTTCGCGTCGTCGATTACGCGCGGATTGCGCGCGTGGCGGATCGCGTTGAGGTACTCTGCGGGCAGCTTCTCGTTGGTCCACCACTTGGGGTGCTCGGTGTAGACCCAGACGTACTTGTCGCAGACGCTCAGCCCGCAGAACAGGGAGTACTCGAACTCGGCGGGCGTGAAGTAGTTCTTCTCGAAGTCGTCGGTGTTCCAGGCCTTGGCGCCGTAGCGGTTGTCCATCCACACCCCGAAGCCAAGGCGGACGTGCTTTCGGTAGGCGTCGGGAGCGCCGACGCGGGAGATCAGCCCGCCGAGCACCGTCTTGCGGGCGGCTACGAACTCCTTGCGCGTGCGGAAGCTGTAGGCCCCCTCGTAGGCATCGACGAGGGTGGCGCCCTTCCTGGCCGCCTCGAACATCCCATCGAAAAGATTCTTCAGCAGCCCGTACTGCGCCTTGCTGCGGTCGCCGCCGACACCGGTGATGCCGTAGCCGTACGTGAGCAGCACGGTAATGTCGGGGTACCACTGGTTGAACGCGCGCATCAGCTCCCGCCCGCGGCGGCGGACCTGCGCCTCATACTCCGCGAAAGATTTCGCCTCTTTGTGCGCCTGCTTGTCGTAGGTGAACAGCGGTTTGCCGTACATCTCGATGTCGAACATCAGCCCCTTGCAGCCACCTTCGTGCGCCACCCGGCCGGCGAGTCGGGCATTGTTCACGACGCCGGCAAACGCTGCGTCGTCGAACCAGTCCACGTCGCCCGGGCAGACGTTGAACCGCAGGAAGTTGTCGGTCATCCGCGTGAACGTGGCCTGCGCCGCCCTCAGGTCAGCCAGGTTCTGAGCAAAGTCGGCATACGCAAACCGCTTGGCGCTCCAGCACTCCCAGGCGAAGTTGGCTGCCTTCCCCTCATGGACGGGGTCGGCATGGAAGATCACGCCGTCGAACCCATAGCCGTCCATCCGCTGCGCATTGGCGCGCAGGTAGGCCGGAGTCGGCTCGTCCCACCCCCATTCGATCAGCTTCTTCTCGGAACCGATTCGAGCGCGCACTTCGGCGTTCGCGGGCAGAACGGGCAGGAGGAGAAAACCAAGCGGCAGGGCGATCCCGGCCAAGGTCCGTCTT
>PEVN01000045.1 GCA_002779825.1 Armatimonadetes bacterium CG06_land_8_20_14_3_00_66_21 | reverse complement strand
GGCGGCGGCGCTGCGCCTAGAGAAGTCGGCCGAGATCCACGACGCCAACGTCGCCTGGTACGCCGTGGCGAAGAACTCCTTCCCGCCCGGCTCACCCGAGCGCACCATGATCGAAGGCACCGTCATCCACCACCACCAGACGGAACCCGGCCCGCAACCGCCGGACGTGTCGTAGAGCCGGGCGGGCTGGTGCTGTGAGGGTGGAGGATTCACCCATGCCCGCCCGTTGGCCGGGCACCACGTCAAACCCGCGGATTCGAGGATGAGAACGCTCTTGCGGGACGCCCGAACCTGTTCGGGGAACTGAGGGCGCGGAGTACCCCTCGCGGCCTGTGGCCGCGCCTGAGTTGGGGCGTCCTGAAGGCGTTTTCGGAGGAGTCATTGACGACTCCTGCGCAACTTCCCGTCGGCCCAAACCGTTGTTGGTGGGAGCAAGCGAACGGCGACCTGTCCGGATCGGGTACCCACCCCTCCCGCACAGCCGGCCGGAAGCCGTGAACCAGGAAAGGTGGAGACACGAATGGAAGGCAAAGACCTGACGGAACTGAAAGAAGTCCTGGAGACCGTCTCGGACAAGGTGCCCAGTCTCATCGGCGGTCTGGTGAGCGCTGTCATGACCAACGTCTACTCGCCCGAGGCTGGTCAGCAGTTGGGTAAGGCGGTGGGCGCATTCTATAACGAGCTGGTCGCCAGCGGCATCCCGGCGGAGGAGGCCCTGAAGATGGCGAAGGACTACCTCGGTGTCATGAGCAGCGCCCTGGAGAAGGCGAAGGCGGAGAAGCACTGACCCGATCCGCTGAAGAAGGCGCGACTATGCACCGCTTTCTGGTGAGGCTGTCCCTCGTCCCGCGTGTCGCGGGGCTCGCCTTGAAGGTGTCCGTAACCGGCGGCAGGGCCTTGGTGCGGCTGGCTGCGGCGCGACGGCGCGGCTTGCGTGGCTTCCGGCAAGGGCTGGCGGAGGCAGGGCTCCCTCCAGAGGCCATCGACGCGTTGGCAGAGGAATTCCCCTCCTTTGGCCTGAAGCAGGCGCTTGCAGCACGGAACTGGGTGGGCACACCCACTGACCCCGGGCAAGCGGCACAACGGTCACGTGATCCTCGGATGCCGGCATCCCTCTGAGCAGGAGAGCGGCACGCCAGCGTCGAACTTTGGACGACGCTCGTCAGGGCGTCAAGCCCAAAGCTTGACTTGGTTGAGAGGAGACCCAGCACGTGCCAGACACCATCCATTGGGGCATTCTCGGCGCGGGAAGCATCGCCCGCAAGTTCGCCGACGGCCTGCGAGTCTTGCCCGACGCCGAGTTGACGGCGATTGGCTCGCGGTCGCTGGAGAAGGCAGACAGCTTTGGGGACGAGTTCGGCGTGCCGGTTCGTTGCGGCAGCTACGAGCAACTGGCCCGGTTGCCGCAGGCGGACGCGATCTACGTCGCCACGCCGCATTCCATGCACAAGGAGCACAGTCTTCTGTGCTTGGAGGCAGGCAAGGCGGTGCTGTGCGAGAAGCCGTTCACGATCAACGCCGCCGAGGCGCGGCAGGTCATCGATTGCGCCCGGCGGCAGAGGGTGTTCCTCATGGAAGCCATGTGGACGCGCTTCCTGCCCGTCATGTACAAGGTGCGCGAGTGGCTGGCGACGGGAGCCCTCGGCGAGGTGCGTATGCTCACGGCCGACTTCGGGTTCCGCTGCGGCTGGAATCCCGAGAGCCGGCTGCTCGACCCCGAGTTGGGCGGCGGCTCGCTGCTCGACGTGGGCGTCTACACAATCGCGCTGGCATACATGGTCTACGGGCGCGCGCCGTCGCAGCTCATGGGTCTCCCGCATCTGGGGGAGACGGGTGTCGATGAGCAGGCGGCGTATCTGCTCGGCTACGACCGGGGCGAGTTGGCGGTGCTATCTTCGGCTGTCCGCACCAATACCCCGCAAGAGGCCCGGATCGACGGCACGCAGGGACGCCTCCGGCTCGACGGGTTCTGGCACGCCACTCGGGCGACGCTGTTCGTTGACGGCAAGGAACCAGAGGTCGTCGAGCTGCCCTTCCGCGGCAACGGCTACGAGTGCGAAGCCGAAGAGGTCGGGCGCTGCCTCCGCGAAGGCAAGCTCGAAAGCGACGTGCTCCCTCTGTCCGAGACGCTGTCTATCATGGAAACCATGGATGAGCTGCGTCGGCAGTGGGGGCTGAAGTACCCGACGGAGTGAGTCCGCTCTCACGTTTGCCAGTTCGCCTGACCGACGCACCCCCACCTGGAGAATGAACATGATGCAGTACGGCCGCGTAGACGGCGTCCACAAACCGGTGTCCCGGCTGGCGCTGGGCACGATGATCATCAACACGGAGGTGCTCGAAGAGAGCTTCGCGCTGCTCGATGCCGCGGTGGAGCTCGGCTACAACACGCTGGACTGCGCCCACGTCTACGGTGGCGGCAACAGCGAGCGCGCCGTCGGGCAGTGGCTCACTGCGCGCGGCAACCGCGAGCAGATGGTGATCCTGACCAAAGGCTGCCACCACAACGCCGACCGCAAGCGGACGACCCCGTTCGACCTTGCCGCCGACCTGCACGACTCGCTGGCGCGCCTGAAGACGGACTATGTCGATATCTACATGCTGCACCGCGACGACCCCGACGTCCCCGTCGGCCCGATTGTGGAAGCCCTGAACGAACACCGCGACGCCGGCCGCATCCGCGCCTTCGGCGGCTCCAACTGGCGCCATGAGCGGATCCAGGAAGCCAACGACTACGCCACCGCCCACGGGCTGGTCCCGTTCACCGCCAGCAGCCCACACTACAGCCTCGCGGAACAGGTCGACGACCCGTGGGGACCCGGCTGTGTCGGCATCAGCGGCCCGCATGAGACAGAGGCCCGTGCCTGGTACGAGGCAACTCAACTACCGGTGTTCGCCTACTCCAGCCTCGGCCGCGGCTTCTTCTCCGGCCGGATCACCCGCGAGAACTTCCCCGGAATTGCCGAGACCATGGATCAGGCGTGCCGCACAGCGTACTGCCACGAGGTCAACTTCCAGCGCCTCGACCGGGCGTTGGCGCTGGCGGAAGAGAAGGGCGTCACCGTCGCCCAGCTCGCCCTGGCCTACGTGATGAACCAGCCCCTCAACCTGTTCGCCCTCATCGGTGCCGCCAACCGGGACGAAGCAGAGGCAAACGTGGCAGGCGCCGCCCTCAAGCTAACCGAAGCCGAAGTAGCCTGGCTGGACCTGCGCCGGGATCACCGGTAAGCTTACCCGTCCCCGCCCGCTGCCCCAGGCCCTTATTGCCGTCCCTGCCGTCCCTTGAGTCCCTGGCCCTTTACCAAGGAGCCCCCGCATGCACGCACCAGCCCTCCTGCTGATCGCCTCCCTCGGCCTCCCCTCCCTGGCAGCAGACCTCGGCCCCAACCTGCTCACCAACGGCGACTTCGAGTCCGCCCCCTGGCGCGGCGAGGGGGACGAGCGCGCCGCGCAGGTGGATATGCTTGTGTCGCACGGCGGCAAACAGTCCGGCCGGCTGGACGCCCGGCCAGACGCGGAGCGATACGTGTACGGACCAGCCTTCGACGTGGATCCGGCCAAGCGCTACGTGCTCGTGGCGTGGCTCAAGTGCCAAGGCGTCTCCGCCCCCGACGGCGTGCACCTTCGCTTCCTGCAGTGGGACGACAAGAAGCCCGTCGGCTGGATCTGGAACTGGGAGATTGGGCAGGGCGTGGAGAAGTTCCTTCGCACGGGCGGCACGCACCCCTGGAAGCGGTTTGCGGTGGTGTTGCGGAAGCTCGACCCAAATGCGAAGCGCGTTGCGCCGTTCTTCGCAATCGCCAAGGGAGCGGGCACCGCGTGGCTCGACGACGTGACCGTTCGCGAATGGAACGCCGACACGCTGCCGCCTGAGCTGGTTAAGTCCATTGAGGAACCAGCCGAGGGGCCACCCATGGCAGCGCAACCGGCCGACGTGCAGAAGGCGCTCCCCCCGGAGTTCGACCTCTCCCGTCAGACGTTCCCCCCCCGCCAGCCGGCCGGCGCGAGCCTCCTTGCCAACGGCGACTTCGAGCAGGCGCCGCCTGCCGACTGGGCGAAGACGGTTCAGCTCGACAACACCGTGAAACACGCCGGCGGGAGTTCGCTGCTCTTGGGGGTGGGGCCCGGCGGCGCGATCGCCACGACGCAGCACGAGGTCAACGCCGCTGCCGACTACCGCCTGAGCGCTTGGATCAAGACGGAGAACGTGCCGCGCAACGGGCTCAAGCTGCGGCTGTGGCCCGGCTGGTGGAACGAGTCCACGATGAGCGAGACGCTGCTCGTCGCCGACGGCACGCAGGACTGGACGCGCTACGAGATCGTCCTGAAGAACCTCCCGGCCAGCCGCGGCGCCAAGCGCAGGTGGCTCTACTACTCGCTCGACAGCCCGGGCGAGGGACAGGCTGCCCCGAAGGTGTGGCTCGACGACGCCGAGCTCGTGCCGCTGACCGACAGCGTGCGGATCGTTTCGCCGAAGCTCGGCAACTTCCTCACCGAAGGAGCCGCGGGAGCGCTGACCTACACGGTTCGGGACGTGCCCAAGGAGCAGGGGCGCCGGCTCAAGTGGGCGGTCACCGACTTCTGGGGGCAGTTCGTGAAGCAGGGAGAGACCGGGCTTGCCGCCGACGGCCAGGGCACGGCCGCCGCCACGGTCCCGTTGCCGGGGCGCGGTTACTTCGGGTTCACGTGCCTACTGCTGGACGGCAACGGCCAAGCGCTCCAGGGAGAAACGGTCAGCGCTGCCCAACTGCCCAAGCCCCCCGCCGACGCGGCCCACCGCGACCCTCAATCTGCCTTCGCCTGCTGGGGAGTTAGTGCCGAATTGGCGCCCGCGCTGGGCGTCAAGTGGACGCGCTGGATCGAGCGCGGCAACGACTTCACTCCGGTTCCTGGGCAGGCAGACCAATTTGACTGGCGCCTGAAGCAGTATGCCGGCGAGTACAAGCCAGCCGACCGCCGCCGGGAAGAGCAGCAAGCCGGGCTCACCACCTACCTCTGCTTCCACCAGTTCGCCGACTGGATGCTGACCGGTCCCGATGGCAAGCGCGCCGCCGTTCCGTTGGACTGGAACCGCTTCGCCGACTGGGTGGCGTTTGTCTACCGACAGGTGACGGACCTGGTGCCTGTCGTGGAAGTCTGGAACGAGCCGGTCATCCCCTGGGGCTGGCAGGGCACGCCGGAAGACATCGTCACGCTGCACCGCACCGTCTACCAGACGGTCAAGAAGCTCAACCCAAACGCCATTGTCATCGGCCCCTGCGACTCCCTCGAGCACCTCGACACCTTCGGCAAGCTGGGTGGCTTCCAGTGGGTTGACGCATTGTCGACTCACCCCTACCGCGCCAACAGCCCCGAGGCGACTGACTTCGTTGGTGAACTGCGGCGGACCAAGGAGATCGCCGCCAAGTACGGGAAGCCCACAGACCTCTGGATCACCGAGATGGGCTGGACGACCGCGCCGGGCCGATTCACCGAGTTGGAGCAGGCGAACTGGATTGTGCGTGCATACGTGCTGGCGTTGAGCGAGGGCGTGCGCAACCTCAACGTGCACATCTTCGGCGACTGGAATAACCCCAGCGCCAGCGAAAAGTACTTCGGCATCGTCCGCACCGACCGAACCCCCAAGCCCGCCGCCGTCGCGTACGCGACGATGACCAGGAACCTGGAAGGCGCCAAGCACGCCAGCGCCATCGACTGGCTCGGCCGAGCCAGCTACGGGCATGTATTCGAGCGCGACGGGAAGCCGCTGCTGGTGCTGTGGAACGCCGCCGGCGAGGGTGCCCGGGAGGAGCTGCCGGTGGGAGTCAACGAGGTGCAGGTCGAGCGGCTGGACGGTACCACCGAGACGGTGACCACCCGCGACGGCAATCTGGAACTCACCCTCGGACAGAGCCCGGTGTTCGTGACCGGCGCCGCCGCGGAGCTGTACCTGAAGCCCGACCTGAAGACCATCACTGTGCAGCCGGATCCGTTGAAGGTCGCAGCGGGGGACGAAGTGCAGGTCCGGCTGACGGTCAGCAATCCGCTCGCCTCTCAGTTGGCCGGCGAAGTGCGGATCAGCCCTGCTGGAGGGTTGTCCGTCGAGCCCGCAACGAAGCGGCTCGCCCTCCGCTCGAAAGGCAAGGCGGATATCGAGGCGCGGGTGTCGGTTCCCGCTGCGGCTGCGGCCCGCACGTATCCGCTCTTCGTCGAGCTTCTCGCGGACGGTCGCACTGTGGCGCGCAGCACCGTGAGAGCTGAAGTCTTGGAGCCGGTGTCGCTTGCGGAGCTGCGGCCGGTGTTCGACGCGAAGCTGTCTCCGGCCGTGGAGGCGACGATCACCAATCAGTCGCAGCGGACAGTCAAAGCCGCCGTCCGTTTGGCCGCCGCCGGCTGGCAGACCGACCCGTCGAGCCTCACGGTCGAACTCAAGCCGGGCGCCTCGAAGAAGGCCCGCTTCAACGTGACCTCGCCGACGCTGGACTCTGGCCGGGTCTACGAGGTCAAGATCCAGGCGGAAACCGCAGAC
>PEVN01000534.1 GCA_002779825.1 Armatimonadetes bacterium CG06_land_8_20_14_3_00_66_21 | reverse complement strand
AGGTCCCACGCCTCGTCGGCGAGCGCGTCCCTGGCCGCCAGCTTCTTGTCCAAGACCTCTCTGGCAGCCTGGACTTCCGCCTCCGCCGCCGCCAGCGCGGCCTTCTTCTCGCCGAACTGGGCGAGGGTGAGCGACCGGACGGTGAACGCCTCCGGCATCCGTTGGTCCCAGTGGGCCTCAACCTCCCCGCACTTCGTCAACATCGTTTCGACTGATCGGTCTGCCACGGTACTGACTCCTTTCCTCACCTGTAGGCCTGACTGCTGCGCCTCGCTTTCGCGCCTCGTTTCGTCTCACGGACGCCGGCCGGCCTGCCTCGAGCTGGTTGCGGCCAGGCCCGGAGGCACCCGGGCCCGGCCCGGGTGCGCCCAAGAGCGGCCCGCACGTGTTCGGGCCTGGCCCGCGCCGGGCCGAGGGTGGCCCGAGCCCACCCGGGCCTGCCTCTCTCTGGGTCGGGCCCGCCTCATAGTACCCCAAGACCGGCCCGAAGTCATCCGGGCCGGGCCCGGACTCGCCCGAGGTCCCCTCGACTGACACCTGGCCTGTCTTGGCTGGCAGCGGGCCCGTCGGCGGGGTGCACCGGCGGGTTCTGCAAGGGCCGCCGCGGTTTTCCGGGTCGGGCGCGCTGCAGGATGAGGCGCGGTTGGGGGAGGAGCTGGAGGTGGTGAGGCGGGAGCTGGTGGGGGAGATGGGGAGCATGGCCCCGTGGAGGTCGGGTTGCCCCCCGGGGCGCCACGACGAGGCGACATCGCCGAAAGGGTGTTTCCGGGCGGAATCAAGGATGTGGCTGGAACTCCAGCGCCCGAGGCCCGGGACTGCGTCATGGCTGTGGGATTGGGCTTCGACCGAAATGCGCAGAGAGGGGCACCACCAGACGCTTGGCTGACGGGTGATCTGTGACGATCTCCAGTTCGGCCTGCACCGCGCCCCGCCACGCGCCTTTCCGGGCAGGCGTCACCTCGATCGTCTGAGTCGTTCCGGGCTTCTGTGGTGCGAAGGTGACCACGAAGGCGCTTGGGTGAGGGGTCTTGGCTGACAGGATGCGAAAGGGCTTGTGGTCCGTCGAACTGAGCCTGAGCGACTTCGTTGGGAGGGGCCGGGCCGAGGCAGTCAGGAAGCCGAAAAACGCGCTGGGTGGCGCAACCGAGATCCTACCGGCAACCACGGCCCGCACGTGGATCACCAGTTGCTTCTTGGAGGCGCCCGAGAGGACGATTCTGACCTGGGTCTTGTGGCTGCCGATGGGAATCCCGGGGTTCGCCGTGACGGTGATCCGCCACAGACTCCCTGCTTCGTCTGCAAGCAACCGTCGTTTACCCACGGCGAAGTCCGGGTGCTCGACGTGCAGCGCCGTCAGGCTGGCACTTGGCGGAAGGGAGACGGTAACATCCCTTGTCTGTGGGCTGCCGTAGTCCGTCTGGAGAGTCACGAACTCGGGTCGAGCTTGCGCCGGTCTAAGCACCAAGGCCCTGAGAGTGATCGGCATCCTGGGGCACAGAGGGTCATTCGTGTGGAGCCACACGACCTGCTCTGCCCGACCGGGGTCGGTCGGCTGGAAGACTACTCTGAGCGCGGCCGTCCTCCCCCTCGCAACAGTGCTTGGCTCAAGAGTGGCCTTCACGCAGCCGCAGGAACTCGGCGGGATGGAGAGCTGCAGATCGGAACCGCCCCTGTTGAAAACGACGAACGTATGCTCAAGCTGTTGGCCGATGCTGACGTTCCCGAACCCGTGCTCCGCCTCAGGCAGATTGACGACCGGGGGCTCGGGACCTCGCCCCCTGGGGGCCGGTTCGCCGGGCGCCTCGGTCGGGCCGAGCACCAAGGCAATCCACGCACAGACAGCGCCGGCATGGAGCCACTTGGTCATGCGAGTCTCCCTCTTCAGACCTCACTCGTCGGCGCGGCGAGGGCATGAGCCCCCTGGCACTTGGTCGACAGGCCTGGTCAATCTACGTGCGCCGTTACCGGTATTGACAGCGTTTCTTCGCCCTGGGCATTCGTGATGATCCTGGCGAATGCATCGATCCGGCCGTGTTCCGACGTTGCCAACTGGACGACGACCCGCCATTCCCATGCGCGCCGAGTTCGCTCAGCTCGCACGTTCACCTTAGGGTCGGCGCTCTCAACTCGCATGACTGTGAACGCCTTCTGGGACGCCGAGGTGATCGTCAGCTCCCTGCGTGAGGGAGTCCCCTTGGGGACAAAGCCAAAGAACGCCCTGGGAGGGCGCAAGCAGAGATCGCCCTGCACTGTGCAAGTGACCGGCACCTCAACCGCGACGCCCCCCGCGAATTGGACTACCACCTTCGCCTCCCCCGTGCCCGGACGCAGCGCGCAATACGTCAGCCGCAGGTCGCAAACCACTCCCGCCCGGTCGTCCCGAGTCTTCTCGCACTGGACTGCCAACCCCTCTGCTCCCTCCGCACCAACGCGGCGAACTTCGGAGCCCGGCGGCGCAGTGAGACGCACGCTCCTTGTGACACGTTCACCCAGCGAAGCGTGGAAAGCCACGCGCTTTGGTTCCCAACCCAAGCCGAAGACCGCCCAGCCATGCATAGCCAAGGTGATCTCCGGGGCCAGGGGGTCATTGGTCTTCAGGAACACGAGAGACCTTACTTCGCCTGGAGTGTCGATTTCGAAAGACACATCAACGTAGCCCGTGGCCCCGGCCTGAATGGGGTCCCTGCTGAATAGCGCTGCGACGCACCGGCACGACGTTCTGTCGACCTGAACCCGTAGCGGCTTCGTTCCCGCGTTGCGCACTGCAAACCGCCACGCCACGAGCTGGCCGAACTCCACGGCGTCGAAGTCAAACACCGGGTCGGTGACTTCGGCACGAGGCGCATCTGCTGGTGTCGGCTCTGCGACGGCGCGCCGCCGGTCGGCAATAATCGAAACGCTGATCATTACCAAGAGGGCAAGTAGCCAGTGTTTCGGTCGGTGTGTCATGATCGGACTCTCCTTGCTCCTCCGCGTTATTGCGGCCCGTCTGCGATGGGCGAAGGGATCAACGCCTCCCCGCGCCAAGACGACATGAAGTCACCTTTCGGCACAACAGCCACGTGCAGAGGCGGATCAATGACAACAGCTCGGTTGTCCAGTGCCCTGACCACTACGATAAAGTGAGCCTCCTGCATGTGCACGATGGCAGGGACTCCTCGGCTTCGCAGGTCATCGTACGTCGTACTGTGACCACGCAGCTTCAACCCCTTGCTCTGGGCCGCCTGAACCAGACCATACATCGTGGTCCCCGTCTCGTCGGTCCCAGCAAGACGGGCCAGCTCCTTGGTCGAGGCGTCCAGGCCGTGCAGATGACACAGGATCAGGAGGCACTGGGGACCGCATAGTCGCTTGTCGCCGCTCGGGGGCGAACGCCGCCTCGCAGCCAACTGGGCCTCGCTGACCTTCCCTTCGAGATACTGCTGAGCCAGGTCGGCGAGCGACCGGATCTCGTCATCCGAAGCCTCGACCGCTCCGATGACTCGCATCTTCCCGGCGTCCAGATCCTGGATCTGAGTTCCCGGGGGGAGGGAATCCACATCCGACGTGAAAACGTCGTCCTGTACCTGCGCGTTCACCTCCGCCGTGAGCAGGCGAAGATCCACTCTCGAACGTTCTTCGTGCGTCCCGTAGAGCTTACGTGGTACATACGAGCGAACGATCACGCGATGCGGAATCCACACCTCGGAGCCGTGGCGTTTCCAGTCACTCAGCGTCTTGGCAAACACAAGTTCGCCATCTGGGAAGGTGATCTCTTGCCTCACCGGCCAGTAGTTCGTCTCCGGGCTCACCCACCACCGCTTTCTCACCATGTGGCCCTCCAGCTCCGTTTCGGCTTGGAGCACGAAGCACTGGCGCCCCTCGTTCTCCTCGGAGCCAACCAGGGATGGGTTCAGCCTTCCCAGGTACTCACTGAGTGGCATCCTCGATTCATACAGTTGGAGCATCTCCCCGATACGGTACAAGTCCGCAGCCGCCGATCCGGTCGCGCGTTCAGACACGTTGACGATGAACGGAAGCCCCGGTGTGGTCTGGGGATAGAGTGCGATCAGCTTCCTGCCGTCGTACATTGCCGTGGTTGTATACGCTCCCGCTCCTCCCTCTTCTGGGGCGGCAGATCCATCTCTCCTTTTCTCGAAGTCTTGGCGAGCCCGGGTTCCGACGTCAGTCTCGGGGGAAGGCATGATCATCTCCACCCGCTGCTTCTCACCCTTCATGATCCACTTCCCGCTCGCTCGCACGATGCGCGGCGGAGGCGGGAACGATCGCTCCGGGTGCTTCGCCTTGAAGGCTTCGGCAATCCGAAGTATGACGTCAGGGCTGCTTGTGGTGGTCTCCGCGTAGCTTACGGACAGGCTCTCAATCAAAGCCTCCCGGTACTCGATGCCCCGCATGATGGTTAGGACTCGCGGGTCTGCCGGCGCCGTCCGGCCCCACGAGGCGATGTACAATGCCACGGAGCAAGACACCACCAGAGTGGCGACAAGGACGGTCTGCTTTGTTAGCCTTTGGTATCTCATCTCGTCAACACCCTTGCTCCCCCTCGCGGGAGTCGGCTCCTACCCGTATGGCAACCAGTATGACCGTGCGCGCTTGGCGACTTCCGGGTGCCTTCGGGGCCGGTCTCACGACTTCCAACGACGAGGCAGCGTGCGTAGCAGGACAAAGTGTCGCTCCTGGAGCCTGCGGCAGCATCCAGGCTCCTGAGTTCCGTTCACTGTCGGTCCGGCTCCACGACTGAGGGTCACCATGCCTGACGCGCAACGAGGGTGGCGTCTGTCATGCGCCAAGCGACTGTTCTAAGGACACTGCAGGGCGCCTACCAAGTAGGGCGTGCCCCACATGGTGCAGTCAACGAAAGGGTCCTTGCAGGTGCAAAGCACGGGCGTGGTGTGACCGCACCAACCCGTTAGGCCTGTGCACTTTGAGACGTTGGGAGAGCATTCTCGTGTGCCGGTCAATATCAGGTTTAGGCAGGTCGCGCACTTGATCCCGGCAGTACAGTCACCAAGCCAATTGCCTCCTTTTGCCGCTTTCAGCTCCTCGTCTGTCAGAAGGCGCGATGACTCAGACTTGGTTGGCGGATCGGCCGGCGTGTTCGGTTCGGCGGGCGCAGCGAAGGCCACGCAACCCCAAGCTAGTAGCAGCCCCAGGGCGAGTGAAGTACTGGTAAGTTTGATCATCGGGTTTCCTCCTGAAGATAGGTCCGTCGAGCTGGACCACAGCGGTTGGCAACGCGTGGACTGGTAACGGCCACGCGTATCTAACGAAGCACATGGACATGGTAAGGAATTTCAGCGACTGCTCCCGTGTCAGCTTCAATCTCGAGTCTTCCTTCGTGGACCCGCGGAGCACAGTCGTTCCCGGGACGACACGTGATCCTGACCATAGTCTGCCCACCGGAGTTCCTGTCCTGCGTCAACGCGAACGCAAACTCAACACGATCCGCGGTGACCGGCCCGTGGCGCCTGATGACTACGGGTCTGTCTCCTTCAACGGTAGCCGTCACCGTTCGCGACTCACCTCGCCCCAAGAAGCCGAAGAACAGCCTCACCGGCGCAATACGCACCCCTTGAGTGCAGAGCACGTGGATCGGGAGCGTGACCTCGTATCCGAGACACGCAGAACTCCAGACGCGGAGAGTGCCCTGCATGTCCCCCCTGACCATGTTTCCGTGTGCGACCAGCGTCACCCTCCGCCGAGTGGGTGGCAAGGATGCTGAGGCATCCGGCATCTCAGGGCTGAGTGAGGTCGCACTTCCCTGGTCCACCTTCACCTCAACACCGTCAATGGTGGTGTCAAGAACCAGGGGAATGGGCCCATACGTTTCCACAGCCAACTCGTGCTTCGTGTCGGCGTTGGGTGTGAGCCGGAGGTTCACCGGTGCCGGTGGACTAAGCTGGATGGGATCCTGGTCGAATCTTCGGATGCAGTCCAGATAGCGACCGTTCGCCTCAGAGAGATGGATCAACTCCTCAAGCCAAGTCACCTGCGCCCTGGAGAGCATCGCCTCCGCCTGGGCCAGATGTCTCTGTGCCTTCTGGGCATCGCCAGCCCGATGAAGGATGTAGCCCAGCGCAGACAGACCGGCGTACTGCGCCTTCGGGCCAAAATCTCCGGCCACGAGGGTAGCAAGCGTCTGTTCCGCAGCCCCAAGGTCGCCCTGTTTCGCGACCCAATTGGCTCTGTCGATCCGGGAGACAGCCGTAGGCCAATCCCGTCGTTTGAAGCCGTCAATGAGACCATAGAACCGAGCGGCGACATCGCTGAGTCCCAGGCGAGTGGCCGCCCGTGCCGCCTCGACGTAGTAGTCGCAGATGACCGTTGGGTCGTTGGTGAACTTCTCGACCTGACCGAACGTAGTCATCATCTCGCGGAAATCGCCCACCTTCGTGTAGTACATACCCAGTCCGAACAACTCAGGAACCCACCCGTCAGCCAGTTCCTTCCGCTTTGCCAGCAGCCGTTCGTATAGCGGTACACAGCGCTCGTTTCCGCTCGCGGCGTAGTACTCCGC